>NZ_CP121197.1:3029840-3344760 GCF_029625215.1 Aurantibacillus circumpalustris
ACATCCAAATCTCTCAGCACTTTTCTTATTGCGACTAAATTTTCTGGTTTGTCATCAACTACCAATATTTTTGGTTTTATATTCATAAACGTTTCTGTTAAAAATTAAAATACTATTTGCTTAGCCAAACCCTCAATAAGGAAAGCATACGTTCACTATCAATAGGTTTGGTAATATAATCGTTAGCCCCAGCATCTATACATTTTTGTTTGTCATCTTTCATTGCTTTTGCCGTAAGAGCAATCACTGGTAATTCTTTAAATTCATCTTGGGCTCTTATCCTTTTCATTGCTTCATATCCATCCATTTCAGGCATCATTATATCCATTAAAACAATGGCGATATCCTTGTTCTTATCTAAAATTTCAAGTGCGGTTTTACCGTTATCAGCTTTTAAGATTTCCATTCCGTGTTCCTTTAATATTTTTGATAGAGCAAATACGTTTCGCATATCATCATCAACTAACAAAACTTTTTTTTCATGATAAATTGCCTCCTTATCGTACAATTTATTTATTATAGATTGTTTTGATTCAGGTAAATTGCTGATGGTTCTATGCAGAAATAAGGCGGTTTCATCTAAAAGACGCTCCTCAGATTTTACACCTTTAATAATAATACTCTCGGCATATTTTTGCAGTTCGTAATTTTCTTCTTTTGTGAGTTCCCTACCTGTATAAATAATGATAGGTGAAATACTATCCTTTAAATTCTCGAGTTTATAAATAAGGTCAAAACCGGTCATATCTTGTAAACCAATATCTAACACAATACAATCAATGTGATTTTTCTGATATAATTCTATAGCTTCGTGTCCCGTTTCGGCTTCAAAACACATTACATCTCCATTGCCAATTAATTTCTTAATCGCCGTTCTTAAGTTTTGGTCATCTTCTACAATAAGAAGGTTTTTCATTTTTCTATTTACAAAATTCTCAATCCTGCCAAAGGCTTCATCTAAATCCTTTTTATCTACTGGCTTCCTTAAGTATTCGATAGCCCCTTCTTTAATGGCCGCTAATGAACGTTCGTTTACCGACATGATGTGAACCGGTATATGTCTCACGGCAGGATTTTCTTTCAACTCTGTCAGCACCTTATAGCCATTAATTCCAGGGAGATCGATATCAAGAATGATGGCATGTGGTTTATATTCTAATGCCAGTTTTAATCCGTCTTCGCCTGTTGCTGCCGTTAAACATTTAAATTCATTTTTCTTTGCCTGTTTTAAAAGTATTGAAGCAAATTTTAAATCATCTTCGATTATTAACACAACCTTATCTTGGTTGGTTATTGTATTTCTATCATCATCAATTGTTGGATAGTTCAAAAATTTGCGACTATTTTCAGTTGATGGCGTTAGCACATTAGTTTCGGTAATGGAGTCTGAATCGAACTGTTGGTTTTCTTCACGTATTTCAAAGGGGAGTATAAGCGAAAAAGTGGAACCCTTTTTTACTTTACTACTAAGTTTTATTTCTGCACCAAGCAATTTTGCCAGTTCACGTGAAATAGACAAGCCTAAACCTGTGCCGCCAAACTTTCTTGAAGTGCCTCCGTCGGCCTGCTGAAAAGCCTCAAATATGGAGCTCTGTTTATCTTCTTGTATTCCTATGCCAGTATCAATAATTGAAATAATAACTTTGTCTGAATCAAGTTTGTTTATAGTAAGCGTTACACTGCCTTTTTCGGTGAATTTTATAGCATTGGCTAAAAGGTTTTTTAATATCTGGTTTAAACGCTGTGAATCTGATCGAATAGTTTCTGGTAATCCATCCTCAAGGCTAAAAGATAGTTTCAATCCTTTTTCTTCAGCATTATATTTAAAATCGCGCACCAGTGTATTTGCCAACTTCCTCAAAGAGATACTTTCTATATTTATCATCATTTTCCCAGCTTCTATCTTAGAAAGATCAAGCACTTCATTAATTAGTACGAGTAAATCTCGTCCGCTCTTATAAATAATTTCAGCACTTTCAATCTGATCTTCATCAAGATTTTTCTTCTTGTTTTCGGAAAGATCTTTCGATAAAATCAATAAACTGTTTAGAGGCGTTCTTAATTCATGTGACATATTTGCCAGAAATTCCGATTTGTATTTACTACTTACCTCTAATAGTTTTGTTTTCTGTTCAATATCATTTTTTGCAGCTTCTACCTCTTGGTTTTTTACTTCTAAAGATTGAGTTTGATCTTCCAATTCCTTGTTAGTTATTTGTAACTCCTCCTGCTGTTGTTTTAAACTTTGAGTCTGCTCCTCAAGTTCTTCATTCATCTGCCTTAACTCTTCTTGTTGTGAAAGCAGTTCTTCACTTTGAACTTGGGTTTCTTCGAGCAATTGACTAATACGTTTTCTCGCAAATGCTGAATTAAAGCTCAAAGCAATGCTTTCCATTGCAATTCTAATGAACTCTTTTTCGGTTTCGGTAATGGGGGTTAATTTTCCTATTTCAATCACACCTAATGTTCTTCCTTCAAAAACAAAAGGAATGATTGACAAGTTTTTGGGTTTGGTATTTAAAATGGCAGAGCTAATGCGCATTTCTTCTGCCTCGATTTCGTCCAAATAAATTGGCTTTTGCACGCTCGCGGCCTGTCCAATTAATCCTTCACCCATAACGAATTGTTGTTTTACATTTTTTGGCGATAAAAACGCATAACTAGCGGAAAGGAATAGTGAATTGTCATTTTCATTTAGTAAGTATATTGCTCCAATATTCCCTTTTATATAAGTAGTTAGAAAGGTTATTGTTTTGGTTGCCATCTCTTCTATTCCTTTGTCGCCCATCAATCCATCAACGAGTTGATTTTGCCCTAATGTAAGCCAATTATGTTTTTCGTTAGCGGCAGTGGTTTCCCGTAATGAGGTGGTCATTTCTTTTAAGGCTAAGCCCAAAACATCGCGATCAGACTTCGGCTTTATGGTAACATGATAATTACCTGAGGCGACATTATTGGCGCTTTGAGCTATTTCCCTGAAGCTTTCATTTATATTAATAAGGGCGTTAAATACCGTTCTCAACTCATCATTTGTTTTATCTTCCGACCGTTCCTTTGTAAATTCTCTACTTGCAATTTTTTCTGCTTCCTTTGTGATAAATGAAATTCTTTTTGTAATGTTTTGAGTAATTGAATAGGAAATAAACAAAGCAATGATTAAGCTCGAAA
This sequence comes from Aurantibacillus circumpalustris, assembly GCF_029625215.1. Classification (GTDB taxonomy): domain Bacteria; phylum Bacteroidota; class Bacteroidia; order B-17B0; family Aurantibacillaceae; genus Aurantibacillus; species Aurantibacillus circumpalustris. The sequence goes on from NZ_CP121197.1 coordinate 3,033,009, forward strand.
TAATTAAAAAAAATACAGTATTAAGGGCACTACGGTAAGCCTTATCATTACGTATTTGATCTTCGCTCATTTTAATTTCATTTTTATTAACAAGACTTCCCAATTGCTGTATTACAACTGTCTTTGTTTTAGAGCTCTGATTGACTGAAATTTCGAAAGCCTTTTCGGGTTCATTTTGCAAAGAATATTCTACAATTTTATTTAGGTTGGGTCTGAATTTTACCCATTCAGTTTTAAATGCTTCCAGCACCGTTTTACCTTCATTGTCAACAATATTTTCAAGTTCGAGGGTTTTCTTATCCACCGAGTCTAATGCCTGATAAATGAGCTTTTTATAAAACTCCATCTTTTCAGGGTTTCTTTCTACAATAATATTTTTTTCATGGCGAGTTACCTGAAGCACATAAATCATTATTTCGTTAGATAGATTAATTTTCCGTGCCGAAACATTTACGAGGTATTTTATTCGGTCGTTAGATTCAGAGTTTTTGCTTATCATAACAAACGCGCATGCGATAAACAGCAGTAAAATGAAGGAAAGTCCGAATTGTAATTTTCTTTTAATGGATAGATTCATACTAACTTGCTAAATTGTTTTGTTCTAATTGTATTAATAAATCAACTATTTTTTTAAGCGGCAAAATGTGATCAGGTTTGGTTGTCGCAATGGCAGCTAAAGGCATAGTATTTGATTCTGCTGTTTCTGGGTCCTCAACTACAACTAAACCGCCATATTCCTGAATTCGTTTTACGCCAGCAGCGCCATCTTTATTTGAGCCCGTTAGAATTATGCCAATGAGTTTGTCTTTATATGCGGCTGCCGCAGATTCAAAAAGCACATCAATGGAGGGCCTGGCGAAGTTAACTCTTTGATCAATCGTTAACGAAAAGGTTTCGTCCATTTCAACTAACAAGTGATAATTGGCAGGTGCTACATAAACATTGCCCAGTTCAACTTTTTCTTTTTCACGTACTTCCTTTAATTTAAGATTGCTAGTTGTGTTTATGAAATTTATCCACATATTATCAGAACGGGCACCTATATGTTGAACAATTATTATCGGGATACTGAAAGTAGACGGCAAGGATGCAAACAATACCTTCATCGCATTCATACCTCCTAACGAAACACCTATGACAATTGCTTTATACTGCATTACTTGAATTTAAAATTTAATATTTTTTCTTAAAAATTTTATGTTTACTGTCTAGTTCGTTATACGTAGTATGTGCATTATTAAAGCGCAGGCTCTCTTTAGAACCCAAGCAGAGTATACCACCCTTAATAAGACTGGCGTTAAAAAGAGAATGTACCTTGTTTTGAAGATTTCTATCAAAATAAATTAAGACGTTTCTGCAGAAAATCATTTGTACTTCTGCAAACACACTATCTGTAACAAGATTATGATTAGCCCAAACTATATTCTTCCCTAAAGATTGATGCATAATAACATTATCATAACTGGAAGTGTAATATTTACTAAAAGATTCTTTGCCACCAGATAGTTGATAGTTTAGTGTGTATTCTTTCATTAATTCGTTTGAAAAAATACCTTGTTTAGCTCTGTTCAAAGCTTGCTGATTAAAATCTGTTGCATAAATGGTAGCACGATCGTACAAACCTTCTTCTTTTAAAATAATTGACATGGAGTAGGCTTCTTCACCAGTTGAGCAACCAGCATGCCAGATTTTAATAAAGGGATATGTTTTTAAAATAGGTATTACTTTTTCGCGCAGAGATTTGTAAAACTCGGGATCGCGGAACATTTCAGTGACTGTAATGGATAAATCTCTTAGTAATTCGGCCGCGAACGTTTCATCGTGTAACACTTTTGCGTGTACCTCGGTAACATTTTTTAACCCAGTAATAAGCATTCGGTTATTAACCCTACGTGCAATATGAGCCTGAGAATATTGCCTGAAGTCATATCCGTGTTTTTGATATATTGCATCAAGGAGAAGGGAAATTTCAATATCTAAATTATCTTTGTGCGGTGTCATATTAAAGAAAGTACTAACAAGCAATTATTTTATTCTACGTAAACAAGGACAAATTTTTTTAGAGTGACAGAAAGCTCTAATGATTAGTCGTTATTGATACGGTTAAGTTTCGGCGAATCGTGTTTATTAAATTAGGTTTAACTCATTTTATGTTGTGGTTAAAAGGAATTAGACAAATAGTATTGTTGTGAAAATAATTAAACCTTTATAGTTTTTTTACACTAAGAATATTGATTTAATCTGATGTATATGTGCCGGAGAAATAAGGATTAGCATACACTTATCTAAAAAATCCCGTAGTTAGAAAGCGAAAGAACGGTCGTAAATACACGCACCGCTTGCTTCGGTGCCGATTACTGGCTTTTTATGGGTTAAATTTTAATGCTTCACGAAACAAAATATTTCTGGCATAAAGTTAGGTTAAAAAAATGCATTTTTTTGATGTTGTCGAATTCCGACACAACATGTCGGAAATCCGACATGTTTACACTTAAAAAGATGCGTTGTGAAAATTTTGAAATAGAATTGAGTAGCATATTTATGATTTTAATAACACTCTTTCAAAAAAAATGGAAATCTAACGAGTCGATTGCATTTTTTTACAATTGTCGTGTGGAAGTTGGAAAACTTTGTACGCTTTGGGTGCTTGGGGATTAGTAAACACTAATACTTAAACTCCAAGAGTCATAATACAGGGCGCAAGCCAGTTCGCACAAGGAGGGTTTGTGAAAAACGAGCCTTATGTATTTACCAGTGGGAAGAAAGCTCCCGAGTTCGAACCAATTTATTAAGGATTTAAAGAAAATCCCTAATTTTCAGAAATTTGTTTAGTTAGAAGTAATAAACAACTGATATTGAAAGCTTATTACTTGTTTATGAAGTTTGAGAGTATATTTGTTTTATTTCGGGTGGTTCATAGTGTTCTTATAAAGTTGATAGAAATTAGGTCAACCACTTATGTCTAAGGTCTAATGAAATAAGTTTCTGTTCTATCTTTCTTTCAAGGCCACTATAAAATTCAGCAACACCAAAAACTCGTAATTCCTCTCTGTTTTTTTCGTCACGACTTGAATTTATTATTGCCACAGGAACTTTACTCAGTAGTTTTGTTGTTCTTACTGTATATAATACAAATTTCAAAAAAATGGTGTGCATATTCATGTCTAAAAATATGAGACTTGGTTTTGTTTTACACTTCTCAAAATAAGCGATTGTTTCTTCTTCATCGTATAATGATTCTATAAGAACTTGAGGCACTGCGTTATTTATAGTCCTTCTCAAAAGAAAATGATCCTTCTTTTCATGGTCAATGATAAGCGCATAGAATAAATTAGAATTAAGATTTTTCATTTCAGTTTTTTTTAAAGGTTCATATCCAACTCTATAAAATCAATCGCAATTTTGGTCAGTTTGACGATAATACGGTTACACTATTAGCGAAAAAAATGTACTTGTAAATTTTGCCTTTTATAAGTACCACTTTGTTTTTAAGTTTTTTTAATTTTTCACAGTTAAAAGGCTCTTCACCTTTAAACATTAAAAAATAGGTTCTGCCTTTAGATTTCAAGTAGAATGCAATGTTGTCTTTTTTGGAAAATTTCCCGAAAGAACGAGCAATCAGTTTGCCTTGAATGACGGTGTTATTTTCAGCATTTTCAGATTTCATGGAGCTAAGGGTTTAAGTAAATACTCTGCTGTCTATATTTAAGACTTTAAAAGCGTCACATACCCCTTAATGAATAGGCAAGTTGTTTTCTAAAAAAATGTTAAACTGAAAAATCGGTTACCAGAGCCATGAAGAAAGTTTTACTATTCTGTGTTAAGGAAAATTTTTCTTATTAAAGTTCAATTTGGGCTAGAAGTACTAATGCTTCCGCTGAATCATTCAACACTAAAATGAAAGCTTATAGAGACTCTTTCAGAGGTGTAAATAATATTAGTTTTTCCTATTCAGATTCTCAAATATTTATGCTTATAATTCCTTTCCTCCAACAATTCGGATTGATCCCCTGAAAGCAAGCTTTCTACAACTGATCAAAATAAAAAAAGGATTGAGCAAAGCCCAATCCTTTTGTATTTATCTGCGGAGAAATAGGGATTAGCTTTCGCTGATCCCTATAAACCCAGAGTCACAATACAAACGAAGGCTCGTGAAAAACGAGCCTTCGTTTTTTGTTTTCACACCCCCGATTGAAAGCTTGCTTTCATCGTGTGTGATGAAAACAAAAAAAGCGCACTAACGTGCGCCTTTTGTATTTATCAGCGGAGAAATAGGGATTCGAACCCCAGGTACCTCGCGGTACAACAGTTTTCAAGACTGCCGCAATCGACCACTCTGCCATTTCTCCAGAGGTGGCAAATTTACTACTTTTTTTACATCTGGCAAACCATTTTAATTTTTTTTCATTAAATTTATAGTATTGAATTGGTTTACACTTCATAAGAATTTAAAATCCGCAGTACTTCTTATTTTTGCGGTTTATTTAAGTGGAAATTTATCCGCTCAAGTAGATGCTTATTATAGTTCTGGCGTATTTAATACACCTAAAAATGAGCCATTTATAGAGACTTACCTCACCATTGTTGGTAAATCTTTAACAGCAAAAAGAATAGAAGATAAGCTTCAAAATTCGATTAACGTCGAGCTTAAAATATTTAAAGATTCGGTTTTAGTGAAAGTAAATAAGTACAATCTACTAGGACCAATTTTTCCGTCATCTCAACTAGCACCTTCTTTCATTGATAATCAGCGCTACTCACTTCCAAACGGTAATTATATTATTGAGATCAGTTTGCAAGATAACTACGAACCAGCTCGAAAACCTTTACTTATAAAAGCGCCTTTAAAAATCGATTTCAATGCTGTAGACCTTCAGTCTTCATCCATTCAAGCTCTGGAAAGTTTTAAAAAAAGTGAGAACGAAAGTGCTATCACTAAATCTGGGTATGATCTGGTTCCCTACACGGCGAACTATTACCCAGAGAACAATAAACAACTTGCTTTTTATTTTGAAGCATACAACACCGATAAAGTACTTGGTGTGAATAAGTCTTTTATTTTTTCTTATTATCTCGAGATAAATGCAGATCGTACCATACTAAATAATTATGGTGCTTTCAAAAAACAAACGACCGCAGCCGTTAATCCGCTGCTTGCTAAATTAGACATAAGTAAGTTAGCTAGTGGCAATTACAATCTTGTTATTCAAGTAAAAGATGAAGATAACAAATTGCATTTAGAGAAAAAATACTTTTTTCAAAGATTAAATACAACAGCCGATAAAATTGAAAGGCAACGTTATAACAATGAACAAAGCATTGCCGAGTATGTGGGACAATGTAATAATCTTGATACGCTTAAAATGTTTGTGGAGTGTTTGTGGCCAATTGCAAACAGTTATGATAAGGAACGTATAATCAATCAGTCTCTTGGAAAAGATGGTCAAATAATGAAGAACTTTGTTGTTGATTTTTGGGAACGAAGGGCTGCTGATACAGCCAATCCTATAAAGCTGTGGGCTGCCTATTATAAAGAGGTTCAACAGACCCTGATTCTTTTTAAGTGTGGTAAGCAGAAAGGATACTACTCTGACCGCGGACGTGTTTATCTTCAGTATGGCGCTCCAAGTCAACGCAGTCAGCAAAACATCGAAAACAATACCTTTCCATACGAGATTTGGCAGTATTACAGAACGTCAGATGCTGTAAATGGGCAGTTTTTTAGTAACAAAAAATTTGTATTCGTAAATAATATGTTGGGTGACGATTGTTTTAAGTTAATTCACAGCGACATGCGAGGTGAAATAAATAATCCAAGATGGCAATTTGAAGTCACCCGAAGGAATAACAATGGTTTGGGAGATCTTGATAACACAACTCCTGCGGGAACGGAGTATAACCAATTTAATGAAATTTATAGTAACCCGAGATAGAAAACATGAGTGAGTCGAATGTTGCGGTGGTTATTTTAAATTTTAATGGTAAATCTTTTCTAGAAAAATTCCTTCCTGGAATTATTAAAAACTCATCACCACATAAAATAGTTGTAGCCGATAATGGTAGTACCGACGACTCCCTTAACTATTTAGAATCTCATTTTCCTCAAGTTTCTATTATCAAAAATGGAGGAAACTATGGGTATGCGAAAGGTTATAATTTAGCACTCCAAAAAGTAGAAGCCGATTATTTTGTACTCTTAAATAGCGATGTGGAAGTAACTCCAAATTGGATTGAACCCATTATTTTGTTAATGGATGTGGATAAACAAATTGCGGCCTGCCAACCCAAACTAATCGACTATGCTAAGAGAAACCTCTTTGAATATGCAGGCGCTTCTGGTGGTTTTATTGATAAATACGGTTATCCATTTTGTAGAGGCCGCATTTTTAATACACTCGAAGAAGATAATGGTCAGCATAATGTTGCACGTGAAGTTTTTTGGGCTAGCGGAGCTTGTTTATTTATTCGGGCAGATGCTTTTAGAAGAGTGGGGGGATTTGATGATGATTATTTTGCGCACATGGAAGAAATAGATTTGTGTTGGCGGTTAAAAAATCTTGGTTATAAAATATATGTAGAACCGGCTTCCGTTATCTACCATATTGGAGGCGGAACTTTGAACAAGCTTTCGAAACGTAAAACCTTTCTTAATTTTAGAAATAATTTGGTTACGTATACTAAAAATAGTCATTCGAGTTTTTTATTTTGGAGGATCTTACTTCGATTTATTTTAGACGGTGTTGCTGCCTTTAAATTTTTATTCGATGGACAACCAAAACATTTTTTTGCTGTATTAAAAGCGCACGGCAATTATTATCTCTGGCTTCCGCGAACGCTTGCAAAACGCAGGTTAATGAAAAGAATGACAGGGTTTAATTACACAGAAACGGAAATTTATCAGTCTAGTATTGTCTCTGAACACTTCCTAAAACATAAAAATAAATTCAGTGATCTGCAGGAATCTTTTTTTAAAACTAAGTCTATCAGCAGATAAAGTTCCGTTTTGCTTGTAAAGCTGAAAGTCAGGAAGGTAAAGTAGTTGCACGAAAAAAAGTTATGGCGAATTAATTTAGTTTTTGAGAAAACTCCTTTAGTTAAAAATTTAATGTTTAATACCGCGTTATTTGCTGTGGTTCGCTGTTCATTTTCAAACATCATCAGATCAGTTAAAATCTGTTTTAAGCAATTTTTTGTTCCGCAATCAAAGCTGCTGCTGGACCTTTTTGTTTCTCTGAAATAAAATATAAACCTAAAAAGGTAAAAAGCCCATTAATAAGTATTAACTCATTTCCTATTTTATAACCCGAAAACAAAGATTCTGATAATTGGTTCAAACCTAAACTCATGTGAAGTTTCTTTTCATACCAGTTTGGACTGCAAGTGACATCTAGGGCTAATACAATCAATGGCGCAATAATGCAAACATACCAAATCAGTTTGTCGTTCAGTTTTCGATTTGTAAGTATTCCGAAAGAGAATAAGCCCAAGAGCGGTCCGTATGTGATGCTGGCAAATTTTAAAATAAAATCAATAATTAATTTATCATTAATTGCTTTAAAAATTAATACCATTAGAAAAAATGAAGCGGCAATTGAAAAATGAACCTTTAAACGCGTGTTTCTTTTTTGTTTTTCAGTTCCTTCTTTTCGCTTCATGTCAAGGATATCAATACAATAACAAGAAGTGATCGATGTGATGGCACCATCCACACTTGGAAATAGAGCCGATATCAAGGCAAGTATAAATATAATTCCGATTATCCCACTAAAAGTGTCACTGAGAGCGATGGTTGGAAAAAGGTCATCTGGAGCCACATTAATACCTTTGGAACTAGCATATAGGTAAAGAATCCCACCTAAAAAAAGAAACAGCAAATTAACTATTACAAGTACCACAGAAAAGGAAATAATGTTCTTTTGAGAGTCACGAATGGTTTTAACACTGATGTTTTTTTGCATCATTTCCTGATCAAGTCCTGTCATAGCAATAGCTATAAATGCGCCACCAATTATTTGTTTGAGGAAGTAAGAACCCGACATGACATCGAAGTTAAACACTTTGGTATATCCCTTTTCATTCATTTGTGCTAGTGCTCCTGAAAAATCAAGTCCCATCGCTTTAACGATCACAATTATACAAACAACCAAACCTAACAACATTCCTGTAGTCTGCAGGGTATCGGTGTAAATAATTGTTTTTACTCCTCCTTCAAACGTGTATAAAATTATAAGTGCCAATATTACCAGCGTGGTGAGCTCAAATGGAATCCCTAACTTATCGAAAATAAATATCTGTAGAACACTGATTACTAAATAAAGTCTGGCAGTTGCACCAACCAAACGCGATAAAATAAAAAAGAAAGCACCTGCTTTATGTGCGTTTATTCCAAACCGTTTTTCTAAGTAGGTGTAAATAGACGTGAGATTTAATTTGTAATACAATGGAATTAAAACAAAGGCAATAACCATGTACCCAATTAAATACCCTAAAACTATCTGGAAGTAAAAAAAATTATTCGTAGCAACACCTCCAGGTACGCTCACAAAGGTCACACCACTTAAACTGGTGCCTATCATTCCGAAAGCAACGAGCATCCAATTGCTATTTTTATTTCCGATAAAAAAAGAATCGTTGGTTGAATTTCGTCCTGTAATCCATGCCACCAAAAGCAGTAAAGCGAAATAGGAAATAACAATGGTAAATAATAAAATAGGAGACATCGGCTAAAATTCTTGTTCGCACAAAGATTTATGAATTAGTGTTTAAAAAAAAGAAATTTGAGAATAGTTCTAAACAAAATCGGGGTGGATAAATACTCAATCTGATGAATATCATAAGTAATCTAATCATTACTATCGTTTTGTTCCATTGTAATATTTATTTATCTTGTTTATGATTTTAAGCTTATGAAATTGATCTGCGGAATTTTAGTATTATTGGTTTTACAAAACTGTGCCCCCTCGCGGTATGTAAAACCTTTGACTAAAGGCCAAAAAGCGATTAGTTTTACATTTGGGGGGCCATTAATAAAATTTGGCGGAGCGCCCATCCCTATTCCCTTTACCACTTTAGGATATGGGTTTGGTATAACGGATGATATAACTGTTTACGGAAATCTGCATACCACAAGTTTGTTATTTGGTAATGCTCAGACTGATTTAGGAGCAACCTTTAACCTTTATAAAAAGGAAAACACATTTGGAATTACTGCCGCTCCTTCGTTGCAATTAGCTTATAACATTAGAAACAAAACAGGTTTTCGGGTTTGGCCTTCAGCAGACGTGAATGCTTATTTTCATTTGACTAAAAAACCATCTTATCTATATGCAGGACTAAACTCTTGGTTCGAACTCTCCACCACAAAAGAGCACAACGAAACTCAACAAAAGCATATTATCCCAAATATTCATTTAGGTTACACAGTTGTGAAAACAAAATGGCAGCATCAATTTGAATTCAAATATCTTGGACTCGGAATGAATAATCAACCTGGAGTAGTTGATTATATTGGAGTTTCTGGTAAAGGAACTCTTGGCCTTTATTATTCATTAATCAGGAAATTTTAGATGAAGAGTGTTTGTTTCATAGCCGTTCTATTTTTAGTTTCATCTTGTTTAAAACTAGACACGAACCTTTACAATACCACTGATAAAATAAGCGAATACAAATTAGACAATTATTCTGGCGAACAGGATTTTATTTTAGACGATACCTATACAATTCCCTCAGATAAAATTACCTTGTTCTCCTTGGCTTCACAATCAGAAAACGAAAGTTCTGCAACCGCTATCAAAGCCTTATATATTGGCGATCTAAATAGAATTAATATGGACACCGTTATTTTATACTGCCACGGTAACAAATGGCACATGGATTTTTACTGGCAGCGTGCAAAAATACTCGCACACATAAATGGTAAAAATAATTACGGAGTAATGATGATGGACTATCGTGGTTTTGGTTTAAGTTCTGGGAAACCAACAGAAGAAGGTATGTATGCCGATGTCGATGCGTGTATGAAATGGTTAAAAGAAAAAGGCTTGACAAGTGAACGTTTAATTATTTATGGATTTAGTCTTGGTAGTGCTTCAGCAACAGAACTTTCCGCAAATCCAAAAACATTAACACCCTCTAAATTAATTTTGGAAGCGCCTTTTGCCAGCGCTGCAGTCATGGTTCAAGATGCTTCGCAATTAAATATGCCGGCAGACTATTTTACAGACCTTAAAATTGATAATGCCGAAGAAATTAAGAAAGTAAGTCAGCCTTTTTTGTGGATGCACGGAACTATGGATAATTTTTTAAACTATAAAACCCATGGGGAAGTGGTTTATAAAAACTATGCAGGTAGTTATAAAGAAAAATTTCTTGTTGATGTTGCCGACCACGGTGAAATACCTGTTAAGATGGGGTTTGAGCTTTATTTAAAAACGATTGGAGAATTTATTAGGAAGTAGTCTTATAAACACTAATTGCACGAATTACACTAAGCCCCAATAAACCATTCGTGTATTTCCGATACAGAAAATTTGCACCAACCATTCGTGTAATTTGTGAAATTCATGTTTTTCTAACTAGGGGAATTTAAACCAACAATTCGTGTTAATTTGTGAAATTAGTGGCTTTCCTTACCGGAGATTTCTATCTTTGTAAACCTTGGAATTTAGCTCTAAAATTATAGAACAGGCTGTTGAAGCCTTTGCACAATTGCCCGGTGTTGGTAAAAAAACAGCCTTACGTTTTGTGTTGCATGTTATTAAACAAGACAAACAACAATCAGAGAATTTAAGCCACCTCATTACACAGCTTAAAAACGATTTACGGTATTGTCAAAAATGCCATAATATTTCCGAAAATGATATTTGCGAAATCTGTGCAAATCCTTCACGTGATGAGACTGTTGTTTGTGTAGTGCAAGACTACCGAGATATCATGGCCATCGAAAACACAGGTCTTTACAAAGGTCACTACCATGTTCTTGGTGGATTAATTTCTCCTCTTGAAGGAATAACTCCCTCGGGATTAAATATTGAAACACTTGTAAATAAAATAAGTAGGAATTCCGTCACTGAAATCATACTTGCTTTAAATGCTACCATGGAAGGAGAAACAACTTCTTTTTATATTTTTAGAAAAATTGCTCAATACAATATTAAACTGAGCGCTATAGCCAGAGGCATTGCCGTTGGTGACGAATTAGAATACGCCGATGAAGTTACACTTGGGCGTTCTATCATTAATCGCATCCCATTTGATTCTCTATTAAAAAAATAATGAATAAGGCCGATCTTAAAACAGAAGTTTGTTCTACTAAAAATTTTGAATTGGTTAAAAAGTACATTGCTGAATTTGAGTTAGACGATCGTCAATTAAAACAGAACGAATTTCTTACAGTAAGTGATGATAAGGGTTTGCTTGGTTTTGGAAGGTTGAGAGAATATAGTGATTTTACGGAATTTTGTTCTTTAGGAATAATTACTCATGAAAGATCAAAAGGACTCGGCAAACATTTATGCGAGGTATTGATTAAGAAGGCTCCTAATAGTATTTATATTGTTTGTGTTATTCCCTCGTATTTTGTTCCTATGGGTTTTGAAATCTGTACCGAATATCCTGAAGAAATTCTCGACAAATTAAAGTACTGCAACAATAGTTTGTGTGTCGAAGAAGGCTATGTGGTAATGCGAAAACTGAAATAGATTTTAGTTTTTTTATAATAACACCGATATCTAGTATTCAACAAAGATTCCGATTTATACTGGTCCTATCGCATTTCCTCAGTGACTGCGTGCCTCTGTATCTCTACGTTGTAAAATAGCAGCCTCTATTCGTTCTTTTGCATAATAATCATTTCTACGCGACGGTTTTTTCTTTTTCCTTCATTAGTCGCATTATCAGCAATAGGAATATTTTGACCAAACCATTCGGTCAGCACATTTTCAGAAGGAACTCCTTTTTTAACTAAAAAATTCTGAACGGCATTTGCTCTTTTTTCAGATAAAATTAAATTACTTTCCTCAGTACCAATATTATCAGTGTGCCCACTTAATTTAATTTTCCAATCAGTGCCATGATTTATTAAAAGCCTTGCAAGAGAACCTAAGGCTGGAAGAGAGGCTTTTTTAATAATATCTTTTCCACTTTCAAACTCTAAAGTAGCAAATGCTTTTTCTAAAATGCGCTTTTCGGCAGGTGCTAATACTATCGGTTCAGGACAACCGTGATAAGCTTCCACACCAGGAACAGTGATACAAGAATCTAACTTATCTATAATGCCATCTTTGTCTGTGTCGGGCCAAGGGCAACCAAGGTTTTCTAGCGGCCCTGCTTCATCAGGACAAGGATCAATTCCATCATGAAAAAAATCACCGTCTCTGTTATTACAACCTTTGTATTTTGCAATTCCTTTTATGGTTGGGCAATCATCTTCTTTGTCAATAATTCCATCGCCATCTGTATCTGGACAACCTTTGTATTTTTTTGTTCCGGCCGCATCAGGGCAATCATCGTCTTTGTCAGGAATCGAATCATTGTCTCGATCAGGGCAACCTCTCATCGCAAGACTTCCTATTTCATAAGGACATTGATCGTCTCCATCTTTTATACCATCACCATCGGTATCAGGACAGCCTTTAAATTCAGCCAAACCAAATTGACCAGGACAAGCATCTGACTTATCAGGAATGCCATCCCCATCTTTATCGGGACAACCTTTTAATGCGACAAGTCCAGGTGTATCAGGACATTCATCTTTATCATCTTTTACACCATCGCCATCGCGATCTCTAAGATGTTTGTATGGAATAGAAACTTTAAGAATGGCATAAAAATTAAACGCAGAAATATCGCCTTTAAAAATCGGTTTAATGTCGTTTGTTCCGAAACAAATTGGACCTAAACGCATGTTTATGCCGGTCAGGAGATTATCTGAACGTCTAGCAGACAATGTATTATAGGTAAACGGAAAAGACAAGTCAAACCAATAATGTTCTATACGTGGTGCAAAACAAACAGAGGAATAATTATAAACTCTGTAAGAATTCGATTTACTGAAATTTGAGAAATGGGTACTTAGGTTTAAATAGAAAAAGCGATTCAGTGCATAGTCAATTTGCGTATTAAATGCTGTTGGGAGTTTAATACTGTATTTATCATTATTAGAATTTTCATTAGAGAATTCAGCACGCATAAGTGAATCAAACATCGCGTAATCAGCTACTGTGGTAAACTGGAGAAAATTATCTCTTCGCACCGCAATGTCCAAATCGTAATAACTACCTTGTTTTGTGAAATTAATTTTCCCTAAATCAACTAGTGAAGCTCCAATTTTGAGTTTGTATTTATTTAAGTCGTTTCGCCATTTAAAGTGCTTACCATCAGGTTTATATTTAAAGTCCTGAAATTTTGGCCGCCACTCATAAATAATTCCAAGATCAAGCCCAAAATTTAATTTGGTAACGGGATGGTAAAAGTCGCGCACAGGACGCTCGCTATCTAATGGAGATTTAAAATTATCGGAATGCCCGTAAGCTAATTTAGCATCAAAATAACTTAAAGTATCCAGTGTGCTTAGTTTAAAATCTAGATCTTTAATAATAAAATAAGCGCTCTCTAAACCTTGAACGAGTTTTGGTGTCGCACCAACTTTTACAAAATGTTTGTTTTTATCTTTTAAAACGCGCGAGTAGGTGAGTCCGTATTCTGCCCAACTCATTTGCACGGCGCTTAAATTTTTTGCTTGTATGCGATTGTTTTGGGTAATATTCAAATCAAGTTCTTTTTCAAATAAATTCGCCATTTCTTGCGGCATTCCATCAAAGTTGCTGATTTGTCTCACACTCCAAGTAAAAGCAATAGCATTTTTGGAGTTGATTTGATACATCACTGAAGGCAAAAGAACTCTGTTTTCAAGAATAACAGCGCGGTCTTTTGAATTAGAAAATATATTAAAATTCTTATAAACATTATCAGGAACATTAGGAGTATTGTTTTTCCACGTGTCTGGAAATTTACCATCAGTACGTTTTAAGGATTCTCTTTTGATTTGAAACCAAGAGTTATTAAAATTGAAATCTAAACCTGTTAAAAGAATATCTAATTTTAATCGGTTATCTGCCGCTGCCGCAGGATTAGAAATAACCTGATTTAAGCCACTAAAATTTCCACCCCCATAGGAAAAATAATCCTGAGCAAACACTTTAGAATTTAGGAAAATAAGAAAGCCAATTAAAATAAGGGCTCGAAGGCTCATGTTACTAACAAATATAGTAAAAAAAGGGAATAAATTAGCCTTAAGAAAATAAGTTGGGCTCTATTCTTTAATGATTTTTTCAATCATTAATTTTCCATCCGATTCAATTTTAATAAGGTATATTCCTTTTGCAAGATCACTAAAATCAATACTTTCGATTTGACCAGCTACAATGTTTTTTGAAGTTATTTCCTGACCAAGCACAGTCATTAAACTAATTGTGCCTGAACTTAAACGAGTTTCTATGATTAATTTTTGAGAAACTGGATTTGGATATATCTTTACTTGCGTGTTTAACTCTGATTTATTTAATCCAACCGTTGTTATGTTTACGCAAGCACTGGTATCTGAACAGTTATTAAGTGTAACAATAACCGCATAACTGCCATCGGTCGCATTCGAAAGACTCTGACCAGTCTCTCCTGGCAGAATGGATTTATCGTCGCACTTAATCCATTGATAACTTGCTCCAATAGCATTGGCTAGAATAGTTATTCCTGAAATAGACGTGCTCACATCAATAGATGGCTCAACATGAATTGAACTAATCACCAAACTATCGCAACCCGTATTTCTTAAAAATTGATTCGTGTATGTACCTGTTGCGCTATATGTGTTTGAGCCAATGATAATGTTTTGACCATAACATAAATTTACGGACTGTGTTACTGCAACTGTAGGGTTTACTACCACACTTAAAGTCTTTGTTTGAGAAGTGCCGCAGGCATTGCTCGCGGAAACAGAAAGTGTTCCTGAACTTGTGATGTTGGAAACTGTGATTGAACTCGTTGATGATGAACCTGACCATGATGAAGGAATAGTCCAGTTGTAATTATTTGTTCCAGTTGCGTTTGTTATACTAAATGCAGTGGAACTTCCTTCGCATAAAACGGTTGGTCCACTTACAACACTTGGTGTTAAGGGTGATGTAATAACGCTTATGGTAATGGAAGAGCATAGGCCGTTATTTGCACAACCGGCTTCTCCTCTAACAAAATAGGTTGTTGTTATGGATGGAGTGGCAAGATAACTGAAACCACTTGCTTGATAGTTCGAACCACAAGCACCAGTATACCACTTCCAGCTTGCCGCGTCGTTTAATGTACCGTTAGCTGCAAGAAAAGCAGAGCTGTTTAAACATAACGTATTTGTAGTAGCTATAATGGTTGGAGTTAAAGAAGGTGTGCAAGAATCTTGGCCAACTGTAAATTGTGTATTGAAAAAAGATATGGCCGATCCCGAATAAGAAAGAACAGCGTTGGTTCCGCTACTTGCCGAATAAGCGCTGTCTATCTTAGTCCAGGTTGAAGCTAAATAATCTCCTGTGGCTCTGCGGTATAGTTTAAATATGCGTGGGGACGGTGATTGCAAAGTAGAAATGGTTCCGTAACCCGCAAGTGATACATTAGAAACAGAATTAAACGTGGCATTGGTTCCGTAATTATTAACGATCCAATATTTTTGTGCCGTAGTGCTAAATGTTTTATTTGCAGGAAATGAATCAGGTTGAATATTTAAGCGTGTTACACAAATTTCTCCATTTGGTAAACTGCCAGTTGGAAAATTCAAACTCATTCCTTCGTTTGGAAAATTCTTAATTCCGGAAGCAGTAATAGTCATGCGTTCGCTATTACCACTGCCAACGGGTGCTGTTGATAATTGGTGTTGCGATGATCCATTCAATGAACCGTTAGAATTTCCAGCTCTGTCATAAATATTTTGGCCTAGCTCATTAAATTGATAATACGATTTTAAAGCAGGGTCAATTCCAGTATGATTCCGGGTAAGATGCATTAATTCTCTGATCTCATTTTGACTGAGTGTACGGTTGTAAAAACACACTTCGTCTATTTGTCCAGACATAGTTCGGGTGGTATTGTTTCTATCATTTCCAATATTGAAACCACTTGAAAAATTAACTGGTGAATTGCCAATATTATTAATGTAGGGCACACCGTTCACATAAATGGTAGAAGAGTTTACCGAGGTTGCTAACGCCACGTGTACCCATACATTCATCGGAATAGTAGGGCCTCCGGCATAGTTATAGGTGTTGGATAAACCGTCATAATGATAGCCTATCTGGTTTCCATTTCTGAAATTAAGCCCGGTTCCATTGCCGTTTCCTGAAAAAATAATTCCTGCAAAGGAAGGTTGTACCGCATCAATCTTTATCCATGCAGATAAAGTGATAGAGTTTGTAATTCCCAAAGCAATGGGCGGAGTAGTGGCGTAGTTGCTTGAGCCATCAATATAAATAGCTTTGCCGGGAATCGTATCTGTATTACAATTAATTACCTGAATAAATTTGCTCAGTGTTTTTGTTGAAATAGCGTTTAACGCATCTTTTATGGTTAAAGAAATAATATACGTACCCGAAACTGTATAAGTAACACTCGCTGTTGAAGTGTTCACCGTGGTGGGTGTGCCTCCTGGAAAATTCCAGGTATATGTTAAAGGGCCATTATTAATACCAACTGAACCATCTTCTAGTTTTAAAGAAGGGGAAGAACAGGTAAGCGTAGTATCGCTATTAAAAATGATTGCAGCATTATAAGCACGTAAATTATCAAAACCACTTTCCCATATGGCTCGTCCAAAAGAAGCATAACGAATACGAGCTTGATTAGTTCCATTGTCAAACATTGAAAATCCGGTTGGACTTCTTCGCGATGGTAGATTTGTACTGTAGTTTGTCCATGTGGTTTGCGAAGCTTTTTTATAATACACGGCATTATTTGTTGCTACAAAAACAAGCTCTTGACTTCCATCAAAATCCTCAGCAAGTATTCTGCGATGTGTTACGTTTGGTAAATTATAAGTAATGTTTGTCCAGGTTGAACCTGAATTAGCTGACCGATATACTATATTATTAGCACACACATAAACGACATTTGGATTTCCAACAACGCTTACAATACTGCCTCTGTTACTGGCACTGGCGCCAGAAGGTAGTACATAGAGCAGAAAAGTTGGCGACATTGAAAGTGCATTCGTGGAAACGTACATGGTGCCATTATTCAGCAACACATATAAACGGTTAGGATCAGAAATGCAACTGTGTATAGCGCGAATAGTTTGATTAAAATTAGAAATTGCTGTCCACGTTGGTGATGAAGAATTTAAATTGGTTGTTCTATATACATCTGTATAGCCGACGAAACCCAAATTTGGATTTGTGCGATTAAATCCAAAAGCATTCCAATTTGTGGTTGGAAGATTATATGGTCCAGAAGCCCCTGTGTGATTGATTTGCCGATTTACTCCGTCAAAATAAATATTTCCATTGTAATCAAATTGTCTTTGTGCATAATCATCACCACCTCCGTTTGTAAACCAACCATTGGTGTTTGCATATAAGCGTCCGTTATCTTGCGTACCAATACTCACGAAGTCCTTATCAACAAAACTACTTACTCCTGTTTCACTTCCGATTTCCATGGCGTATAAACCATCACTTTTTGTTACCCAGTTATTTCCACCGTCGGTACTTAACCAAACGCCACCATCGTTGCAGCTATAT
Organism: Aurantibacillus circumpalustris; assembly: GCF_029625215.1. GTDB lineage: Bacteria > Bacteroidota > Bacteroidia > B-17B0 > Aurantibacillaceae > Aurantibacillus > Aurantibacillus circumpalustris. The sequence continues at coordinate 3,050,783 of NZ_CP121197.1, forward strand.
AATTTAGAGTTGTCAAAAGGGGCTTTTTGAATTTGATGCATATCGGTATGAACTATGTTAGCCCAAAAGGTTTGCATGGTCCAGGTAGCACCGCTATCAGAAGAAAACCAAGTATTGTGCGACTGTAACCAAATTTTTGCGGGATCGACAAGGTCTACCGTTATAGCGTTATTATAGTTACCCTGACTGCTTGATGTAACCGTGTTGGAATAGTAGGTTAGAAAAGGACTACCCCCTGGTTTTTTTAAAATAAAATTAAGTCCAGCATCGTTTGATTTATGCACAATACCGCCATCTCCAATCACTTCAAAATAAACCACGTTTGGATCTGCTGGAGTAACAGCTATTCTCGCACCACCTGTAATCACTGTGTTTGAAACAACAATGCCGCTCGTAATTTGCGTCCATGTACTCCCATAATCTATCGAACGTAATAATTTTGGAACATTTTCACGTGTGGCGGAATAGAGAATTTGAGAACTAGGTGTTGCATTGGCCTTAAGGTCACAAAATTGCAAAGTTGTTGCAGTGGTGGCTATCCAGGTAGCGCCGGAATTTGTTGATTTATAAATTCCTTTATTAGTAGCAGCAACAAACTCAGAAGCGTTAGTCGGATTTTGAAGAATCTCAATCACCAAACAATTTGTCAAGCCAGTTGCACTGAAACTTGCACCACCATTAGTAGACTTAAGAATACCAATACCATTTGAATAATAATTAGCGTCCCCGGTTCCTAAATAAAAGATCTGATCATTGGTATAATCGACACAAATAGCGGCGCAGGACGACGTTAATGTTTCTGTGCCCGGAGCAACGGTCCAACTGGATGCTTGATTATTAGTAAGGAATAGACCACCTTCACCTGTAACACAATAAAATTTGGATGTGTTTGTAGGATGAAATTTCATTTGCGAAATACGTGCAATGCCATTTATTTGTCCAGATACGTTAGTTGGAAAATTAGTGCCACCAGGTACTGGAGTCCAATTAGCTAATTGCGAGAAAAGAGTAGAGGAGAAAAAAAACACTCCAATAAAAAACGAAAATAGTTTAGAATTTTTCATGGAGCCTTTTATTTTTTACCGTTTTTAATTTCTAACTCTTTTAATTCAGCTTGCTGTTTATCAACAATGGCTTGTCTTTCCTGCTCAGTCATAATGTAGCCGTTTTGCTTAATCCATGGTTTAACAGATTGCATCCATCCTTTAAATGCACGTACTTCAGCCGAATAATCAATACCTTTTTTGTTTTGTTTAGCACGGCGACGTTCTTCACGTTCCCTTTCTCTTTCAGATTCTTTGTCATCAATTAAACCAACTTCGCGTTCAAAACTATCCATTTCTTCATTTTCGAAAGGTTCTTTCGGTAACACTTTATCTTTCCAGTACAAACGAAAAGCTCTAACAGTTTCATAATAGTTTGCTCGAGGATCGTCCATCATCTCAATCCAATGCGGTTCTTTTTTTAATTTTCTTGTGGAGTATTTTTTACTTGTGTTTTGAGCTCCAATTGTAAAAGACAATAACAAAAATAAAATAAGACTGAAGCTAATTTTTCTAATAACCATTCTAAATCGTTTTAATTGGATGAAATATAATAATTTCTCTAGTCATAAAGATAAGATAAAACTGAAATTGTGTAAAATTAATCCTTTTAAGAAGCAGGAAATTCAAACATCGTTCCAGGAAACAAAATGAAAATGAGTATGAAGAAAAATCAGAGGAGAACCTCAGCGTTCGCTCTGTTTCTCACTCTGATTCTGTACCCAGGAGGAAGGTTGATTTTGCTCCTTTTTACATTCCGTTACAGTCCATTCATGTTCGTTTAGCTCCTAGAAGTCTTGTTGTCATTGCATTTTTAAAAATTAACAGTTTGAAATAGTTTGCTTGAGTTTTGTGTAATCCGCATTCTGTTACATAATTGTTACACAATCTTCTCGGTTGTATTTTTGGCTAAATACTATAAAAAACACCAGTTATGAAAGCAAGTTTAAGCAAAAAAACAGTCATTACCATTAACCCAGAATTACAAACTTATATAGATTCAAACGGAGAATCTTGTATACGAATTCGGATAACTCAAAACAAAAAGCATACTAGAGAAAATACAGGTTTTAAAATTAGCCCAGATTTCTGGACAGGGTCCAAAGGTAACTGGATAAGTAATAATCATCCAAGGGCAAGATACTTAAATAATGAACTTTCAAAAAAACTATCCTTATATGAAGACCAATATCTGGATTTAATGAAAGAAAATAAAATTGTAAAAAAAGAGGATGTTTATTACGCCATTAATAAACAGTACTTAAAGAAAAATTTTTTAGCATTTTGGGATAATAATGTTGAGGGTATGAAAAATTACAACCACTACAAAGGTTATCATACTACAAGGAAAAAGGTAGTTAGTTATGCAGGGACAGATTTAATAGATTTCAAAGATATAAACATGCAATGGCTAAAGGGTTTTGAAACTTATCTAAGCGACAATGCGTTGTGTGGTTCAACAATCCATTCGGAGATAAGAAAGGTTAGAAGAACCTGGAATCTCGCAATTGAAGCTAAAATAATAGATCGTAGTTTTTACCCATTTGGAAAAGATGGCTATAAAATTAAAGCAAAGGAAAAAAATTTAAAAAGAATTGACCGTTTAGATAGACCTGAATTAAAAAGATTTCTTCTGCAATGGTACAAGCCAAACACTACAATACACTATACAAGACTTGGCTTTGAACTTGCTTTCAATCTATCTGGCATAAGAGTAGAAGATTTACTTTGTCTCCAATGGTTAAATGCTTCGAATGGAAGGATTGGTTATAATATGGCTAAAGGTATTACTGGTCATAAGTTTATGGACTTTGAAATAACACCTAAAATTGACAAGATTTTAAAACAGCTTAAAACAACCGAATCAAAACCAACAGATTATATAATTCCACTGATGAAACTACCCTCTTTATTAGTGGGAACTGAAGAATATAAAAAAGAAGTTTCAAGAAAAACATCGTTATACAATAAAAACCTAAAACAAATAGCAAAAGATGCAGAGATCTCCAAGAACATAACAAGCCATCTAGCAAAGCATTCCTGGGCAGCTATTGCCTACGAGGAAACAAAAGATATTCTTTTTATAAAAGAAAAGCTTGGGCATGAAAAGATTGAAACAACAGTTCATTATATCGGACGGCTTTGCACTAAAGAAAGTGACAAGAAAACAAATGATATTATGAAGAATTTATACTAGAACTAAGGATAAATCACAAAGTAAAAACATCTATATTTGGTTTCTCAAAAACTTTAAGACCCTTACTTATTAATCCAGCCTAACAAGCTGGTTTTTTTGAAAAAATAACAAATGCTTTGCCACGTCGAAATTTTATTTATATTTTTGTAAAAAAGTTCTTTACATGCTGGGCAAAAAGGTGAGTTTTAATTAACACCGAAAGGAATTCAAACTACGTTAATTCGGTTAATTCAATAAATAATGGTTAAAATTAGTATAATTGCAACCTTCGACTGGGTAACCTTAAGGAAAATCCTAGTTGATTTAATTGCTCTAGGCTTAATTGCTTATCAATATTTTTTATAATACCTGTTCTTCAATAATCAAACATACGCACAAATCAACGAATCACTATACACAATCTCATTAATAAATCATACTCATAACTCTTCGAATCAATTTACGCAATCTCATAACTCAATCATACGAATAACTCAACGAATCAATCTACGCAATCTCATTAATCAATTATACGAATAACTCTTCGAATCAATTTTAGCACAACTAATTAAAACAATCAGAACACAATTATTAATTCCTTTTTGCTTAAATACAGTAATTGAACGGAGGCTACCTCAAAAGGGTGGCCTCTTTTTTTTTGTTTATGACTTAACGGCCTTTAGAAGTTGTTGTTCAATTTCTTTTTCAAATCCTTTAATTTCAATTTCAATGCGTTCCATTGATTCATCAATTTTAAAAATAAGTTCTCCTGGTTCATCATTGATGTATGCATATAAATCTGCGGGTATTTTTTTTAAGACTTTTTGAGTAAGGATATGCAATTCCTGATTCTCAATCTCTGTTGTGGGCTCGTCTTTTAGGTGAACAATTGTTATTGCTGCCATTACTTAAAAAATTAGCTCTTCGTATTTGTATTCAAGTCTAGCTTCTGGAGCATTACCGAGGCCCTTTTTTCCTATAAGTGGAGCAACTGTCCAAGCTTGCATTTTATCTCCATCATATGGGGCAGCAATACTTTTAATAAATTCAACATCTGCTTGTGTGTCCGCTTCTGTATATCCATCTTTTTTTGTTCTAATTTTTATTAGCCACTTATCTTGGTCTTCTTTACTTATGATTACAGGCATACGAGGTGTATCACTAGCTGCTGGTTCATTGTGTACTTTCTCCATTAATGCGTTCGCATCTGTTGTGCAAACAGCCACCGTATTGTGTATTTCTCCAGTTGCTTTATCTACCCAACTATTCCAGATTCCACCCATTACCATTGGAATATCTTCTCGCATTGAAACACGTATAGGATATTTTTTTTTGTTGAAAGTATGATATTCATAAAACGCATCGAAATAAACTAAACAACGCCTATTAAAAGCACTGTCTTTAAACGAGGGTTTTTCAAACATTGTTTCAACTCGTGCGTTTAAAGTATTTCTGCGTTGCTTCTTGGCACCCTCCCAATCTTTGACCCACGAAGGAATTAATCCCCAAGTAAAATATTGTGGTTTCATTGGTTCTTCATTCGTAAACACTAATAATTCTGGATGTGCGAAGCCAGAAACAAAAAACTTCGGTGTTTTGTCTTTTGAAATTTCGATTAAGTATTGCTCAAGCGCTTTTGCATATTCTGTATCGCCACGATGAAGAGCGTATTTAATTAATTTACGAGTTGCTGCTTCTGCTGAATAACACATAACAATAAAATTAATAAAAAGTATATTCTGAAACAAAGAATTTACACTTCAAATTATTGTGCCAAATAAAGTCGTTCAATCGTTAATTCGAACCTTTTATATTTATCTAAAGTTGAAACAACGAAGTACTGCTCAAAGTCATAAAGGAGATGCGTGAAAATAAATTTGTTTCTACTCCTGGTTAAATAAAGGAAATTTTCAAGTTTTACTTTATCGTATTTCAGATCTTTATAAAATCTTTTTCCTGACAGTTTTTCTGAGCCAAGTTCAAAACTTAGACCTTTGCTACTAGTATACTGGTTAAACTTAATAAAAAAGGGAAGTGTTGAATGTTCATTTATTAAATCTTGGTTCCATTCACACGCCTCTTTCACTCGTGTAAACACGACTGCAATAACAGGCGGCTTCTCCTTTTCTTTTGGTATTTTCAGTAACAATTCCGTTGAAAACCCTTCCATATCCCATCCGTCTTTCATAGTATAAATTTAGGTGGTTAGAAAGTTATATTTTGCTACGAATTGTAGTAAGTTAAAAACTATAATAATGGTATCTTTAAATTAACTAAAACCTAAAACATGCAAATCATTGGCTTAAGTTTGGACATCCTAGGGGTTGTATTATTATTTATTAGCACCGAAATTTTAAATAATTCAATAATTAAAATGTTGGATATAATAAACTATACTGGTAGCTCTGGAGGTACTCTTGGTCAAATAGTAATGGAAAAACAACTATTATCTCATAAACGAAAAGCCAGCTGGCTTTCCAGAATTGGTTTATTTCTAATTATTATTGGGTTTACATTACAATTAGTTTCCTACTTATGAAAAGAAGTAAGATTTTTAGAATAATAAAAACTTATTGGTTAGATTTTATAAAATTTTGCTTTGGATCATTTCCTATGAAAGAAGAAATTGAAAAAAATGACAAAAGAAGTTATTTTGATAGGCACGCATTCGAAATAATAATTGTTGGGGCTATTGTTTTATTTGTAATTGTCGTTCTTTTAATGTTTTCAGGTGTAATTGTTGGCACAACAGGTGATGCATTTAATGGTGTCGCTGGACCATTTATCTCTTTACTAGGCGCAATTTTGGTTTATCGTTCTTTTATGGCGCAGGTTAAATCCAATGAACAACAACAATTATCTAATTTAGAACAGCAAAAAGCAAATAGAATGATTGATTCTCAATGGTCATTCGATACATACCTAAGATTATTAAGAGAGGCGACAGATAGGTTTGAAGAAATTAAGATTTCACATGTTGTTAGTTATGGAGATAAAGTAGCTGATAATCAATATTACGGTAGAGAGGCATTTGAGAAAATAATCCAAAAGAACTGGTCAGAAATTTTAGGTGCAAAAAAAGCTTATACTGATCTTGCAATTGTGTTGGAGGAATTAGTTTACCTAATTAGCATTATTAGTAAAACACCTTTTACGCAGAAGCATTATATAGCCTACAAGATTCTACGATTTCATAAAAACAATTTAGAAAATTTAAATGATGAATTACTAGCGAGATTTAAAGAAACTAGCACGCCTAAGAACTATCAATTCACCAATGATTATTTTAATATACTGTATGATAGATTGACTGAATTGCATAAAGAAGTGTTTCCCGAAAAAGAAAACATATCAGACATATAAAGCTAGAGCGTGTTACCCCCCCCCCTAGAGACGTTTATTTCTAGTAGATTTATGTTAATTTTCTCTATTTCAGAGGGTTAAATTGATTAAAATAGGTGCCTAATAATTTATCTTTGTTTAAACCAATTAAAAGAAAATTAAATGATACCTAAAGAAAACAAATTCAAATATGCTGTAAAGTATATAATCAAAGCTGGCATTGAAAACAAACGAGATGAAATAAATGAAACAATTCTAAGTTCAAATATACTTTGTGAAACTAAGTATGATATTAGCAGGATTATAGATGTTCGAGCTGAATTAATACTTGACTTTCAGTCTGTAACTACATTCAAAGAGTATCTAAATTACCGAGCTAAAATTAATGTTGAAAAAACTGTGGCTCATAACACCGCTAAAGATGCAATGGCAGAAAACAATGGATTTATTGATAAAAGATTAATTGACGAAGAACACAGAACTGCATTAGAGTTAACAGATGCAATTAATGAATATCATAAGTTCGTCGCTTATGCGAGCAAAGGCGGTTTTCATCCAGACGACACTTTTTATGATTACGAAGAAAACTAAAGTCTAGAATATTTCCCCTAGTCTTTTTTCTTTATCTTTAATTAAACTCAAAATCACATCTATAATGTTGTCACACTTAATTTATTCGTTAATAATAAACACATTGTGTATTTATCTTTTGTATAAAACTGAATACTTAAAGAAACTTGCGCAGAATAGAGCGGATAAAGAAACGGCTAGGGAAACCGCATTTGAAACAAAGCTCGGTGAAAATCTAGCGACGAAACAGGATATTGCAGAAATTACATCTAAAATTGAAGAAGTCAAACAGAAATTTGATCTTAATAAAATCACCTATCAAATACAATATGCGAAACTTCACGAACGAAGAATGTCAATTATAGAACAGATGTATGAAATGGTGATCATACTAAATAATCACTTAATGGATTATGTTTCTCCATTTCAGTCTTCAAAATCTGGAAAGCAAGAAGATTTTGAAAAGGAGCAATTAGATAAACAGACAAATACGTTTAATGCATATAATACACTCCTTCAATTCTATCATACTAAAAAGCTATTTTTTGACGACAATGTACGGCAAAAGGCAGAAGAGCTACTTAACTTGATAAGAAGTAAACTTTTGGATTTTACAAGTGTTGAGAGAATGAAATCATATGGTGTTATTCAAGCTGAACTCAAGGAACACTACGAAAAACGTCACCAAGCAGGTAATTTTATTTCTGAGGAATTTCCAAAATTATTGAATTCATTAGAAAAGGAATTCCAAAAAACTATTGGTGTTGAATAAGTCATGTATTTGTTATTTAAGGTAGGAATAAGAAAAATATGAGCTAAAACTTTTTTTATATTTATATTTATGAGTAACCCAATGGATATTAAGGTAGAAGTTCTTAAAACTTCGCTTTATTTAGAAAATATTACTTCAGCTTTCTTAGCAAAATTAATTGGAATAGATAACGTAAATGAAACCTATTCATTTAGTAATAAAGGTTCAGCATTATCATTTAGTCAAAAAATCCATTTATTAATAGATGTTGGGGCATTAAGTAAAGAGGATAAAAATAAATTTTTTACATTTTTAGAAATAAGAAATCAGTTTATGCATAATATTAATGCAGAGAGCTATGAACAATGCGTGTCTTTTCTTTCAGGTAAAAAGAAATTTCTTTTGGAATATTACACACCCGAAGGCCCTTTGGACACAGAAACACATTTAAAACTTTCTATTGATAAACTTTCCAAAGATATAGTGAAACTCACCAAAGAAATTTTTGATAAAATTCAAGTTAAAGTTCATTACGAAATAGATAATAAAGTTAAAGCGAGAACATATGAATTATTAGAAGGTCATTTACATCCTCTGAAAGAAGAGCTATTAAAAAAGATAGATAATGATGAATCAATTGAACTGGCTACTAAATTACTCGATCTGGTTAATGTCTATATTAGAAGTGCTATTAAACGTTCTATACAAACTGTGCAGCAGGAAATTAATAGTGGAGAATTAAAATTTAAAAGTTAAATCAGATGCGATTTATAGAAGATGCAAAATATTTTGGATTAGATTTTAATCCTAAGAATCCAGAAGAAGCTATGGAAGGACTCATGAAAATCGGTAACATGACAATAGTATACAAACAAGATATTGCCAGCGCAACTTTAAAATAAAAACAAACTTTATGGCTGGTAAAAGCGAACATTTTGTTCCAAGGTTTCAGATAAGATTTTTTTCTGTCGACGCAGAAGAAAAGCATACAGGTATTTACAATCCTAATACTGGATTTTTTAAATCTTCTATCCCTCTGGAATCTCAGTGTCAAAAAGATAATTTTTACGGCGATAAGAGTAATAAGGTTGATGATCTCTTGGGTGAGGTTGAAACTGAAGCTGCACCTATTATTAAAAATATTGTTGAAACTGAAACTGCACCTAAAAGAACCTCTTCTGAATACCCCTGGTTGTTAATGTATACAATGGATATGGCATACAGAACAAAAGCAGTGTCAGACCAATTGGAACAAACAATGGAGAATTCAATCAAACAAATCATGAAGTATGATCCAGATTTTAAAGATTTTGACATTGAGGGTTCAAGGATTAAAATGAAAAACGCTGCCTCGACTGGAATGTCTATAATTTGGAAACATGTCTTTTATGCAATTGATTTATCAGTAAAACTGATTGCGAATAAATCAGACACCAAATTTATTATGTCGGATAATCCAGTCATAAGATACAATCAGTTCCTTGAACAAAAGAAACACCCTTCTGGCCATTTGGCTCCGCTTCTTAAAGGCCTACAAATATTGTTCCCAATCTCACCAGACCTAATGCTTGTTTATTTTGACAAATGGGCTTATAATATTGGTAGCGAACATGAAATTGTATACTTGACTAATAAGTATGATGTCAACAAACTCAATGCACTACAGGTAATTAATTGTTCAGAATCAGTTTACTTTACGCACGAGATTACGAATAATTATTTAGTTGAGCTAAGGAACAAATATCAGAAAGTCAGAGACACAAATTCTTCTGAAATGAAAATTGATACGATGGTGGCTGGGAACGGGAAAGGATACCTTCAGATGTATGAAGTGAATGGAAATAAAGAAATTAATTTGAATCTATCTTTCATAAGGCAAACTAAACAAGCATTAAAGTATTCAGTTAAAGGGCCTGTTCCACCATTTCGTCATGAAGAACTTCGAAGCTTATTAAAACATAAAATGTCCGCCAAAGGAATTCCTACAGACATAATTCTTAAAAACTTAAATCCTGAATCCTTTAATGGGATAGATTTGGAAAGTGGTCAATTAAAAAAGGAATTTGTGAAGTAGTGGCTTTCAATAGATTATATTATGAATAAACAAGCCCAAAAACGTTTAAGCATTTTTAAATTATTTTTCCAAAACTTAAAATGGCTAAAGGAAGAAATTAGCTTTGTCATTTCTCAAGAGTAAAGTAATCTTCTACACTAATTAAGCATGTTTCCAAAGAACCTGAAATTGCATCCAGAATTTTCTTGATGAATATTTCCTGTGACTCATTCACACTGTAATTAATTTTTGATATAAAATTGTATCCTTTGTTTTTGCAACCGTCCACACCATTCTCGTTATACTCAGCAACAGCATCTTCTCCATGTAAAAAGTAAAATGTTTGTTTCATAACCTTATAGGGAATAAAGTAAAAAAAGAATATTACTTGTTTTATGTACTTTACTTGTTTTACTTAAAATAAATATTGTTAAGTCATTTCAAACTTGCAAAAAGTTACATTTTGCCCCATTTTAACAAAAAACCTATCCAGATATCTTACCCCAATCTTATCCCGCTATTTCTGGCAAAATACTTCTCAAATAGTTTTTAAGATTTTGTCCATTAATGGAACCAGGGGAACCTTTTCAATTAATGTATTAGCTTCCTTCGCAGTATTATATGTTTTCCACGTATTGCCAATTAGATGCAGCTTGAAGATACTTTGGGTAGATTAATCAAAAAGTCAAGTTTTATTTCAATAAGTGTCTTGGATTTCTATCTTTGAGAAACCAATTTTTATTAAGTCATGAATTTTCCGTCTCCACCAACAGACAACCTCTATAAATTTTTAGCTATTGCAGGAGTTACCTTGATTCTGGCTTGTATTTATTTACCTCCAATATTGATTGCTAATGTTGAAAATCAAAAAGAACTTATTGTCGAAGATTGGACGAGAGAGCAGCGACAGTTAAAGAAAGCTCAAATGTATATAGATTCAATTACCCTCCAAGAAAAAACTTTATTCAAAAGGTTCGACACATTGCAAGCCTGGATTAAGAAGAAGAAGGTTGGTGTAATACCTTCTAATTTCGAACTTTTTTTAAGCAACATGGATATTTATCATTCAGCATCTTCAGATGTTAAAAACCAAATAGACCAAATCATCCAGCTTAAAGATAGACACATAAAAAAGCAAGAAGATGCAATGCTTTATTCACAAGATACTGCTCAAGCAATAGTTGATCTGGAGAATGTTAATCAGATATTAATATTTTCAATGTGGTTCGGACCGCTATGTGGTATTTGTCTTTCAGTATTTGGTTTTTATTTTTGGAGAACGAGGACACAAATCCCTCAAGACATAATTACTAAAGCCCAAGCAGAAGAATCTCACATATTTGAATGTTGTCAAAGCTGTTCAAGTGTATTTGCGGATATGCAGTTTTATCATATGTTAGAATACTCTGAAAAGAAAAAACTTGTCTATTGCGGAATTTGTTTTCACAATGGTGTATTCCTTGAACCTGACTTGAATTTGGCTCAAATGACAGAAAGAGTGGAGCAATATTGTAGAAAAAATAATGTTGAATACTTACGAAGAATACAGCAGAAAGAGAAGCTCAAGAACTTATTAAGATGGAAGAAGAAATTTATTCTTCCTCCTTCAAGTGTTTCTCTACCACCTTCATCCACTTAGCTCTTCTGAGTTATGAAATGTTTGCCGTCCCACTCTTCATTATTATTTAGAATTCAAATACTGCACAATATTATTCTCACCTTCAACAAATCCTATTTTGTATAACAAGTCCAATTATGCCGAAGACACTCTCTTTATGAACAAATATGGTTCAAAGGACAATCTTAGCTTTCAGAAAAGGTTGAAAGAAGTATTAAACAAAGAGGGGTTCAAATTGATTGAATTACCTTACAATCCCTATGAAAACACAGATGGAGAAGAAGCACATGGGTTTTATATAAACTTTCCGCAAATGAAAGATTTTATTCTACTTCCTACATTTGGTAAAAGAGAGGATGAGTTAAGTATTAAGTTAATTAAGGACCTTTATTCTGGTTACACCTTTGAAAATATTGACTCAAGAGAGATTGCAAAAGAAGGCGGGGTTCTGAACTGTATAACCTGGAATATTAAGAATCAAAAAATCTTCGCTTAAGCACTAAAATTTAATTCAGATTACTAATCCTTGAGGGTTCCCTTTTCATATTTTTCGGTTTTGGTTACCTTTCCATTTTCATCATAATATTTTGATTTTCCGTTTCTTTCACTTTTTTCTATTTTGAAGGAAAGCATAACTTGACCATTAGGATATTTTTGAAGAAAGTTTCCAGAAAATGGTAACCCTGAACTAATAAAAAAATAATTTTCAACACCACCTATATTGTTTGTGAAACCTTGTGTTGTAAAAACGTTTTCATCTCTATAGTAGTGTTTCCAGATACCAATTTTTTCTTGATTATAAAGTGTTCCTTCAACGATAACGTTTCCACCTGCATCGTACTCTTTATGTTCACCGTCTGGGTATCCATCCTTTCCATTAGATGTTTTCCCAGCCTTTAGATAAAAATCAAATTCGAAAAAATTGTGATTAATAGGTGAATTATTTCCTTTTTTAATTGTATAAACTTGAGTGTTTCTACCCTCCTTTAAATAGTTAATGTAAAGACATTTATATTTTGTATTAGATTCTTCAAGTATATCAAATCTTCGAATAATATTTATTCCCAATGAGTCATAAACTATTAAGCTACTAAAACGACCATCTTCGAAATTCTTTTCTTCCTTAGGTTTGTTATTTAAATTATACTGTATCCATTTACCATTAAGCTTTCCGTTTTTATAACTTCGTCTTGAAATAATATTCTTTTCATTTATAAATTCTTCCCATACACCTAATTCCAAACCATTTGAATATAGTCCTCTATAAAAAATATAAAGAGATTTTCCTTCATCATCATATAGTACATTGCTTTCCAGCCAGAGACCATCCTTTTCTCCGTTCACAAAATTACCTTTAGCCAAAATTATCCCCAAAGAATCTTTCTCCTCAAAAGGACCATGCAAATCGTCATTTTTAAAATAATAAGTGTTTAATACTTTTTCATATTTCAAACTATTGCAGCTATCTAATGGGTTTACGTTTCTATTTTCGGATGTATCACACATAATCTTAATACTGTTCAGGTAGCCATAACGTGTTTCTTTCCCATTCTTCTTTCCACTTTGGTAATTTTCTATTAAATATAAAAGTCCTGAATACGACATTGTAGCTCCTTTTTCTGAAACATACTTATCAAAATAATACCTCCACTCTCCAACTTTTAAATCCTCATAAAATCGACCTTCTTTAATTATAGATCGTGAGATAGCGTAATACTGCCAGTAACCAGTCTTAAATCCATTTGAATAAAAACCTTTTACAATAAGTGGAGAGTTTGTTGTGTCGCCGTCAATCCGTCCAAAAAACAGGGTGTTCAAACTTGTAAAAACTAAATACTCTCCGTTTAACTGGTCCGCTTTGTAATTACCAAATATTATACTGTCATTTTTTACTCGTTTAAAAGCACCTTCTTTCTCATTGTTTATGTAATTCGTAAACATTAGTAGCTCGGTCTTTTTGTCCGTAATTTTGAATGTCTGCCATAATCCTGATTTAGCATCATTTAAATATGTGCCAATTGTTTTAAGTGCTAATTTATTATCAATGTAGTCATACGCAATATATTGTCCATCTAACAAGTCATTCTTAAAGTAGTATTCTTGATCAATAAATCCATTGTCATCATAAGTCTTAAATGCTCCACTTTTGATACCGTTTTTCAAAAAGCCTTCTAAAACAATTTTATTATTTTCAAAAATCTTGTAAAGACCGTTCTTCTCCCCATTTATATAATTAAATTCACTAATAATGTCACCATTTTCGTCATACTCAATGGAATGCCCATGTTTATTTCCATTCAAAAAATTAGTATTTGATTTCACCTGTCCACTAGAATAATAGACTTTTGCATTGCCATGAATAACATTATTTCTAAGCGTGTATTCATATGTTATATTTCCATTTTCATCAAAAGACTGTTTAAGTCCATTTTCATTATCATATACACCTTCTTTTTTAATTAATTCTACTGAATAAGCCGTTAGCGAATTTTCATCCTCACTGTAATTTTCTTTTTCCCGTTTCTCACTTATTAATGATATATAGAATTTTGCGTTCGAATACTTTGCAACAATTTGATTGTCCTCGATTGAGCTCTTAACTAAAACCATGCCAGCCGACGAAATGCTGCTTTTCAAAACATTGTAGTACTTTTTATTCGTAAATGTGTAAAATATTTTATTCGGTAAATCTTCGAAAGTGTATAGATGAAACCATCCAGGCGCTCTATCATTATATGAGTTTTTATCAAAAGACCATGTTATCGTACTATAATGGTTATCATCACCTTTGCGAGAATCATGAAACTCCCAACCTTTTAACAATAGAACTTCATTAACTTCATCCCAGTTTTTTCTATTACACAACGAAAACAATTCATTAAGAGATAAGCTTTGAGAATTTAAATTTAATGACACTAAAAATGTACTTAGTAATAAAATTATTTTTCTCATAGCGATGTAATTAAAGTAAACTCTGGGAATAGACTAAACTGGGTGTTAATTAACTGTCGCTAATTTAAGAATATTTCTTTTGAGTTTAACTGGAATAAGTGTTTTGGATATTTTGCTTAACAAAAAGATTATTGTCATTTAATCAAGTTTAATAGTAATTCATACATCGTTTAACTTTATGATTTCAACTTGCAAAACAAATAATAAAAACAATGATTTCCTAAAATTGTAATACAAAAATTAAAAACATAATTTCATACAAACTTGAACAAAGTTCATTTATGATTTCATGTTCAAAGTTAAAAACACATAACTTGAAACATTTACAGCTATGTAATTTAATGCTTAATTTAACACTGAATTATTTAAATATGAAAAAGCTATTGGTGTTTTATTTGATTTCTCTTTTTTGTATAGAGACTTCTGGGCAAATTAATAATAAATCATACAGTCTAAACAATAAAATAATGTATTGTGGGCTTGTAAATTCGGTTTCAATTAAACCAAATGGTACAGCCCAGAAAGACATCGCTGTAGGCGCTTCTGGAGCTGGTGTTAGTTTTAGATCGGATGAAGATGGTGTATACTCTTTCGTGTTCTCAGAAACTGGAGACTCCTATGTAACGATATCTAAAAGAGGAAAAAATGGTTTTAAGCCCCTAGGTCCTCCAGATACAATTCATGTTCAAAAACTCCCACGCCCCTCATTAGTGCTTTCTGGTAAAATAGAACCTTCAGGGTTAACGAAGGCTGAGTTTTCTCAATTAGATTCCTTGTCTATAGAGTTGACTATAAATACAATGAAAATAAATTTTAAAATTCTGTCTGTCATTATTTCTGGAACTGATAATCAAGGTAGTGTTTTTAATTATCCTCAGTCAACAATACATTTTGAAGAACCAGTTAAAAAATTTTTCAGAGTAGCAAAAGTTAGTTCTGAAATCCGATTTGAGGTAATATTTATTACACCTGATGGTAAAAAGAAAAATTCAAAATATATCCTTAAAGTGATTTAATTTATCCATTGACAAGTGAAAAAGAAGTTAAGAATAATTCAACTATCTGCTTTAATCTTCCTCACTATTTCAGGCGGTCCTTATGGACTAGAATCTCTTCTTAGCTACGTTGGCAACAACGGTGCTCTTTTACTTCTTTTTATAACGCCAATAATTTGGGATCTACCAGCAATTCTTACCGTACTGGAATTAAATAGCTTAATGCCAGTCACTGGAGGGTATTATCAATGGGTGAAGCGTGCTATGGGATTGAGATTTGCCTGGTATGAGGGTTGGTGGACTTGGCTATACACTTTTGTGGATCTCGCTATATACCCCGTTTTATTTATGGAATACCTTACCTATTTCTTTCCTGAGGCTGAATCATTTAAAATACCTATCTGCTTAATTATTATATGGGCAAGCGCATATCTAAATATTAGAGGAATCATACTTGTTGGGAAAACTGCTGTCATCCTTGGAATAGCGGTCTTAGTACCTTTTTTCTTGTTATTTTATTACTTTATCACACATCATTCAGTCGAAATTTCTTCACTCTCGCCTTCTTTACAAGGAATAAAATTCTCGGCTGTTGGTTTAGGATTGTATACAATAATGTGGAATTTTTTAGGTTGGGATAATGTTACTACATACGCAGAGGAAGTTGCAAAACCTATTCGTGCATACTTAATTTCTGTCGTGACGGCATTCGTTACAATTTTTATAGTTTATTTTATGGTAATTATAATATCAATACAATCAGGAATTGACCATAATGAATTGAGCAGCGGAGGATTTCCAGTTTTAGGCGAACTTGTTGGCGGCAAGTGGTTAGGAGCTCTAATTGCAATTGGGGGGATGGCAAGTGGACTTGGACTTTATGCTTCAGTTTTACTTTCTGTCTCAAGGGTACCTCAAGCTATGAGTGAAGATAAATTGTTACCAAAAAAACTACATATACTTCATCGAAAATATCAAACCCCGCATTTATCAATTATTTGGTGTACTATTATTGTTAGTTTTATGATCGTGTTGCCATTTTCAGATTTGATAATTATGGATGTAATCATATATGGTGCAGCATTGTTTCTTGAATTTGCTTCATTAATTATTCTACGAATTAAAAAACCAAACAGTTACAGACCTTTCAAAATACCATTTAATGTTACTGGTTTAATCTTGATGATTTGTTTACCAATTGCAGTTTATGTTATTGCATTAGTTGGTGCTATTATGAATGAAGGAAATACGATACGGCCAATAGTAATTTCACTCAGCATATTATTTAGCGCTGAAATCATATGGCAAATTATTATTTGGAGAAGACCTAATCTCTTAAAACAATTAATTCACAAAGAAATATAGTCACTAAAAATTACAATACTAAAATAAAGCCCAATGATTAAAATACAAATCTTAGATTGGAAAAAATCGAGTACCAAAATTGTTATTATGGTCTTTCTAGCATTGCTAGTGTTATCTACATTTTTTATAATTAGTTCTTATAGGAGTTTTCTAAATAATTCGAAGGCAAGTGTAATGCAAAGACTCCAGTCAATATCAAATACTCTTGCACTTCAAATCGAATCCAAGAATATAGAATATTTAGATTCACTACTCAGAATTGGCAAACCCAAAAGCGAGGTACAAAATGATGCCAGAATAATCTCAATTAATTCTAAATTGGATAAAGTAGCATTAGTAAATAACATTGAAGAGCCTATCTCAATTATATACTATAACAATAAAAACGGTAAATTCTTTTTCATTGCTAACTCTGCTGCTGATTCAATTTTTTTTTCGGACCCTTACTATCAAGTTTCTCATGACTTTCAAACTATGTATGAAGAAGGTGGAGCATTGGGTCCATACGAAGACGAATTCGGTACCTGGCTAACCTCTTTAACGCCAATTAAGAATGATTCGAATAAAACTGTTGGGGCAGTCGAAGTAGATCTAAAATTCGATTCGTTTATTAGTGAAGCAAACTCCACACTTTATACGAACCTATTAGCTTCGATAGCAATTTTCATTTTTACAAGTGTAGTTCTTTTACGTTATGTGAGAGTCGTTTTAGTGTTTGAAGAAAAGATTCAAACAAAACTCAAATTGAGTCATGACATTATTGAAGAGAAAAACACCGAAATTATTCAAAGTATTAACTACGCCTTAAGAATTCAACGGGCTATACTACCATCAAATGAAATGGTTAAAAAACATTTACCAAACTCCTTTATTTTTTATCAACCAAAGGATATTGTGGCTGGTGATTTTTATTGGATGGAAACTGCAAATGATGTTGTCTTAATTGCAGCTTGCGATTGCACAGGTCACGGCGTTCCAGGGGCTATGGTTTCTGTGGTATGCCATAATGCATTGAATAGAGCCGTTAGAGAATTTGGGAAAACCATTCCTGGGGAGATACTTAATCAAACGGAGGAAATTGTTGTAGATTATTTTTCGCAGAGCGAAGATGATATTAAAGATGGAATGGATATTTCTCTTTGTTCGTTCAACCCAAAGTCTAGAACTCTACAATGGGCTGGGGCTAACAATCCGTTATGGTTAGTTCAAAATGGTAAGTTAATCGAGATAAAAGCTGACAAACAACCAATAGGTAAGATTGAGGATAGCAAACCTTTTACTACTCACACGTTTGAGTTATTCGAAGGTGATATGATTTATCTTTTTACAGATGGTTATGCAGATCAATTTGGAGGGCCTACAGGGCAAAAAAAACTTACTCGAAAACGATTTAAAGAACTAGTACTTAGTTTTCAGCATCAAACTTTAAATGATCAACACATGGTCATTGGTAAATTTATTAATGATTATCGCAAAGAAATCGAACAAATTGATGATATCTTGGTAATGGGAATCAAAGTTTAGCTAATTTAAAACATCAAACGAATAATGTATTGCACAACGCACTTACATTGAAAGAAGAAGAATACACTAAAACATTTTCATTATGCGTCTTATTCTTATTATTACAACTGCAATCTTATTTAAGTACAGCTACTTTGGACAGTCTGACGAAGACTATTTTAAAAAAGGCAAAGAAAAAGCAGAACAAAAAGATTACACAACTGCGATTTTAAATTATGATCAAGCAATTTTGATCAATTCAAAGGACTCTAGTTACTACTTTTTTAGAGCCAAGTCCAAACACGCTTTAAAAGACTTCAAGGGAGCTATTTTAGACTATGATATCGCCATTACTACTAGTCCAAAATACGGACAAGCTTATAATAATCGAGGAACAGAAAAATATGCACTTAAAAATTATCAAGGAGCCGTTTTAGATTACAACAAAGCCCTAGAGCTCAACCCGAATGATTCTCTTGTATATGTCAACAGAGGAGCTGCGAAGAATAGCCTTGCAGACTATAGAGGTGCCATTCAAGACTATAATAAAGCCATCGAACTAAATTCAAATAATCGAAGTGCATATTTTAATAGAGCAATCACTAGGAAAACGTTGGGTGAAAATGATGGTGCCTGTGATGATATGAGAAAAGCTTTAGAGTTGGGCTCAGCAGAAGCAATTGAAGGAGTAAAAATGTTTTGCAATTAATCTTTATTCTTTGTTTATCTTATGACTTCGTTCTACTTTAGATTCCGAAAGTTATATTTAATATAACTCTTGTCAAGTGTTTTGTATCAATAAGACTCCTCGCCAAATCAAAAGACTAAAGATGAAACCAAATCCAATTAAGTTAAAAATCAAAAGACTTTTGATATCCAACATTGAGGGGTTGTTAATTAGTAAATAAACAGATGCAAGCATCAAACAAAGCGGAATGAAAGAAAGCCAAGATGCCCATATTCTGAATAAACGTAAAGGTTCATTTTTATTTTCTGGGTTTTTCATACTAAAAATGTATTATAAATATACAGCTTTTTCAAACAATTAAAACAAAATTAGTCGTATTGAGCTGCCTCTAATGCTATATTTTATAGCAAGACCTCGCTTCTTTTTTAAGTAACTTAGAGTGAGTAATCCAGAATATCAACTGCTATAATACACCCAAAATGACCATCCAGAAAAATTATATAGAAGTTAAAGCATTTATTGATTCTACTGAAAAGGATTTTGAAAATCTCTGGGCAACCTTAATGGATTTAAAGAAAAGAAAAAAAACAATGAATCTAGAATTAGGAAAAAACATCATTTCCTTTCAAGTTTTGTTAGCTACAGTTTTATTCAAGATTACTAGAGAATACTATGTTGTAACCAAGATTGATAAAGACATTAAGAGGAATCAAAAACAATACATTGCTTCCAAGTTTATTAATTTAAAAAAGGAAGGCGAAAAATACAAAAACTGTTTAACCTCATTAATTTATATCGGCAAAAGCCTTGGGGATGCCTTTGTGTATTTGTTTTATCAAAATGAAAACGAACAGTTATCGAACCATTTGCAACAGCAAGAAAACGTTCTTCTACCAAATCCTAAATCAAATGGGGGATTTGGTGAATTAGAATTTATTAAAAAGACCCCGTTTTTCAATGGTAATATCGTTCTTTACCACAACATAACAAACATCTTAAGATTAGGTGACGTTAGTCTATTTAATCTGGAGACAGGTAAATTAACTGGGATTGGAGAATTGAAAACGCATAGAATTGGTAACACTCTTAATATTCAGTTAACTATTATTGGTCACAAATCACAACCATTACATTTCAAGAAAAATGACCGCCAAACAAAGGATTCAAATACTAAACCATTTCAAGTACCGAATGAAGAAAGATTTAAAAAACAAATAAAAACGATTCAAGGTTCTTTTGAATACCTTAATACAAAAAACCCTACCGTAAAAACATTTATACAATATAATAATTACTACAAACTACTAGAACAAATCGTTAATAGTAACAAAGGAGGGTTCACAATTGAAGCTGTTGATAGAGCGATTGCAATAGGATGCTTTAGAATACCAAAATCATCATTTTCTGAAAGAATAATGTGGGACTACACCCCAGATAGTATTCAAGATGATCTCGGAAGCGTTAGTGGTATTTTTAATGCTCCAAAACATAATTATATGCTATTTGGGAGTCTTCAATATAATAAAGGTGTTAATGCAAGCATATTGCCTGGTGTACAACCTTTGATTTGGAGCAGAATTAATAACGCTGTGCTTAAACAGATTATTTTTGGTGAAATATTTATTATTACTTTATTTAACCCTGGGCATTTAATTTGCGATTTTGAAAAACTAGGATTTGTATTGAGCGATGACAAAAGATTGCTATACAAAATGGATGGCAATAAGCGGATTGGGTTTGAAGGTTTGGAATATTGTTTTAAACTTATAACAGATTTTTTACAACATGAGAAAGTGATAATTGATACCATAAATAAAAGTTTAGAAAAAATGAATGAAATGGATATCAAAGTAAATACAAAGGCAATAATAAATTATCAATTCTAATCTCACATATTTTTATCAGTGCAATTCGAGACGAAAATTTGGCCTTAAAAAAGTTCCGATAAATTTTCCAATATGTCTTCTTTGAAAAATTACTTCAATTTGCATTGCATCTAAACTATTTTCATCCTTTTCTTCAATCTTCGATTTTATTTTGAACTTATATCTATCCATCATCTTTCCAATTTCAGCTTGATCAAATTTGAGTTTTATAACTCTTAATACAAAGACCATTTCAACATTCAATTCATAAGAGAACACTGTCCTCCAGATTTTTACAGCCTCTTCATGTGAATCAAAACGTTTATAACTTTCAACTACCAATTTAAATATTCCATCTGCAACTCTTTTGCAATGAGCTTTCCGTTGACCAATGCTTTCAGTTCTAGATGATAATTCAATCAGATATTTGTCTTCACCCACACAGATTTTACTA
The DNA here is from genome assembly GCF_029625215.1 of Aurantibacillus circumpalustris. Classification (GTDB taxonomy): domain Bacteria; phylum Bacteroidota; class Bacteroidia; order B-17B0; family Aurantibacillaceae; genus Aurantibacillus; species Aurantibacillus circumpalustris. Next base: position 3,072,158 of record NZ_CP121197.1, read on the forward strand.
AGAAATATTTCGTCGCTACCAAAAAAGAATGTTTGTTCTTCTCGAATTATAAATATTTTGTTATCAATAATCATCTCAAATAATTTCAGCTCGTTTCGCTAGAAGCCATACTGAGTATGGTGTATGAGGTTTTCCTTGACTGCTAAAAAAACCATCAGCATTTAATTTATCTGCAATTTGTTTGTAGGTTATTTTTGCCTGAGCAATTAATAATTTAATAACAGCAGTCGCTCGCATATTATTCGGATTGCTACTTGCAGCTTCTTTTCTCACAGATGCCCCTTTCTGTCTAGCTTCCAGCGTGAGGTTTTTTGGATTACCTAATTTAGTTCCTCGTTGTTTTGCTACTTGCAAACTTTTCGAGGTACGTTCCGAAATTAATTTTGCTTCGTTTTCAGCAACTGCACTTAATATGTGAATGGTTAAAGGCGTTGCGAATGGGGCATCACAGGCGACGAAAGGTATTTTACTTTCCAGCAGTGTTGCAGTAAAGACTACATTTCTGGCCAATCGGTCTAACTTTGCGATCAACAACGTCGCACCAGTTTGTTTACACATCTCAATCGCTTTGTAAATTTCAACACGCTTCTTTTTCGAAGTGCCTGTTTCAACCTCGACGAACTCAGCAATTATTTCTCCATCTCTAGCATAACTTTGCACAGATTGTCTTTGTGCTTCAAGTCCAAGTCCGCTTTGTCCTTGTCTTGCCGTGGAACATCTTGTATATGCAACGTATTTTATCATTTTTGTTTGTTTATATAGAACCTTAAACCTTCGTTTGTGTTATTATATGAGTTGTAAAAAGACTGCCAAAATTGCCGCTTAGTAACTTTTTGGATAAAAATAGAAGCGATAGCCAATTCCAGAATCAAAAACTCCTTTGAAATAACCAAACTTATTTTTTTTATTCGGGATGCCAATCTCTATCGTTAATTTTTTGCCTTTAATGTCGAAAACCAATTCATCTTCATGAATGTATTTCACTTCTAAAGAAAATTTCTTAATGATCTTTTCGATTGTAGAAAAATGAAATGTCTGATCATACAATCTCATAGCCAAAACTGTTTCACGAACAGTCTTGTAAGAAAAACAGTTCTTAAGACATAGGTCCACAATTGCATAGTTTGTCTGTCGTTGTAATTGTTTTTTGAAAACTTCGTAGACATAGATTGCAATACTTTTGTCGAGCTTTAACCTACGACCATATATTTTTTTTGAATCAGTAACTTCTAATAAATATTTATCTCTAGTTCGGATAAGAGTCAAGAAGTAAGTTCTTCCATGATCATAGGTGAAAGCCACATCTTCCACTATTTTAAACTCAAATTCTTTGTTTTTAATTTCCATTTAGTCAAAATCAAGTTCTACCCATTGCATTTCATTTTGATAAGGATGCTCTGTAACCAAATATCCTAACCTATTTACTAAATGATACCCAGCTGAATAACACATTGAGTTCCCATCACCTTCTAGGATAGTCCACACAAGCTTTGCCGTGTCGGGATTATTCGCTAAGGATAGAATATATTCCAGTTCGGGTCCATAGGTTTCATACATCCAACCGTTAAAGGCTGCATTCTCACCACCAACAATATGATTTTGCTGCGGCTTGTAAACTTCCTCGAACTCTTCTTCTGTAATTCTGTTTTTCATATTGCTTTATTCTATAGGGATGATTTTAAAAAAAGAATATTGAAAACGCTGTAGCTCTAGATAGTTCAATTTGCTCTTTTAATAAACAAAGCATTGATTACTTTACCTATTCATTTGTGATATAATTAGTTGGTAGATGAATATGCTTTTTTAGTATTAAATGTTTATTAGCATATTCAAGGCTTGTGCAACAACCTTGGCGGAAGAGCCATCTACAATGCTTTCGAATTTGGAAGATTGATCTTTATAAGATTTAACGTGATCGAAATAATGGGTGATCCCATTGTAAAATCCAAAACATGTGCCTAAGATATGTTCTTGACCAATTCCAGTGAAGTAGCTTGTCATTACTGAGTCACGGATATTTTTGATACGTGTACTATCCTCTTTTTCAGAAACGAATAATTGGTCGATTAATTTTTTTACTTGAGTATCAGTAATTGTTTTTTTAGCCATGAGATTGAAACACTCATTCATCTCCTTTACATATTGATTTGATATGCCTAAAAATTTGTGTGCTTGCTCAAGATTTGCTTGCACATTAGAGGTATGGCGGATAGAAACTTTGTTACTAGTTCCCTTAAGACAAGCATTTAATGTATTAGAACAAACAACTCGAATTGGCGACAAACAAGCTACAATGGAACCACTACCATCATGAGAAGATGTTAGTACGACATACATTTCTGTTAAATCATCGGTGCCAGCAATTCTGATATATTCAGGCATCTTCGCTGATATAAAAATTCTTTCGCCCTTCCCAAGCGAACCTGAAGTTTCAAAAATTGCTTGGCCAGAACCAACAATCGAATCAAAAAAACCAAAGGCATCTTGGTTCTGAACTACAGTATATCCTTTGCCTACAATTCCAAAAATATCGTTTGTGTCTTTACGCATAGTTGCAAACTTGTCAGCTACTGGTAACATCAGTCCTTCGACATTTGCATTTACAGGCACTTTTGAAACCTCATAATCAAGATTGGCCAATTTTATTGCTTGTTCACTGGTCATTGCATTTTCAACAATGGTTCCCAATCCATGCCACGCCTTTTGTGTCGAAGCAAAGCTTGTTTTTCCATTTCTTGTTTCTAAATTATGTGCCATATTTTTCGTTTGTTTAGTTTTGATCTTATAGGGATGGATTTGAAAAAAGAATATTTCTAAATCAGCAATTTGCACACTGGCATTCCGTCGTTGTCATTTGCATAACGAATAGGAAAACTTATGATAGAAGCATTTATTAGTACTCGCAAAACACCTTCGTTTTCAGAATAGTTTTTTATAATGACTTCATCTGCCCCAAGCGCCTCATCTGGAATATTAACCGTTGCAGTAAGAACAGGTTCTCCATTCTTCGCATTCACCAGCTCTATAGCTATTCTGTCATTTCTATACTTAAGTTTTTTTAAAATGCACTTGTATTGCTTAAATGTGATTTCATGTTTGTTCATGATGTTATAGGGATGGATTTGAAAAAAGAATATTTAACGCACCACTTCCAAATCACTAGGAATAACTGAGCCACGAAGAATAGGATTTGTATCCCATGCCTCCTGGGCTGATTCAAAGCCTAGTCTTTTATGAATGCCGTAAATTTGAGAGTAATACTCAAACTCTTCGAGTGAATCATAATTCTTTCTGAGGCGTGACTGCCATCCCTTAGCTCCACTCTTACATACAATCTTTTTCATAGTTGTATAGGGAAGATTTCAAAAAAAGAATATCTAGTAAAAAGGGTTTGGGTTGAGATTTGGCAAAATCAATTTACAGCTGTCGTTCTCAATAACAACCTTTATTCTGATTAACCTCCTGGTTGCATCAATGTGCGCTCGTGTGTAAATTAATACAAACGTGTCTGCATTACTTGTAATGTTAGATAGCTTACCTAATTCAAAGTCAAACTTCATTTTACTTTTGTAGTAGTTTAAAAGCTGAGTATGACCGAACTTGTGAACGGAACCTGAGGAACTAAATTTTATAAGATCCTCGCACCTACCAAATCTATATAGACTCTGAAGGTAATGACCAAACGAACTACCATTAATTAGCGCAGGATTCAAATATGGTTTTGATTGAAAGTTTTCTTGTTTTGCTATGGGTACCGTATTATTTACAACTGGACTACCACATCGAAAAAGAATTCCGCAATGAAAAAGAAGTAGAAGCCGTTTCACCGTTTTTTTACTTTCCATCCAAATATATTTCCGTGATACAGTCAATAAACTCCCAGTTTACACCAACATTTGCATCATGACTTCTTGCCATCATTAGCATTATTTCTTTGGCTTGTTTTTTGCTAATTTTTGGACGTTCTTGTTCTTCTGCTCTAGTGATAATATCTTCCAGAGCCCACAGCGAGTCAACGAAATACCCTGCTGCTCTTAATATTTGTTTAGATTCTTCGATTTTATTTAGATTGTTTTTAGCCATATTGTTTTCTGTTTTATTCTTCGATTAATATTTGATGAATGTATTTTTTTGCCTCTGGTGAAAGTTGCTCGATAGAAACTTCTTTGCCAAGCCATTCAGAATTTCCTTTTGCTTCCTTCAAATAATGGATTAGTTCCTGCTTTAGGATTTTCTTTTCATTGAAATGATTTCTCCAGCCGTATCCATAAGTTACATTCATTCGGTCTGTAACGTTCCCGCAGAATTGACCAAAACCACAGGGATGAAAGGGGTTCTCATTGAAGCCAACAATATCACCTGATGCAGAAATCACTCCAGTGTATCTATCGACAGTGTTTCCACCATTATCGAAAATTGTAATTTTTTTGTTTGCCATGTTTATATAGGAATGGAATTGAAAAAAGAATATTCACTTAATTTGCATAGTCACTATTTCTTATACAATAGCAATTCTAGTGCGCTCGGTGCGGTCTTTGAAAATCCTAGTTTTGCCAATTCTTTGTTTGGATCTACTCCAACTACTTCCAGAAAATTAGAATAAGTGTACAAAAGTCCTCTAATATTCTCAACGAATCCATCTAATTTGACTCCCATATAGGTGCTACTTATTTCATTGTAAACAAGGTGAAGCCTCACTGTTGAGTGTTTGCTGTAGTGAACCAAATACAGATAATCTTTCCCTCTTTTTATTTCAGAGTAATGTGGTTTAAATGACATGTCTTTATAGGGAGGAAAATGAAAAAAGAATATTGTTATCTTTAGACAACAGCACAATTTTAATGTGCAAAATTTGAACCCCACTTTTATGGAAAATTAGTCAAGTTGTAAATCAAAACTTTAGAAAATGCCTTTTATCAAAAACACTAAAAACCGATTGTACTATTATTGCGAGTTTAAAACCGCTAGAGATCTTATATTACCATCTTTTAGGCTTCTAGTAAATGAGATTATTAGAACCAATGACCCTAGAGAAAACATGAATTTCGTTTTCGAAACAGTTTCAAAAAAAAGTCGACACCTTGAGAATCAGAAACGAATTATCAAGGTGAATAGAATGCTCAAAAGAAATTGTAAAGCGCTGTGTTTTTCGCAAGATTACCGAGGTAAATGGGGTTGTGCTTCTTCTGCTATGTGGGCACACTACGGTGGAAATCATACTGGTGTTTGTTTGGAATTGGATAAAGAAGAATTCGAGAGGGAAAATCCAAATATTGATTGGAAGTATTTTAGAAAAATAAAATATGTAGAATATAAGATACCTCATAGGCAGGTTGGTGAACAAAGAAACCCTTTTGATCACAAGAAGATTGACTTTATTAGGGCTAACAAAATTGGCTTAAAAAACTATGTTCTCAATGAATTCAAGCTTGAGAATTTAAACTATTTCTACTTTACTAAGAATAAAGAATGGCAGTATGAACGAGAAACCAGATTAGTCATTTTCGGTGACCAGAAAAAGAAGGTCTATTGTTGTATAAAGAATAGTTTAAAAAACATACACTTAGGTGTTAAGTTCAACGACAAACACTTGCCCAGTCTTAAAGCGCTGGTAAACGGGGTAAATATTAACAAAATGAAATACGGAGACATTTCGCTTTACAGCGAGGAACTCGCATAAAGTATCTCAATCATAACTAGATTATTATTTATTAACTAAAAGAAAAGATTTTCGATATGCCACTCAGAAAGCTTGCAAATATTCATATTATCGAACCAAACTCAATTTACAAAGATAAATACTGGCCTAAACTAACCGAAATAGTTTGGCAAAAGTATGGTGAACAGCAGGTCGATGATCCATTAGAAGTTCAACCAACTTTAAAAGCATGTTTCGAATTTCTTTGTTCTGCTTTTAGAAATAAGTTAGCAGATATCCCTAACGCATCTTTTTTCGTCTTTGTCCAGGATTTACATGAAGACTCAATAGATTTAATGAAGATGTTGTTGCATGAAAATTATTTTCAGATTAATACCGAAGATTTTGCCGCCAGTAGAAGAATAATGAAGTATATACTTGAACAAGGTTGTACATTGGATCTTGTTGGCCACTCATCATTTTCAGAGGAAATTAGTGAAAATCTTGATTTGTACATTTCGCATCTTGAAGAACTCATTTATATTGGTACATGGGCATTTGCATTGTGTGAATATATCGCTCGAAGCCAAATTTGTAAACTTTCAATCAGTTTAAAGGTCGAGGAAAATGAATTGACTATATACGTTAATGTTCCGTTTAACACTCTTTTTAAATTTGTTGTGGAAGATAATAAACGCCACAACTCTTCAGTGGTATTATCTGATTCGATTCTTGGTCTAAAAAAGGTACTTAATGAGAAAGTTAATTTAAATTACGATCATCTTTATGGTCTAATCTATGAACAAATAAAAGATGACAAGTTTAGATTTTCAGTTTTCAATCTCGATGAGTTAATCGAGAAATTAGAAAGAGACTATACATACAGTAGAGAAGTATTAGATGTATTTTATTCTGGGTTGACAATAAATAGAAATAATGTTATCAGTGTCGAAGAAGGCATTTTAAAAACGCAAGACGCTAGGCGACATATGTATCGCCCTATTTTGGAATATACAATTGACGGCAAAAAGTATTGGATAATTGGTGGAAAAAAATGGGCGGAAAGTTTAGCTCAACTAACAACTAATTGCATACCATTCGGACAATTTCCAGAAGAATGGAAACGGATACCAGATTTATATAGATTTATGAAACATTGTATGGATACACATGATTCACTTTTAGAGAATCCAGCAATTGAAATTATTGAGCAAGTAAATCTAAAGTATGATAGGAATATTAAAAGCTTTAAGAAGAAAAACAATCAGGGTGTAAGCATATTGAAAAAGGATCTGGGAGAAATTGATATTCTCTTTATAGATGAAAATTACGGAAGAATATTTGTTGCTGAATGCAAGCACAATCGAGCCAGATTTGAATTTTACAACTGGAGAAGGGATATTTCGAATTTTGAAGAAAAGTATGAGAGGCAATTATCGAATAAATATAACTGGGTGAAATCAAATAGAGCTCTTGTCCTTGAGCATTTTGAGGTAAAGTATAATTGCTCAATTGATAAGAAGGATAAATTTGTAGTTACTCCACTTTTTATAATAAACGCTCCAACTTTGTATATGTATGACAGTGAGTATTTAGTTTTTACGTTAGCGGATTTCAGATTATACTTGAATCAAAATCACAAAGAGGTTGAATTTGATGGGGAAGTTAAAGGTGTAAAACACACTTTTAGGAAACCTTATTTCAAAAATATTCAAGCACTAATGTCGGCAAAATGAAAATATACAGATAAGTGCACCTTCTTACTCCATGCATTTATTGATATCAAGTAATTACTACAACTTATTTTCATAGAAGTGTTTGTGGATCTGTAAGGCAAACTTTACTTCATAGTAATGTCTATTTTTATAAACTATGTAAGGCACTTCAATCACTTCACAAAGTTTTTTTAATTTACGTGCAATTGTACTGCGTTTCTGCCCCCCGCAAGCGAATTCCAGGAGCGTTGAGAAGTCCACATAATCCTGGCCTTCAATGTGCATTGTTAATAGAGACAAACGTTTTGTTTCTTCGTTAATTTTTATGTTATCTAAATCGTCTTTTCCCATATTGAAATTTGTTTCTTATAAATAGATTCAGAAAAAACTGCTTCAATCATCCATTTTAGCCAAATATCGTTGGTTGTATTTAATAAGGGGCTTGATACACGGTACTCGTAGATCAGTATAATTAAATCGAGGTGAGACATCTCATCTTACTAGTTGTGATCAATTTAGCGACCTAGCGTCGTGAGGACATCAGTACACCATAGTTAATGCCCCTAACTTAGCCGCTTACTTTTGGGGCGCTAATGAAGGGGTCTGATTAGGGGCATTAAATAGACCCCCTAATAACCTTTAAATATTCTTTTTCTAAACCACTCCCTATACATTCAATCGTATAGGAAATTATGCGACTAATTACCGTACTATTTATTTATCTTTAATTATTTCAATGAGAATAACGCCTAGCTTACTCTTTAATTATCTTCAATGTCCACATAAGCCTTGGAGGGATATCTATGGTCCTATCCCCGAAAAAGGAACCGATGACAACCCATTTCTTCAAATGTTATGGGACAGAGGTGTATTTCATGAAAAAGAAATTATTGAAAACTTTGCAGAGGAGATTGAAGACATTAGTCAAGGGACAATTCAAGAGCGTTTAATTCGCACAAAAGTAGCTCTCATTGCCAAAAAGAAATACATCTATCAAGGTGTAATAGAGCATGGTGAATTGTTTGGTATTCCTGACCTTTTGGAATTACAGGATGATGACCAGTATTTTCCTATTGACATAAAATCTGGGAGTGGCCTTGAAGGTGAAGATGACAATGCAGGGACTGAAGGCAAACAAAAAAAACATTATGCTGTTCAACTGTGTGTTTACAGCGATATTTTGATTCGTCTGGGATTCTCTCGTGAACGAAAAGGATTTATTATTGGTGGTGATAAGACAAAAGTGGAATACGATCTTGATGCTTCTATTGGTGTAAAATCACCTCAGAGCTTTTGGTCATTTTATGAAGAGATTAAAAAAACAGTTTTAGAATTGATTCAGGATAATACTCGTAACTCTCCCGCCATGAGCTCTGTATGCAAGATGTGTGCATGGCATGACAGCTGCAAAAAGTATTGCGTAGCGAATGACGACATGACACAACTTTTTTATGTTGGACGAAAAGTGCGTGACATCTTAAATGATGAATTAGATGTTGCAACTGTGACTGGTCTAGTGAATTTGGATTTGCCAGTAATACTTGAAAGGAAGAAAAATGAAAAGCAGTTCTTAAAAGGTGTTGGTGAGAAGACATTAACTACAGCTGTGCGAAGAGCTAAGATTTTTAAAGACAAAGCTCTCCCTGTCTTGTATGAAAAACTCTATTTACCAGAGGTGAAATTCGAAATACACTTCGATATCGAAGACGATCCGTTGCAGGAAGGATTTACTTACTTACACGGTCTTTATATTCGTACACCAGAAGGTGAAGAGTTCAAATCTTTTGTAGCCAAAGAATTTTCAGCTGAAGCTGAGCGAACTGCATGGAAAGGCTTTTGGGATTACATCCAAACTCTCCCTGAGAATGATTTCGCCATTTACTATTATTCGCAACATGAAAAAACGATGTACAAAAAGCTTCAGCAGAAATATCCAGAGGTGATTTCAGTTGAAAATCTGGAGGCATTTTTTAATAACCCAAATGTTATTGATTTGTATCACATAGTATCGAAATATACTGACTGGCCTCTGGGCTCATATAGCATTAAGGCTCTTGCAAAGTATTTAGGATTTAAATGGGAAGATGCAGATGGAAACGGTGCAACCAGCATTCAATGGTATAATGAGTATTTAACTAGTGGCGACGAATCAATACTTCAAAAGATTCTCACTTACAATAAAAACGATTGCCAAGCGACAATGGTACTTAGAAATAAACTAACTGAATTGAATTTGAGATTTGGGTGCCCACTATTGGTGAGTCTCACTTTTTCTTCTTAGGCTTTTTTACTGCACCTATTACATCATGTATTAAATTAACCCCCCGAAATTCAAAACAAGTTTCAGGTATTTCTTTTAAAAGCTTTAAAGATTTTTTGACAAGCAACTTGAAATTTTTCTGTGATAATTCATCCGTTTTAAAGTCAACAATAAGCAAGCCGTTTTGATAATCTACAACAGCTGATATCCATCTCTTAATTAAATCGTTTATATGCTCATCTCTAAAACTATATCCAACAATATAGAATTTCGTGAACTTGGCATATGTTGAAATATCTTTAAGATTTCGATAATAGAACTCGAATGGATACTCAGTAACCTTAAGTGATTTGCCACCACCAGTAATTATCGCTGGGTACAAGGTCCACTTTTCATCCTCAATTTTTTTATAAATACCATTTGTAAGAATGTCGTCATTTTTGAATTTAATGGTTTTGTTTCGTGAATGGTCATAGAATAAAGATAGCGATCCGTGTAAATGATGCAGCTCAACTTTCTCTTTATTGTAATCTTCTCCAAACTTTTCATCATTCATTGCTGGGTCAAAATCATATTTAGAAATATCAGATCCCTTAAAATGTCCAGAAGGCGAACAAAAATCAGTTATTCTCTCTGTGCCAATTTCTTCCAATAATATTGCTTCAGCTAACAAATCGTAATTTAAAGTGAAAATGAATCCCTTTTCACATTCATTTAATTGCGATTTCAAAAATGTAGTGAAGCCATTAAGTTTCTCAGCTATACCAGCCTTTGTTACATTCCCTTGTATTAGAGAAAGTATTTGAAAAATGTACTTGTCGTAAAGCGATTTTATAACCTCTTCATGCTGTTTGAGATTTGGATTAGTTAGGTGAAATTTATTTAAAAAGAATACACCTGTTTCACTTTCAATAAAAGTTCTGTATTTAACTAAGCTACTATATGCTGCTTCTAATTGGGCAAAGTTTGATTCGAAATCTTCGAAATTTAAATTCTCTTTTCCACAGAGTTCATGAAAAAAAGCTCTTTCATCTCCTTGTAAACCTTTTATGAATTTTTCTGTAATATTCCTTAACGCAAATTCATGAGAAAGGGCTATAGATAAGCCGTTTCCAAAAAGAAAAAGTGGTCTGGATACAATTTCTGACATATAAAAACTTTAACAAATACAACTCGCCATCAATACCCCCATTCCCCATGCGAAACAGGCATCTTATTTAATTCCTCACGATACACTTTCCAATTTGGCAGATAGTTATTCATATGAAAATGGAATCTATCATTATGATTTCTTTCTAAAAGATGTACCATTTCATGAACCACAATATACTCCAGGCAGTTCAACGGTTTTTTGGCTAACTCAAGATTTACCCAAATACGTTTCTGTTCAATGTTGCAAGTTCCCCATTTGGTTTTCATTTGCTTTACGCCCCAATCTGAAACTGTCACACCCATAATCTTTTCCCATTTGTTAATGAGCCCTGGTATTTGACTCTTTAATTGTTTGCGATACCATTCATTCAAAATATTTTGACTTTGTTCAACACTTGTTTTTGGCCTAACAAAAAGGTCAATGTGTGTTTTGGTTTTAATGATGACTTTTGGCGGAGCATCGTGTTCCTTAACTCTCAATAAATATCTTTTACCTTCAAACCAGTGACTTTCTCTTTCCGCAAATGCTCGTGGCGATTGTCTTTCTTGTTTCTCAAATTTACGCTGGTTCTTTTTTATCCAACTTAATTTTGATATGGCAAATAGTCGTACAGCTTCGTCATCTATGTTTAAAGGCACTGCAATGCGTACCCTTCCTGTTGGAGGATAAACTGAAAGGTGCATATTTTTTATGCTTTTTCGCACCACATCAATTGAGAAGTCGCTGATTTCGATTTGCTGCATCTTAATATTCCTTTTGATTTGAAATTAAATCAAATATTTTGCTGATAATGGCTTTATCCGTTATGCCGTATTTTTCTAAAACTTCTTTAATTGCCAATTCAACTTTTCTTCGCTTAATGTGTGTACTTCTCCAATCATCATCCTTGATATAGCGTACTTGTTCATCCATTGCAATGGACAATTCTTCGTCCTCCCCTAAGTTGTCATACAAGGCTTGTTTGGGTTTGGTGTCAATATCTTTTGGATAAGACTTCATTGTATTAGGCTGAATGTCTTTGGCTAATTCCTCATATTTTTTGAGTAGTTCTTCGTAAGTTATTGCACCTTCTTTTCTCAATCGGATTAACTCCAAAAGCAATACGCTCATTTTTTCATAATAGGCAGGATTAACAGGCATTTCCTGAATAATCGTTTTCCGCATATTATTTTCAATTGTTTCACTCATTGCCGCTCTGTTTCCTTTGATGCTACCAGGCAATTTATCAGTGGCTTCTTCAATTCCATTTTCAACAATAAGTTGAAGCAATGTTGCTTCACCCAAATTGGAAAGCACACGGCTAGGGTCGGCAGTAAGATACATATCCAACATCTGACGCATATCGGGTTCATATTTCTTTAAGTCGATATAGTCAGAACTGTAATGCTTGATGCTGTTTCTCAATTCAGCATAGTAATTTACTTTCTCTTTTATTTTGTCGGCTTCAGCTTGTGTATAACCTGCGTCAATTATTTCAGCAGCTATGTTGTTGTAAGCTCTGATTAACGCCACCACCAATTTGTATAAAGTGAATCGCTTTTCTTCGTTGTCTTTCAGGTCGTCTTTGTTTGTTGGGTCGCCACAGAAATAATGATAAAACTTTTCGATTTGTTTAGGTGCTGGAATGTCTAAACACAATTGATGCAATGCTTCAATGGCATCTTCTAAGCGTTCTTTTGCTTTTACCAATCTGTCAGTCAGCAATCCTTTTACATCTTCGGCATCAAAAGCATCAAAGGCATCTGAAGTATAATCAGTAATTGATTTATTGAGATTGTCTAACAGGTTTTTATAGTCAATAATATACCCAAATTCTTTGTAATAAGGGTCATTTTCTTCTTCTTTTCCTAATCTGTTAGTGCGGCAAATGGCTTGAAACAATCCGTGGTCTTGCATTTGCTTATCTATGTACAAATAGGTGCAATGGATAGCATCAAAACCAGTCAGTAATTTTTCAACTACAATAAGCAGTTGCATATTTGCAGGCTCCTCTTTGAATTTCTTTTTGGCAAATTTTTCAAAACTCTCTGCATCAGTATAACCATAGTCTTTGAGCATCTTTTGGTAAATTTCAAACTGCTCTTTTTTCTCAGTTTCTCCGTTGCCTGTTTCTTCTATTTTTATGGTGTTTTCGTTCGGTTCAAAACTGGTTATGATACCGCATTTCTTTAACCCAAAGTTTTGAAATATCTCGTAATAGCGACAAGCCTCATAAATACTTCTTGCCACAAGTATTGCATTTCCTCTGCCGTCTTTTAGTCGTGGTTTGGTAATGAAGTCTTTTTTGATGTCGAACACTATTTTCTCCAATCGGCTTTTAGTGCTCAAAACCTTTTGCATTGTTCCCCATTTCTGTTTAAGTTCTGCTTTAGGTAGGTCATTCATTCCCTGTGTTACAATTTCAAACCAATCGTCAATTCCTTTTTGGTCCAAAACGTGTTGGTCCACATCACGGGCTTCGTAAAGCAAATCCAATACAACTCCGTCTTTTACTGCTTCATCAAATTTGTAGGTGTGAATGTACCTACCGAAAACTTCCAAACTTTTCTTTTTATCCTTTTTAAGTAATGGAGTTCCTGTGAAACCAATAAAAATTGAACTTTCAGGCAAGATGCTTTTCATAGCCTTGTGCAAATCGCCACTTTGAGTTCGGTGACATTCATCTATAAAAACCACAAATTCGCCTTTAGGCTGAAAGTCTTTGGATTGTTTTAAGGCGGTTACAAATTCATCAGCTACATTTTCTTCTTTGCCTCCAAACTTGTGTACTAAACTACACACTAATCTGGGTGAAGTGTTATTCAAGACCGAAACCAAATCGGCTCCACTTTTGGTTCGCTTAATTGTTTCACCAACACCTAAAAACACACCTTCAATTTGCTCGTCCAATTCGGTTCTGTCTGTTACAATGAGTAAACGGGCTTTAGAATTGTTTTCCAGAATCCATTTGGCTAACCATACCATTGTCAAACTCTTACCGCTTCCCTGAGTATGCCAAATGATCCCACCTTCTTTTTTAGCAAGATATTTCTGAGCTTCCTTGATGCCGAAATACTGATTGGGGCGACAGAGTTTTTTTGTACCAAAATCAAATATTAAAAAATTGTGAATGATTTCTAGTAAGCGTTCTTTGCTGCAAAATTGAATGATGTGTTTATCCAAAACTATTTCATCTGGTCTGTAAACGTCGTTGTCTTCTTTCCATTTCAGAAAATATTTTTCCTCTGTTTTGGTTGTGCCGTAATACAAGCCATTGCTATCGTTCCCTGCCATTACGAATTGAATGGTGGTGAAAAATGGCTTGTTGAATAAATGCAATTGGTTACTGATGTTTTGGCGAATACCTTCACTAGCAGAAACGCTGGCTTTTTTTAGTTCTAAAACACCAATAGCAATGCCGTTGATATAAAGTACAATGTCAGGCCTACGTTCTTTTGCTCCTTTGATGGTTACTTCTTCAGCAATGGCGAAATGGTTGTTATGTGGATTCTCCCAATCAATAAAATCAACATGTTCGGGGCGTTTAATGGCTTCAACCTTTTTTGAGGTGCCGAAACGAAGCATAGAATACACTTCTTTATTGGCGGTGTAAAGGTCATCATTGGTATTGATGTTGGCTTCTTTCTTTAGAGCAAAGGTGGCTTTGGTAATAAGCTCATCGCTGTATTTTGTTTGCAGAAATTTACGCAACTCAGCTTCTTCAATATTGCTGTTGCCTTCTCGTTCTTCCCAATTACCCAAATAGGTGTACTGCAATTGTTCCTGAAACAACCGCAAAATGCGGTTTTGGGTGGCTCGTTCTATTTGTCCGACTTTGCTCATATTATCTGTAGTTTAAAAACCCCATATTTGTTTCAGCATCTCAAATGTTTCCTTTTGTCGAGTTTCCAACATTTCCAACGGAAAGACTCCGTCTTGATTCGGTTCAATCTTAGTGAAATTTATATGACTTGGGAGATGCTTTCTATCAATTGAATCAATATGACCTACCAAAAGTTCGTTCCAAATTAAATTACTTGTTTTGTAGTCCTCTACTTTTAAAGAATAATAGTCATTATTGCTGCTAATGTTTTGTTTGTCCTTCAACAACAGCAACATGCCCAGTTTATTTCTAACTGTATTGAATTTCGATTCATCAAAGAAACCATCCTTATCTGTGAAGAGTTTTTTGTTTCGATCATTATTCGCATAGATATGCTCTAGATGCATACCATACACTTTTTTATTATTCTTGTTAAACCGTTCTTCAAGATCAGTTAATGCATCTTTACAATACGACGGCTTATCTAGTTTCTCTCCCAAGAATTTGTCTATTCTCATTAATGTATACTTGGTAAAATTGAGCCACCTATTGTGTATATTTTGAAATAATTCAGGTTTATACAAATCTCCGATAGTTGTGTATGCACCTTTTGTAATAATCTCTTCTTCTTCGAGATGTGCAATCAAGACATCATCAAATGCCTTGGCAATCTCATTCAAAGATTTATTTCGAACCTTAGGCATTAACTTGTATACAAAATCCTGAAAACTATTACTATCGTAGAGATCTAGCAAACGTACTGTTGAATGCATTTGATCAAACTTTTTAGCAACTAAATTGATCTTTTCATTTGCCTGTTTGTCATTTAATTCAATTGCAGAAATAATTAATAAATACTGTTGGTTTTGATCAAGTAATTTATTGAATACTAGATATTCATTCTCATATGTTGTCCGAATCTTTAAATGCAGTTCAGCAAAGTATCTAAAGTCGTTGACGACCCAATTATATAGCTTTTTGGTGTCTTCAAAACGATTAAAAAAGCTCAGAATTGTTTGATTTTGGTAAATTTCATAGTGGTACTTATCTTCAAATTTCTTATAGTCATTTTCAGTTTCAGCGAATTTGGCTCTTAAGTATATTTTAAAAAAAGTGTCTAAATCAATTTCATTTTCGGTACTATTTTTAATGATGCTGTTGTAATATTTGTTCTGGAGTTCTACCCAAATTTCGTTAGCCTTTTCTTTCTCTTCATTGTATAGATTGCCGAGAAACTTTCCTTTTAGAATCTCATAAGGTTTTAATCCTAAACCACGGTCATTCACAACTTCAAAGATGGTGGCAACATTCTCCTGCTGTTCAATATGAATTTCTACAATATTGAGTTTTTCTAAGATGTAATAGATATAGTAAGTAAGTTTTTTTACGTCAATAGTCAAGCCAGATTCCTCAGATTTAAAGAGACTATTAAAGTATGTGGATATGATAACATAGTTTTCCAAAATCTTTTTCTGCGTTTCGTCTTTGGCTTCATACTCAGTAATATTACCTAAGATATAATCAAACGCTCCTTGACGATTTGGATTATAAATTTTGTAGTATTCAGGCTTTGAAAAATCATCAGCTTCGAAAATTAGCTTTTCAAGTGTGCTAACGCTCACTGTCTTTACAGTATAGCTAGCGTTTTCATGGACTTCCGAAACTATACGTCGTAATGCAATCAGCATTATTAAAAATGTAGTTAACCGTTGTTGACCATCCACAATAGAAATAAATGTTGTGGTTTTGCAGGTTAGGTAAGTATTAAGAAAGTACGGCTTATAATTTTCAAGTACATCCTTTTTAATATTCTTGGGATCACTTACATTACGTTGACTCAAGTTGAATCTTAACTCGATATCTCTTAGCAAGGTTTCTACCTGACTCTTTTGCCACTTATAATCCCTTTGGTAGATGTCAATGTAATAACGCTCCTTTTCAGAAAAAACTCTGTTTATCGTAAGGGCATTTGGTGTGATCAAACTTTGTACAATTTCTCCAGCCATATTATTTTAATCTTATTTTCCCTGTTAATAAATTCTGCAACATCCCTAATTTTACCTTTCTGTATTTCTCCAATTTGTTTTCTATGGCATTTATGTCAGCATCCATATCAGTCAAGCAATTGGCAACTTTTAGTTTTTCATGGAGTGAATCGTGAATTTTAATATTGAAATTATTCAAACTTGATTTTTGAATATTGGGCAAGCCTGAACCAACTCGTAATTCCATTACCTGCGTTTGACGAAACTTTAAGTATTGATACAGGTATGCTTTAGGAAATTTAGTATCTATCAAGTCAACAGCATAACAGTGACCTCCCAGCCAAAATCTGTTTGTAGAATAGTTTACAAATCCGCAAGAATTTCCACCTTCACTTATTGTAATCGTATCTTTTTCCGTGTTCCATTTATCAGTGTAACCTGATGGTTCAATACCACCATTTAGTGCAGGGTAAGTTCCTTTGTCTGACATATCGGATTTGTTCAATTGTTCTCCTTTCCTAATAACAACAATTGTATCTAATCTTATTTCTTGAAGCTTACCTGTAGAAAACAGTTTTTGCATTACCCCTTGCTTGATGTTGCGTTTTTTGGCAATCAGTTTTTCTAAACTGTTTATCAAGTCATCGGCATCGGATAGGGCGTTGGCTATGGCGGCTTGTTCGTCAATGGTTGGTGGAAGTGGAACTTTAATGTTGCCAATCAATCCAGTGTTTAAGTTTGGTTGTCCATTTCCAGTTGCTACAACTTCCCTTAAATATTTGATTTGAGTATTGATAAAATAGACCAAATACTGTTTGTTAGTTTCTTTGTCAAAGTCTAACAATGCTGCAATTCCGTCATTCGCACAACACTTTATTGCTAATAGCTTTGGTACACCTAAGGTCGCACCGCTGTTTGCAATTATCAGAGTTCCTTTTTCAAGTATTCTGCTGTGTAAAGAACCTTCCTCTGTTAAACAGCTTTCTGTTTCTAAAACATACATTTGAGATAACGGGATATTGGTCAAGGCTGCAACTGTTAGCCAAGGAATATAATTTCCATTAAAATATCTTGGGTCACCTGCTGGTCTGGGTGAGCCTCCTCTAACAGGATTGGAGATTTGCGAAATTGTTTTCACCTGCCAATCGCTCGGAATCAAACCCACTTCGGTTTGTTTATATTTTTCTGCTACTAACTCCATACAAATCCCATTTTTTGAAGGTGAGCAGATACTTTGTCTTCCAATTCGACAGCATCGGTGGTTTGTTTGGGCAATGGTGTTTCGTAGCGTTCTGTCAATTCTTTTATACGTTGGGTAAGGCGTTGGCTGATGCGTTCCATTTCGGTCTTTACACTGCGTTCAATACTTGCCATCCATTTATCATCCACAACCAACTGCTTTATTTCGGTATCGGTGAGTGTTTTGTAGCGTGCCAATGTAAGTTTATCCAACTCAGCTTCTACTTCTTTTATCTTTTTGTTGAGTTCGGTTTGCTTTTCGGTTAGGTCAAGGTATTGCTCCAAAACCGCTTGCTCTCCATAAGAAGTTTCTGCTTCGGCAGCCAAAGGCAAGTCCTGTTTTTTAGCTTTTGGTTTTGTAGCCACAAGTTCTTTCAATCGCTTTTGCACATTGGCTTTGTTTACCTTGTCATAATCAGAGAAATAGCCTTCCTCTCCACTGTGTTCTTCTTCCAGTTCCTGAGTAGTGGCGGCTAAGGTTTCTCTTTCGGCTTCCAGTTTCTCAATGGCTTTTTTCTCGGCTAGAAAGTAGCGGTTAATCACCAAGCTTTTAGGAACCAAATCGCAATCCCAACCTTTGTCAGTTTCTTTTCCTGCTTTGTTTTTTGTCAAAATGCGGTAAGGTTCTGCCTTCCAGCCGTCCACAGCAATCAAATAACAATCATCTTGCATTACTTCATTCCAATAATTCATTAAATGCTGGTAAACATCGTACTTATCCATCAGGGCTTTGCCTGTGTAGGTTTGTAAGATATCTTCCGAAATACTATGACTAGTCTGCTTGGGTTTTACACCGATGGCTAAGGCTTTTAAGAAAGTAGTGTTGCGTTTTTTCCAGTTGGTAAACAAATCGTCCATTTCCTTACTGAAGGTTACAAATTCGGGATGCGAAAATATTTCATTTTTTAGCTGCGAATGCTCAATGGTCAATAGTGAGTACCCTTTTCGCCCATCTTTAAACAATTGTTTGCGAAGCGAAGGATATACTTTCCAGTAGTCCTGCAAAGCATCAATATCTGCATTTGGAATACCACCTAACAAGTGTGCTTCAATGTCTTGTATGTCTTCTATTTCCTGACTGTCGATGTAGCGGGGAATGTTGAGGTTAAAATCATTTTTCTGATCGCTTATTTCTTTGTAAGAAACAAAACGACTGAACTTAGGCACTTCAATTTGTTTGTTGAAAATGTCTGTTATTTTATGAATGTCCTGTTCACGTAAACGGTTTTTGTTTCCGTCTTTAATGAAGCCTTTGCTGGCATCTACCATAAAAATACCTCTTTCATCTTCCGAAAGGTCTTTGGTCGCTTCGGCATTTTCCATATCAATCACAATCACACATGCAGGTATGCCTGTTCCGTAAAACAAATTTGCTGGTAACCCAATAATACCTTTGATGTAGCCTTTTTCGATGAGGCTTTTACGTATTTCGCTTTCTACATTGCCACGAAACAAAACTCCATGTGGCAAAATGCAAGCACCTTTACCTTTGCTTTTTAGTGATTTAATGATATGCAACAAAAAGGCATAATCGCCATTTTTAGCAGGAGGGATTTTACCAGATTCAAAACGGTTGTATAAATCATTCGTAGGATCAAATCCATCCATCCAGTTCTTTGATGAGAAAGGGGGATTGGCAACCACAAAATCAAAAGTTTTTAATTTACCAGTTGCTTTATCCGTATGCAGTGGAACCGACATGGTGCTTTGACCTTTTTCAATTACAGCTTCAGGGTTGTTGTGCAAAATCATATTCATGCGTGCTAAGGCAGCATTAGAGGTCTCTTTTTCTTGCCCATATAAGTTCACTTTCGATTCAGCTTCTTCAGCTACTTTCAGTAACAAAGAGCCTGACCCGCATGTTGGATCGTATACAGTTTGTTTATCCTTGGTTACTTTCGTTACCCCAATAACCTTCGCCAAAACTCGGCTTACTTCGGCAGGTGTATAAAATTCGCCCTTACTCTTGCCGCTTTCCGAAGCAAAGTGCCGCATCAAGTATTCGTAAGCATCACCCAAAATATCATCACCTTCAGCACGATTTTTACTAAAATCAAGAGAAGGGTTTTCGAAAATGGCAATGAGATCGGTAAGCTTGTCAACCATTTCTTTTCCTTTGCCTAATTTCTCATCGTCCTGAAAACTTATGTTGTCGATTACTTTTTCTAGATCATTTTCCTTCGCTAAAGCACTTATGGCAATATCCATTTTTTCGCCTATATCCTTCTGCCCCTTTAGGGCTTGGAGGTCACTAAAACCACCACCCTTTGGAATTTTAATTAGCCCATTGGGGTCATTGGCGTACTTGTCACTCACATACTTTACAAACAGCAACACCAACACATAATCTTTGTATTGACTTGGTTCCATTGAGCCCCTTAACTTGTCGCAACTTGCCCAAAGGGAAGAGTATAATTCTGATTTTTTAATTGCCATTTTTTAGTTCTGTCTTTTTTTATTTGAAACCAATAATTCTTTCACATCCACATTTAGCAAATCGGCAATGGCATATAAAATTTCCAACGAGGGTTGCCTCCTATTTTGAACGTAGGCGTTCACCATGTTGTAACTTTTGCCTAGCTCGCTACTCAACCATGTTTGCGTGAGACCTTTTTTTTGCAGTATTAATTTGATATTGTTCATTGGGCTACATGTGGGACATAAATGTAACATTTTATATCAAAATGTGAGATATTAAATCAAACCAGGAAGGGAATAAACTAGGAAAATTGAATACTAAGATTTCCGCACGTTTTAAAATTATATAAAACGGCTCTAGCAAAAATGAATATATTATCTATTTTCTTTCCGAAAGAACTAGCGCTGCATGGTTTTTAGTATAAGACATGAGGCAAATAAAATATTTTTCATCAGCACTTGGTAAGATGTCGCTCCCATCGAAATTATGGTCAGGTCTATATGGCTGAAGAATATACCTAAATACACTTTCATCGCCTGAAACTTTCCATGAGAAATTCTGAGTCAGATAATTCACTAATTTCTGAGATTTTTCTTTCTGGAAATTAGTATCAAAATGGGCGAGGCACAAAAAATTGGAGGTCAATGGAATTCCATAATTGTGATAAAATAAGCCTTTAAAATTCTTAATATGAAATTGTTCTATAGCCTTCAGATCAAACTTAACCGCAAAAGGCATCCTATTCGAAATGCCATAAATAATCCTTGCTAATTTTGCATCAAGTCTAAAAAAAGACCTTGTGGTTTTTTCAACCAATTTAACTGCTTCAGGGCGTTTATTAATTATTCCTATTAAATTCCTAAACTCTTCGTCAGCATAACTGTATGATTGATTGCAATTATAACATGCTGGAACCAGTATACGTGTTTCTCTGAAAGCAATTGGAAATCCTTCAAATAAATTCTTTGGAGGTATGTGCTCTCTGTGATTTTGCGCTGGAGATAATGAAGCTCCACAATTATAGCAATTCATATTAGCTATGTTAGATTCAATTTCTCAAATAATACTCGATTTCTCTCTTTAGAATCTTTAAGCACCTTATCAAAACTCATTATTTCAACATACATATTATAATTGTCGTTGAAAAAGAAAAATCCATCGCCACTTGGCAGCTGTTTGTACCCTGCATCCTTGGCAAAGGCTTTAAGTTTTTTCGTTAGGTCACATACGATATAGGAATAAATTGGAGTATTAGGGCGAAAATCGAACTCTCGTTTATTCTTGTCCTTCGCCTCACCTTCAATAATTTCCCTAGCATATTTGTTAATCTGAGTAATAGGGTTTTCTACATCCGTATAGTCATTTCTCATTGGACGTTTAAACTCCACTAGTACAATTGATTCATAGGGCTTTTCATCATTTGAAAAAGCAAAAGGCTTATTGAAAACAAGTATGTCTGGCCTATCCTTAGAATTCGAATCTACTTGAGTGTTTTGTTTGAAAGATTTATCTGATGCTAAGTATTTGTGATATGATAGCTTTTCATCAAGCATCCAAAGATTATGGTCTTCAAATCCAATTTCATCAGAAAGTGTTTTTAAAGGGAAAATTAGGCTGTGAACGGCTTTTTCTGGAGCTTCACGCTTTAATAGCTTGTCAAAAAGATCTATAACAAGTTTTCTATGAATTACATATTCTGATAGTTTAGCGTTTCCAACTTCGATTATTTTTGCGTACAACTCTCGATGTTTTTCATCAAACTCATTAAGATCTTCTTCGCTTTCAATAAATTTGATGACAGTTTTAGTTTCCTTTTTTACATCTAGTTCTAACTCCTGCTGAATTTTAAACACTTCAATCTCCATTTTTTCTTCTGAAAGTGTAGAAGGAATTTTCTTTAATCTATCAGTTTTATACTTAAGTAACTGCCTATATCTGGGGTGCTGAGCTACAAATTCTCTTACCTTGACTATTCTTGTTTCTGAAAGCTCGCTGATTTGCCGTTCAAACTCTTGACTAAGTAAATCGGTAATTGACTTTCTCAGCTCATCCTGATTTATTTGATCTGGGAATTCAATTTCGCCTTTGTTGAAATTAATAGCAGTTCTCTCATCGTTGACATTGGCATCAAGAAATTCTCCTTCAACAAAAATCCCGATTGAAAAACTCTTTCCGTTTTCATCTGTCAAAAAGTTATCTAGTTCAGGAATGTCCATGGAAATTTTATCAAAGAGTACCTCCCTGTTATTAGCACAATAGTGAATCTTGTTGTCTACCTTATTACTATATAATTTCACAATACTCAACTTGAATTTTCTCGTTCGAATATCTAGTGTTCTTGTAGTAACCTGCCCATTCGTAAAAAGTTGAAATAAGTCATTCACCACAATCGTTTTCCCCAAGTCATTGAGTAAGATACGTGGGCAGTCATTACTTAAAAAATAAATAAAAGCGTGTTCAATTATTTTCAATGCAATATCTTCCGATTTGGAATTACACCATTTTCTGTATTCCTCTTTTAGACCGTTTAATTTAACCGTGGTATAACGTTCATTGGTGGAATTCACCTCTTCTAAAGAGTGTTTCTCAATACCACGCTTTGTTGGCTCAAAACTGAATTTACGAAGGTTCCATTTATCATTTTCTCTGAAACGACTTTCAATTTCAGCCCTTGAAAAAGCTCTTAACCAGCTAAAGCGACCTATACCTTTTCCGCCCTTTTTATAAGTTGAATGGGCATAATTGAATGAATCATAATTTGCCTCTGTAAAACCAATACCATTATCTCTTACACTGAAATCTATTATTTCGGGTAGTGTTTCCTGTTCATCAAATACCAAATCTTTTTGCTGAGATCTTATAATATCAATTTCAATAATCCCTGGTTTCGTTGAGCTGTCTTCTTCAATTGCTTGAATAGAATTAATTATCGCTTCGAAAAGAGGCAGTAAAGTATTGCTGTATGCAAGTTTTTTTTCATTTATTTTGCCCTTTATATCAATTTGCATAACGATTAGTCTTTTTATTTAGAAGGTCTCGATTTTTTAAACAAGTATCTAATGTCGAGTTTTTACTTAAGTTTTTTAATAACAAATAAAGGTCTTTCCAACTTGTTTAAATTCTATTGTTTTCTTAATTCTTCTTGTTGGGTTTATCCTTTAAAGATAAAACAATTTTTATGGCTCCCTAGCTATAAAATGTAGTAATCGGAAAGTACTTTAAAGTGATACTATAGCGATCCAGTTCCTGTGTTGAGTAGTTTGTCTCGCAATTCAGAATCAATTTCGGCTCTAATCAGTTCGCCAAAACTTATTTCACGCTTCAAAAAGGCTTTATCTCTTACAAGATTTAAATATGCGTTCGGATAGTCACTGGAAAGAATCATCGTCACCTTTTGACCACCGTCATCATATTCATGATAGATCCGTTTAATCCAAAATGAAGAAGTTCCAATTTTAGGTTTAATAAAGAAAAAATTGAAACTACCTCCAACATGAGGTATGTGGGTAAGTCCAACAGTAAATGCGGCATCATTACCCTGATATCTAAATACGATGTGACAAAGAATTTCCTTTTCTTTTTTAAAAAGAAATGGTTGGTCAAAATTCAAGTCGCAGATTTGTTCATATAACTGCTCTAATTGATGACGAATAACACCACTTGACATTCCCAGTTCTTCACCTAGTGCTTTTATAGTGGGTAAGTCATAAGATTCATCTGGAACGTATTTTTCTTTGTCTAAGAACCAATTGACAATGGATTCCTGGAGCCGATCTTTTGGTTTAATAAGTTTCACCGCACTAGGAAAGAAGAAAAGTGCTAATAGATATTCATGAGTTTTGGCTTTGTATTTCTCTACGATCATTTTCTTTTTCATATGAATAATTTTATAGGATTAAAGTTTTGCGGCTCGATGCAATTTAATTAAGATCATTGGCTTTTTATTCTTTTTTCTGATAACTCCCAAGTTTACATTTTTTAGAGACTATTTATCTCAAAAGGAATATGAAAAAAATAGCAATATATGCCACGGATGGCACTAATAGCCTCATAGATTCAGAAACCAATAAAATAGCAATAATTGGTTTTCAATACATTGATGATAGTGAGCAGTTTTTACCAGAGAGTAAAGAGCGAAAGGTAAAAATGGTGGAATTGTTTTTTGATTCAAATTACTCAGACTATTGGTATTTCGGCGAGGACGAAAAATTATTGTTTAATTATATCTCAGAGCGCCGTAAAAGTTTTGAAAAGGAATTGTATAGGGAGGTTACAAAGGTTTCTGAGATAAGGTATCAAGTGTTTCTCAATCACATTACAAGTACATGGTCTGGAAAAAAATTAGGCTTCTTTTAATAAAACTGCTTTCGAACTCTAAGTAGAACATGGAAAACCAGCTGGCTTTAATTCTTTAAAATACACTAGAAAAAAATTCATCCAACAAAATTTTGACAAAATGGACGTGTTCACACAGCAATTAAATATTTTCGAAAAAAATATCCAAAAAACTTTCAAAAACATTTGGTTTTTTGTTTTTATTAAACTATTTTTTATATGAAGTTTAGTAACAATCAGGTTCTCGGAACTCCTGAATTGTGAGGTTTAAAGCTCAAAAAGATGCAAGTAGCGCCTTATGACTACAAGAATGAAGATAAGCTGTGTACGATTGATAAAAAGAAAAGAAAACAAACAAATAGTTTGTTGTTGTTTAGGGGCCGCAATCCTTAGCAACTGAGAAGCCAGAATTAATATGGATCACTCACAGAAGGGGTAAAACCTGATGCACTTCCATCTGACCAAAAGGTTCGTGAAACATGGAAGTACAATTATTTTTTTCTTTTCTTTTTTAATCAAATCGCACATCATAGCCTTGAACGGCTCTAAATGTAAGGTGTTGTTTTGTTCAGGGGGTTCTTTCAGCACCTTTCTCGCTTATACTGTTATACTTAATGGGAAGATAATATATGTAAGGGGGAAAGGGGGTTCATTTTTTGAACTCACTTTCCTATTACCTACAAGGAAGATAATAACACTAGAATAATATACTTGCAGATTTAGAGCAGATTAAAACCCAGTAAAAGTTCCTACACACAGTATATCGCTTCACTTAGGAGAATAAATCACTAGTATAAGAGAGTTTTTTTTAGAGTTTTACCAAAAAAAATTAAACACAGTTTATCACTCCTATATAGGAGAATGCTTCACTTTAATGAGGGAGTTTTTGATGAGATAAAGCAAAAAATTGAACACAGAGTATCGCTTCACTTAAGAGAGTTTTTACGTAGTAAGAAATGATGTTTACCCATCAACCCAATTTCACTTTTAATTCCTGAATAGTAAGGGTAATATTCTTCTTCCTATGAATCATTCTGTGGCAATTAGAACAAACCACAGTTAGGTCTTTTGCAGGATCTGTTTCCCTTTTCGAATTTGTACTCAACGGAACTGCATGATGGACTTCAATATAGTCTTTTCCCCATGCCCCATATTTTTTCTGGAAATCAAACCCACAAGCTTTGCACTTCAGCCCATGAATCTTCATTGCCGTAGCTCTTAATTTCGTGTTTCTTTCAGCTCTCATAGAGATAACAACCTTTTGCCCTCCTTCCGTCTTACTTTCAATATCAAGCACATCATCTAATTCAACTTCTGATTCATTCTCGGTTGATCTATCTTCAACGCCTCTATATTTTTCTTCCAACGTTAGCTTTGTTCTTACCCTAATTTTTAACCACAACAGAATATCCGCCAGGAGAATCTTGTAATTCGGTTTTGAGCAATCCCCAGTAGCAATGATGTCTTTTTTACTAAATCCTTGCGTGTACATTAAGCTTTTAAATTCAGCTTCTAATCCTTGAATTTTTCTGCCTATTGTCATGCCACGATTTTGTCGTATCTGAAATACATTATTTTCAATTGTAAAATTACTTGAATCTAAAGTTAATTGAACTATGCTGTGTTCAGCTTTATTCTCATCGAAAAGGTGAATAAAGCTCTTGAGTTGATTGCTTCTGTGCCTCTTACTGAATTCCAACCAATATTTTCGTTTGTTTATATAACAACAAAAATAATCTCCATCCTTTTGTATTGTATGAACTATGACACCGTTTAAGATAAGTTTTTTTGTTTTTTGCTTGTCTAGGAATTTATTGATGCCATTGAAGAGTTCAATACTATTTTTTATCATAAGTTGGAAAGATTAAGAGTCATTGAAAATAAACAAAACAAGTTTAGTTTTCAAAACTTAAATTACCATTAAATAGAGATCTGAAACTATTTGAGTTAAAACACAAATTTCTCGCATTGTGGCTTTAATTTAATTGTTTTTATTGGTTACACAAAACAATGGGACTATTTGGATTATTTACAAGGAAATAATATCTTTCATATAACAAAAGAGAAATGGCTTCAGATTTTTTATCTGAATTCAACGAGTGCGTGAATTGGTTTTTGGTCACTTCGATTGTGAACTAAATAGGTTTACTTGGCTATGAGGTCATAATTGAAACAATTACATTTATGTTTTACAAATACTATCGAAAAATATGCCTTGTATTGAACTTTTACCGAATGAGATCATAAGAAAAGGAAACTATCCTGCACCAAATAAATCAGGATATGATTCATTGTTTTTTCATCCAAGAACAAAAGGAAAAGGAACTTTGATCCTCAAAGAATTTGGGAAACAGCTATATCTCTACTGCGAACAAAAGAACATTCCTTATTATTGTTTTAAGAATGACTATAACCTAAAAATAAATGTTTACGACAGTATACTTATTGATGTTTTCCCTTTCAAAGAAGGAACGGGAGAGGATGAAAATAAAGTCAACACATATTTAGGTTCCGATGAAGTAAAGTACAACTTATCACTTCTAAATTACATCAAGATAGAATTCAAGAATTTACACGATAAAATTGATAAGAATCAAGGAGTAGTTGTAGAAAACCTACAAAGTCTTGAAGACAAAATTGATGAGATCGCAGTTACGTTGAATGAGGTCCTCGACGAATTGAAGACGGGATTTGATGCAATCAAATCAAGTAATTTAGATCTTGATTCAAAATTAGCTTCACTATGTGACAATTTAGATAAAAATTTAAAAATAAAAGATTCTGTAAAGTTATTAATCGAAAAGGAATGTAAAAAAGAAATTCCTAAATGGGATAATTTGAATAAAGACAGCCAGCTCTTTATCATCACAGCTGAATGGCTTTTTGCTGGTATAAGGGGAAATGACACCATTGATTTTTCACCATTCATTTTGCAATATTGTAGAGCTTTAGAAAATGAATTATCGGTTAATATATTTACCCCATTTCACAAAGAAATACAAGAGGACATGAACACTGTTGAAGATGAAGAGAAGAAAAACAAAAACTTGCCAGATAAGATCAGAGTTAAACTGGCTGATCTAAAAAGTTTTTATAAAAATTTAAAAAAATCACAACCAAAGTTTACAATGGGAGAAATGAAGTTCATCTTAAGCAAACTAAAAAATGATGGTGACACCTATATTAATAGCAGTATACTCCAGCGATTAAGAATAAGAATATTTTCGATTTTTAACGAAAAAGTTCTTTCGAATGAGTTTCTTAAGGTAGTAGATGAAATTTCGAATAACTATAGAAATGAATCAGCACACCCGAATGTTTTAGATCAAATCAAAGCTAATAATTGTAAATCATTAGTTAAAGACAATTTGAACACTTTACTCATATTTAAGTTGAGTAATTGAAATGTTTGCTTTTTTAAATCATAACTAGTAATTCACTGTTATTTCCCATAGTTGATTTGTTGTTTTATGACTCTAAATCATTTCTCCTCTAACTCGACATTTTATTCTTTTCCTGATCAATGATATAGAAAATATTTTCAAAACACTTTCGGAGATTAGTCTTTTCTTCGCCCTCATAACCATAAAGGTTCTCTTCAATTATATCTTGTCTTTGATCGACAGGAATGGACGCTAATTTCAATAATAAATTTCTTTCTTCTTCTATGCTGGGTTCTTTCATGGGATTTTAATTGAGTATTAAAAGTAATTATATTCTTGGTAAAGGGCAATTAAAAAGCCAGGTGGTTAGCCTGGCTTTTGGATTTGTGGTGACAAATAGAAAAGGGTTAAACAATTTTGTCGCTGATCAAAAATAGGAGAATTAACTTGCAAATACAATTACTTACAGAGACTATTTTTTTTTCTTGTCACTTTTCCATAATGACTTTGGAATACTGTCTATTGTTTTCATGAATAACCTTTGCTGCTTTTTTACGCCTGAGTACTTTTCAACAGAATACTTATCTAGGTCTTCTGTTTTTATTTGTTCTCGTATATTTTCATTAGTAATGTAATAACTCATTTTTTGCTTTTCTGGAAGGTCATCTATCAAATCTAATACCTTCTCTTTAATTAATTGTAAAGGTGTCTTTTCATCTGGCACAAAATAATAAATCAATTTCAACCCCATCAATTTAGCAAACCTATCCAGGATTTCCATACTTAGAATTCGCTTTTTCTCGTTAGTTTCATAATTTAATACAGCTTGTTTGGTAACACCCATTTCATTAGCTATATATTCCAGCGGTATATTCAATGCCACTCTAAATTCATTTATTAAACCATTCGCTGGAGATTCTACTTGATAAGCCTTTAATTGTCTTAACTTTTCATTATATATCCTAACAGGATTTGATTTTCTATTTTCAGCATCCCTTTTTTCCTTGTCGATCTCATTCAAGTATAGATCTATTTCATGCGTGCTTCTTTTGAAGACTTGATGCTTTTTGTATCTTTTTTTGTTATTCTTTTTTTCATTCTCTCGTTCATGCGCTTCAAATTCTAAATATCTTTCCATAGCAGCCTGTTCCATCGCATTCGTTGTAAAGTCCGAAAGAGTTTTCTCCCTTTTGATAATCTTCTTTTTCATGGTATGATTTAGGTTGGTTAAATATAGCAGTCAATTTTAAAATTGACAATAATGTGTTAAAAGAATCTAGGTGAAATTTTGAACAACGCATCCGATTGTATTTCAATAAGTTAAGATTAGGCCACTTATAAATATTCTTTTTTTTAGAAATGTACTCCTGATATAGAAGTCGCAACGAAGTGATTTTATAAAAACAAAAATTATCATGAGTAAATCTAACATTGAATGGACAGAAGTAACATGGAATCCAACAACAGGTTGCGATAAAATTACAGCAGGTTGCAAATTCTGCTATGCAGAAGTCTTAACTAAAAGATTGAAAGCAATGGGGCAACCCAAGTATCAAAATGGATTTAATATAACCCTTCATGAAGCAGAGCTAAAAAGACCTTATGGGTGGAGGAAACCTTGTATGGTATTCGTGAATAGTATGAGTGACCTATTCCACAAAGAGGTGCCTTTGGAGTTTATTCAACGAGTTTTCGAAACGATGAATGAAACCCCACTTATTACTTACCAAGTCTTAACAAAGCGTGCTGAGCGACTTGCAGAGTTGAGTCAGTTTCTCAATTGGACTGATAATATTTGGATGGGTGTTTCTGTGGAAGATGAAAAAGTGATGGATCGTATTGGTTATTTAAAATTGACACAGGCAAAAATAAAATTTCTTTCCCTTGAACCACTAATAGGGCCTCTACCAAACTTGAATCTCGATGGTATTGAATGGGTCATTTGCGGTGGTGAGTCAGGACCAGGAAGAAGACCTATTGATCCACAATGGGCAAGAGAGATCAGGGATAGTTGTTTTACTTCTAATGTTCCATTTTTTATGAAACAAATGGACAAAAAAATTCCAATTCCTGATGATCTCATGATTCGTGAATTTCCACAAACAAATAATAGTAATAATCAATTAAACAATCAAAAAATAACAACCATGAAAACAACAACAGAAATCCAAACAAAACAAGCAATCTTAGCAAAGCTTAGTCCATTTAAGAAAGAAATTGGACAAGCATTAATAAATGGTGAAAATCCAGAATCCTTAGCTATTAGACTTGCTGAAAAAAGAGTAATGCCTGTTCCAACAGCGCAAGCTTATATTACAATGGTTCGAAAACTGTTTGATAAAGTAGAAACATTGCCAGCTAAAATGGAAACGATTGTTACACAAAAAAATAATGTTGTTGCTAAAAATGTGCGCACAAAAATTAGTGA
Source organism: Aurantibacillus circumpalustris (assembly GCF_029625215.1). Classification (GTDB taxonomy): domain Bacteria; phylum Bacteroidota; class Bacteroidia; order B-17B0; family Aurantibacillaceae; genus Aurantibacillus; species Aurantibacillus circumpalustris. The sequence continues at coordinate 3,102,515 of NZ_CP121197.1, forward strand.
CGTGAAGGATGTCGCTGTTGATGTTGAGGAAGGTGAAATAACAACCATCAAATTCGAAATTACAATTAACCTTAAAAAAAGCAAGTAAGCATGGAAAATAGAGCTATTAAATCAAATACAAATGATAAAGTCTTCGACAAACTCTGGGCAAACATAAAGCTTAACGAAAAAAAAGAAAAAACAGAGCATAAGAATCATATCACAGACATCTCATTTTCAGATTTTAGAGAATTTGGAGTAAAGGTGGAATACAAGTCAGAAGCAATTGAGAAATACTTCTTGTTCGAATTCGAACTAGGAACTAGTTTTCCTAGAACAATATCAGACGAAGAAATTCTAATAGAATTTCTTGAATGGTCTTACTTTAATGAAGATCGCTCTTATGGTGAATATCTTGAATATCGCAAATCTCCATACATCAGCAAAAAATTATATGATGAAGTATCTGTTTTGTTGGATGTTAAGAATATCGCATTGAACAAATTAACTATTGGCACAATTGCCATTTCATTTCTAAAATTTAAATATGAAATGAAACGTTATGAATTCAATAAGAAACTCTTCACTTCAAAGAAAGAAAGCCTCGAAAAGATAAAGTACTTGGAATTTCTTACACAATTTCAGCAGACAAATTGCAGAATAGACAAAATAAAAATTCAGGCGACAAGTAGTGAAGGTTCATTAGATTGTTTATTGCCTCTAGAGATGTTTGAAGCCTATTTAAATAAATTTGAAATAGAGTGTAACGACTCTATAGATATCTATCGACAATGTATAGAATATGAATACGTTAATGTACAGCAAAACAAGACAGAAAACTCTTACAAAAACAGACTCATTGGGAATTTTGTTGGGGGCCTTGACTCGATGCTTTTATCAGAATTTAAAATCACGACTCCAAATCATCGTCACTTCATAATAGGATATCTATTAAGCTATTCAGGTGTAATTTATTCAGAATTGAAAGTGAAGAAAATGATAGATAACGAAGAGATTAATTACTCGAATGTAGGGGAATATTTATCAGATAGAGCCAGACAGTATATTCCTAAGATAAAAGATAGTCCACATTAGGCTTTTTAAAAAGTGCTTCAGAAAAGGTTGCAATTATTTTCAGACCGTGGATCATTTGAAACCATTGCAAAATAAGGTTGGAGAATATGTTAAACTTTTTTTTACGCATTATCCAACTTTCATATGCGTATAAGAGTATAGAAAGTCGAATAAAAAAATATTAATCAAAAAAACGAAATAAACAAAACTATGGCAAAAAACGAAACAACGAGAGAAATCTTCAGTCGCTTAATGATAGATTCCTTATCAAATTGTATAACACAAATGAAAAAGGAAGGAAGGAATAATTTTGAAATTCTAGGGACTGTGATACTACTAATATCAAGTGCTAACACAGATGAGGATGAGAACATGACAGAAGAAATATATAATTCTATTAACGAACGCTTAAGCTACGAAATTGAAAAAGGTGAAGCAAGCCGATCAGAATTAAACTAAAAAATAAAACGAAACAATAAGAACGCATGGAAAGTATAACTATACAAAAATCCCTAACTCCAATAAATTGGTGGCTATATAATAACGAAAAAAGCAAGGTATTGCAACTGTTTCAATGGATTTTCAGAAACCATTACGTAACTAAAATATTTATATTATCTCAGTTAAATATTTATCTGAGCTTAAACAAAATATTTTTCATTCAGTCGAAAAAATTAACATTTGAATACGAAAATAAATTAGTTAAAACCATTGCGCATGTCAAAAAAATTTATAATTTCGTATACAAGAATATAAAACACGCATTGTTGCAACCTTTTTCTAAAAGATGCGTGTCTTATAAAAAAACAGTGTTACACTTTCCGCCACTTAAAATTGGCGGCCACGTATCACTTCACAAATGGGTTAGGCTGCCGCAGTTAAAATTGTGGAGCAAAAATTTCGAACCTGATGGACTAGCATCAGGATACAATAACCTAAATCATAAAAAAACAAATGTCAGGAAAACCTGACCAGGGGTTGGTATGCTTTAAATCATACCAGGGCGATTCCGAAAAGCCTAAAAAAAGAGTAGGAGAATTTCGTAAAGTCTAAAGCTTCTTTTTCAAGGCAACTTGAGACTGAATCTAAGAATTAAAAAAAGTGAGAAAAGACTCACGTGGGATATTATTGCCTTAAAACTAAATAAAATGTATAAACAAATAAACAAAATAAAATGACAACTGAAGAAAGAATACAAGCAATGAACAAGGTAGTTAGGCTGATTGACACACTAAGTATGCGTACTCTAAGGTTCAACGCTAGAAAAATAATTGAGCCATTCACTCCTGTGCTAATAATAGACCTAGTAAGAATGAATGCAACTCAAAATTTTCTTAAACCAGGTAGAAAAATTTTAAGTGATGGTAATACCATTGTGACTCTCGAAATATCGAGAAGTGGAGGGAGCCTAAAAAGATACTTAACGGAAGGGTTGGTTTACAAAATACTGGAGCTAGAAGAAATGGAAGCTGAGAAAAAACCAACAATAAATCAGGAAAATGAATATAGAAACATAAAACCATAAACATGAAAAACGATAAAAGCAACAACTTCGAAGAACACTTAATAAACGGAAAATCTTTTCATTGGATTGAGGACAGCGGTGAATCAATAGATTCCTTTATGGAAAAAGCAACTAAAAGTATTACACCAATTTACAATTACAAATACTTGATAATAGCTGTCATCCATAATAACGATGTAACACATTACGACAAGGCTGATCTTTATGTGGCTTGCAAAGGGAAATTGGAACTAGCTAATGAATTCATAAGGCTCAGCGAACAAGAGTATTTGTGTAAAGTAGATAAACTTGATATCGCATTGATTCAACGCCTAAGAAATACTGAGGACGAATAAAATAAAAAAGTGGCCAATGTAGTACTTCTTTGCTAGTTACAAAGAAGACTCTACTGGATTTAAGTAAGGGTATTTCACTAGCACCAACACCCCTTGCGTGCAAAGTGCTGGGTTCAATTCCCAGGCTTAAACAAAATAAATAGTAAAAAGTGTAATCAAAAAATAAAACAAAAATGAAAAAAGTAAATTTTATAAAGAGTAAAAAAGAGTACCAGGATGCTAGAATAAAAGCTATTAATATGGGACGGAATGACATTATTAAAGAGCAGAACGCCCTGAGAAATACGTTGCCTGCAATTTTAAAAAATGCAATTTCATTCTCACCACCCACCTTCATAGACCATCAAACCAGTTTCGAAGTCGACATAGAAGTTGTCAAGTTGATGTTACAAACACTCTGTGAAGAACACGATCTATCTGATTCGCAGTATTTGCAAGATTTTGCGGATAGTAAGCGTGATGTTCCTTTTTTTGACTTAGTTCAAACAGATGAACTAAGCTATAATCAGATAGCCACTTACCTTGTTTATCATTTCCACAACGCAATGACCTTCCAATTTGAGAAGGTGCAAGGATACATACCGTTGAGGCAAGGATTAATATGCAATAGCAAATCTGGGGAAGAAATACGTTTAGCTTTATTCTTTTGCTTCATCGCAAATGATGATGATACAATCAATTGCCATATTTCTGATCTAAGAAATTTCAATCTTGTTTTCAAAATGGACTTATACTTTTATTCGGTATTTGGAAATATGTGTGAGGAATGGAACAGGGACAATGGTTTTATCGCTTAAAAAATTAAAATTATGAAAAAGGAAAATACGAGAACATATACCCACTGGTCAATGGCAAAAATATTTGCCTCTGCAATGGGACTAAAACCAGAAACAAAAGAGTATTGCCAGTATATAAAGGATTATAATTTCAGAAGTGCTAAAAAACTGATAAATGAGTTAAGCATTGTTGACCTAAAAAATTATGGCAAAAAGTATTTTGACGATAGTCCTGTATTAATAATTGATCTAAGAAAAAATGAATGTAGGATGCAGGTTATGGGGAACAGCCATTTAATTAATAATGAATGTTTGATAAGTATAAGTTTAGTATCATACGCAAAAGGCAGCTACAAAGTAGGACTAATTAAATTATTGGAATACCGAATATTTGGATTGAAACAGAAATAAAGCCTTTAATGAGGTGTCACATGAGATATGTGAACAAGTATTAAAATTAGTGATACTTACTGAATCAGAAACAGCAAATGGGTTTTAGTTAAAGGTTTTTCATTCCACAGAACGCCCCACGTTATAAGGAATGCAGGGTTCGAATCCCTGAACTAAACAAATTAAATAGCAGATAATCTGTTAAATACTTAAAAGATTTCAAATTAGATAATGCAGAAATTGGTATTAATAGATCAGGAAGAACTTAACAAACTTATTCAATCTGTAGAAGAATTGAAAAAGCTTGTTATTGCCAAACCTGTTCCGCCACTTAAGCAAACCAAACTAGACTCCACTATGGAAGAAATAGAAAATTACATTCCTTTGCATTTAGCATGGAAAAAACTAGGCTGCAAGAAAAGTAAATGGTACGAAAAATATGTCCACTTAATACAGTACAAAGTTTATGACAGAACTGTGTGGGTTTACGCACCATCAATTCTAAAGTTTTTAAAGGAAGATAACATCAATTCTTAACCTCAATAAATTTAATAACGATTCTGGGCAAAATGTTAAAATGGGTATTTTGCCCTTTTTTTCTGCTTTCCTGTCTGAAAAAATAAAGATTTTATCAACCCCTAAAGCCCCTGATAGTAAGGGTTTGTTGATAAGTTACACAAGTGTTACACAACTTGTATTAAAAAACCCCTGAAAGCCAAGCTAACAGGGGTTTTAAGTGGCACCAAAAGTACCCAGGAGGAGACTCGAACTCCCACACCTTGCGGCATACGCACCTCAAGCGTACTTGTATACCATTCCAACACCTGGGCATGCTATACTTTCCGAAAAAAATCGGAACAAACACTTAAGCTGCTGCAAAGATGCAATTTTTTCGATAAAAACTAACCTTGAAATTTCTGATTTTGGGTAATTAATTTTTTCGGAAGTTACATTAAGAGGTCTTAGAAAATTGTGTGAGTACGAAAAACCACCAATGATGAGATTGTTGTACTTGCTCGTCAGATGTTAGCGCGGGCTTTGATTTGGCCTCATAAAATTTTGCTATAGAAATTCTTATGGTTTTAAAAGGAGTTCCAAAAAAGTTTGCAATACCTTAGGCATAAAAAAGGACATCACCACTTTTTTGGAAAGGCTGTGCGCAGGCGCTACGCTTTTCCGACCCTTCGTCGGACGGCAAAAGTACTTTGTACTTTTGAGCGAGCTGGTGTGCTGCGTAGCGTCAGCTTAAAACCATAAGAATTTCAGCAAAATATTATGAAGCCTTGACTTTTTGTTTCTTTTGCGTCAAGGCAAAAGAAAAAGACTTTGTTCTCGATCGATGTTTAGAATAGGAACAAACTCGTGTGCTTCTGGCTAAAAAAGCCATAACTTGCTTAAAACTAAAAAAATACCAGCAAAATTTGCTGTTTTCATAAAATTAATTGTATATTTGCCTCCCTGTTTCAAGCCGCTGTTTACACAAGGTAAGGTATGCTGGAACAATTAATAATAAACAAACAAAAAAATGGGCCTTTTATTAGACTACGTAAAAACTCAGCTTACTGCTGATCACAAACATCCTTCTTTCAAAGCAGGAGACACAATTACAGTTTCATACAAAATTAAAGAGGGAGACAAAGAACGTATCCAGCAATTTAATGGTGTTGTTATTCAACGTAAAAACGAAAGAGCTACTGCTTCTTTTACTGTACGTAAAATGAGTAATGGTATCGGTGTTGAGCGTATTTTCCCAATCGCTTCTCCATTTATTGATAAAATCGTTGTTAATAAAGTTGGTATCGTTCGTCGTGCCAAATTATTTTATTTACGCGATCGTACTGGTAAAGCGGCTCGTATCCGTGAGAAAATCCAGAATAACAACGATAAAAAGGCATAATTTTAATTCATATACTTTGAAAAGCCGGTTAATAAAACCGGCTTTTTTTATTAGTAAAATTCAAGGATTGTCATAATTTTGTATGTATGGACTTAAAATCTAAAGTAATTGAAATCCTTGGAAAGGAAAATTACACATTTACCCAATTAGCTGAGTACCTTCATATGACAGAAGATGGACTCACATTAGAACTTACTAATAAAACCCTTGAACTTCGCAACCTCGAGGCAATATCAAAAGCACTGAGAGTGCCTTTGTATAGTTTCTTTAGAGCCGAAGGAATGAAGTTTAATTTTAACGAAAAACCTTATTACATCAATAAATTGTGGACTGGGGAAGATGACACCAAGTCTATAAAGGAGCTTAATTTTGAAATAAAACTCCTAAAACAGATCATCACATTAAAAGAAGAGCAGTTAAGGAAACTAGAATCTTAAATTTTGTGTTTCCGCAATTTCTTATCTTTAACCAATATATATGAGCGGCGATCTTTTTATTACTTTTTTACTTATTCTTATTAATGGTTTTTTTGTGGCCGCAGAGTTTGCTTTAGTGAAAGTACGCGCCTCCCAATTAGACGTAAAAGCACAAGCTGGAAGCAGCAGAGCTAAACTTGCTAAAACACTCCTTGAAAAACTCGATGCATACTTGTCGGCAACACAATTGGGAATTACGTTGGCCTCTTTAGCACTTGGTGCTGTGGGAGAACAAACAATTTCAGCAATTGTACAAAATACTTTTGCTAATTTCGGGTATGAATTAAGTGAAGCTGCAAAACACAGTGTTTCACTACCTATAGCGCTAACACTATTAACTTTCTTTCATGTGACTATTGGAGAACAAATTCCTAAAATGATAGGTATCAAATACTGCCTGGAAGCCGCATTGTTTATTGCTTGGCCTTTAAGAATATTTTATTTTATCTGTTCACCTTTTATCTGGTTCTTAAATCAAACCTCAAACATTGTTCTAAGAGTAATTGGTGTAAAAAAAGTAGGTGAAGAAGATTTTCACTCGGAAGAAGAGTTACGATTAATACTGACCGAAAGTGAAGAAGGTGGTGCCATTAAGCCAAGCGAAAATGAATTAATTCAAAATGTTTTTGACTTTGATGATCGTATTGTAAAACAGGTAATGGTTCCTGAAAATAGAGTAGTGGCCATTGATGTAGAGCTTGGTAGAAATGAAGTTACTAAACGTGTTATTGAAGAGGGCTTTTCGAGGTTGCCAATTTATTTAGGAGACATCGACAACATTGTAGGAATCGTACATAGTAAAGATTTATTAAAAGCCCTTATTGATAATAAATTCAAAAACTTAAAAGAAATCATGCGTCCTGTGCACTTCATTCCGGAGAGCATGAAAATTAATGAGCTGTTAAGAGATTTTCAAAAACACCATTACCAAATGGCCATCGTTACCAATGAGTTTGGATCTACAGCAGGTCTTGTTACCATGGAAGATATTATTGAAGAATTGGTTGGTGAAATTCAAGATGAGCACGATGATGAAATGCCAACTGTTGAGAAAAAAAGTGAGAATGAATACATCGTTAATGCACAAGCTGCTATACAAGATGTGAATCAAGCTTTACCAATTGCTCTTCCTGTAAATCCTCAATACGAGACAGTTTCGGGCTATGTCAATTTTATTTTTGGAAGAATTCCCGCAATTAACGACAAACGAATTAAAGACGGGTATGAAATAACAGTCTTGAAACGTAGTCGCCAAACTGTAGAATCTATTCGTTTAAAAGTTTCTACCGGTGATTAGCAAATTAGACGAAAAATATTGGAGTGATAGGTACCGAAACAATGATTTTGGCTGGGATACAGGAGCCATCACAAATCCCTTAAAAAAATACTTCGATCAACTTTCAAACAAAGAAATTTCAATATTGATTCCAGGTGCTGGAAATGCTTATGAAGCAGAATACCTAGTAAATAATGGTTTTACCAACGTGTATGTCTGCGATTTATCTGAAGAACCTTTGAAAAATTTAAAGAAAAGATGTCCCGCTTTTAAAAACGAGAATTTATTATTACTCGATTTTTTTAAACTGAGACAAAGTCCGTTTGAGCAATCAGCCCTGACTTTCGACCTCATTGTAGAACAAACCTTTTTTTGCGCATTAAACCCTTCTCTTCGTAAAAAATATTTTGAAAAGATGTCCACTTTATTAAACCCTGGTGGAAGACTTGTCGGTGTTTTATTTGATGACGTTTTAAATAAAGACCATCCACCTTTTGGTGGAAATAAAGAAGAGTATCTTGCTTACATTGATTCTTCATTTAAAATAAAAACCTTTGAGAAGTGCTATAATTCCATTAAGCCAAGGGAAAACAGGGAGTTATTTATTAATTTAGTTAGAACAGTGTAACTTGTATATTGTACCTTGTACTACGTATAGACAGCTAAAGTAACCACAGGCAAGGTACATGGTACAATTTACAAAGTACAATTTTAAAACACAGTATGAACCAACGCGAATTATTTTTAAGACATGTTGCGCAGACCTCAGATCTGCCTCTTCTTGGCGTTGATGTGAATATTCAAAGTGCAAATGGTTCTATTTTAAAGGATGTAAATGGAAAAGAATATATTGATCTTATAAGTGGTATTTCTGTCAGTAATATAGGACACTGTCACCCAAAAGTTATTTCTGCAATTAACGAGCAATCACAAAAATACATGCATCTTATGGTGTATGGAGAGTTTAATCAAAGTCCACAAGTTAAATATGCCACGGCGCTAAGTAAATTATTACCAGAACAATTAAGTACCGTTTATTTCACTACGAGTGGAAGTGAAGCAGTGGAAGGAGCTTTAAAGCTTGCTAAACGTGTTACAGGAAGAACAGAATTGATTTCTTTTAGAAATGCTTATCACGGAAGTTCGCATGGTGCTCTGAGTGTAATGGGCGACGAATATTTTAAATCCAGTTTTCGTCCTTTATTACCTGATGTTAAAGTATTAGAGTTTAATAATATAAAAGCATTAGAAAGTATTACTTCAAGAACTGCGGCAGTTATTGTAGAGCCAATTCAAGGTGAAGCCGGAATTAGAAAAGCTAATCATGAATTTTTAAAAACGCTTAGGGAAAAGTGTACAGAATTATGTGTGATTTTAATTTTTGATGAAATTCAGTGTGGTTTCGGTAGAACCGGGACTTTATTTGCTTTTGAACAATTCGACGTTGTGCCTGATGTGTTGCTTATTGCAAAAGGTATGGGCGGCGGTTTACCCATTGGTGCTTTTATTTCCTCACCTTCATTAATGTCCACTCTCACCAATAATCCGGTTCTTGGGCATATTAATACTTTTGGTGGAAACGCTGTTTGTGTTGCTGCTGCTCAAGCTACCATTGAAGTAATTGTGGAAGAAAAACTATTTTTACGCGCAAAAGAAATTGAAGACCTTGTACTTAAAAACCTTCAACATCCTCTTATAAAGGAAATCCGAATGCATGGAGCCCTTGGAGCAATCGATTTTGGCAACGAAACCGTTAATTTTAAAGTGATTAAAGGCTGTATAGAAAATGGTGTAATTTCAGACTGGTTTTTGTTTTGTTCCACAGCAATGAGAATAGCACCACCTCTTACAATTACTGATAAAGAGTTATTGACAGCCCTTGAAACCTTAAAAAAGGTTTTAGATGCAGTTAGTTAAAAATTAAACAATCTTAGTATCGCTTCTTGTGGGTTTGATCCATTTATCTACATTAGTAAAAAAAATCCCATGAAAAAATCTATCGCATATTTCGTTTTTACTGTTGCTGTTTTTCTTACTTCCTGCAAAAAGAAGGAGGAACCTGTAGTAATTGATCCGCCGGTAACACCATGTCAGAAGACTATTGTTAATGTTACTTCAGATATAACGAGTCCTGCTACCTGGGACGAATGTCACATCTACGTTATCGCTTCAAATCAAATAAGCATAAGTAGCGAGTTAACAATCAACCCAGGAGTTATTGTAAAATTTATTGATGCATGTAGCGATAATGCTATTTTGATATCTTCTTCAGGAAACATAAAAGCATTAGGTACGGTTGAAAAGCCAATTGTATTTACATCGCATAAAGATGACGCAAATGGAGGCGATTCTAATGGTGATGGATCAACAACTTTTCCGGCGCGTAAGGATTGGGGCGGTATTGTCATTAATTCAAATTCTTGTGAGTTTAAGCACTGTGTTTTTAAATATGGAGGTGAAGGACCGGGAGGTAATGTTGGACAACCTACTTTAGAGTTTTCTTCTTACTATGGTATTATTGATGCCTGTGAGTTTGCATATTGCGGTGGCGAGTCTACCTATAATGGTTACGGTGTTGTAGATGCCCGTGCCTGTCATAATACGAGCTTTAGTATTACAAATTGTATTTTCTACGGATGTATTAAGCCTTTGTTTATTAATCCATTTTTAAGTGTCGATAATTCTAACACCTTTCATAATCCTGAAAATTTGACTGAAAAAAATAACCTGAACGGAATTTTTATAACGAGTGAATCGAATGAAGCAACAACCGATGTCAGTTGGTTAGAAACCGAAGTGCCTTTTGTACTGAGTGGTTCATTGTATATTGGAAATGGCTTAAAACTAAAATTAGCAGAAAATGTTATTATAAAAATGGCGGATTTGCCTGCACCTGGTTTTAATAAAATTTCAATTCGCGAAGGAAGTTCTTCTATTGAAGGATATAGTTTACCAGGAGTTTATTTTACAAGCTATTACGATGATTCACTAGGTGGAGATACTAATGGAGATGGAGGTCTAACCAATGCGAGTTCAGGTGATTGGTATGGAATTCAGGATATTTCTGCCAGCATTGGCACCAACAATTTCTGTTATAGTTGGAGCAATATTTTATTTAGAAAATATCCATAAGGAAAAAGTGAATGTAAAATGGAATATTGAAAATGGTAATAATCTGCTTATTTAAAATCAGATGAACTACTTCTCATTTATCGCGTCATCTCCTCAATCAATTTTTTATGTTGAGGAAACTCCTTCACCAATTCATTTCTGTTTGCCATCTCAAAATCTTCAAAATCGAAGCCTGGGGCAACTGTACAGCCAACTAAAGAAAAACTTCCTCCTTCTTTAACGCGCGATCCAAACCAAGTATTAGCTTTCACGGTGTATTGAAAAACTTCTCCTTCCTTTAAATTTTGTCCAACATGCGTCGTAGTTATATTTCCCTGATCGTCTATTTCGATAACTTCAAGCGCATCTCCATAATAAAAATGCCAGGTTTCATCACTTTTAATTTTATGTAATGCCGAAAAATTATCTTTTTCAATCAAAAAATAAATCGCGGTTGCAAAAGTCCGTTCTCCAGTGAATCTGTCGGGTAAACCTATTTGCGCGACTTTTTCATCAGACCGATAAGTTTCCTTGTAATAGCCGCCCTCAGGGTGGGGGAGTAGTTCCAGTTTTTTTATGAGATAGTTAACCGTCATTGTTGCAAATAATTTAAGATGGCTATTCCTAGAAACTCAAGGTTAATGCCATTGTTAGAAAGTAAGATCACTGCGCAATCTTCTTTAGCAATGAAACCGCTAAATGCGCCATAACCAAAGGTTCCACCACTTTGGGAATAAAGTATAGTTCCATTTTTTGTTTTGCTAACATACCAAGCCATGCCTAAATTTTCTTTTCCTACTTTTGTTTTTGCTCCTGAATTTTTTACCGAATTTTTAATTTCTTCTAAATTGAATTTTAAATAATTCAGCACGTCTTCCGTACACGATTTTAATCCACCTGCAGCCGCAAATACGTCGAAAGTCCATGCTGGAGTGGCTTCGCCGTCTATATTATAACCACTCGAAAGATTTTGTGTTTGTTCAGTATTCAAATCAATCCATGTATTCTTTAATCCTAACGGAATGCAGATGTTTTCGTTTACTAATTCACTAAACGTTTTGTCATAAACACCTTCAAGAACAATCCCTAACAGCGCAATACCCGTGTTAGAATAATCATTCATACTGCCAGATGATCTCGTCAGTTCAAAAGTCTTTAAATAGTTTAGAAGCATCTTCTTAGTATAATGAGCATAAGGATTTAATGCATCAAAGTCAGTCTCTTCTTTAAGATCGGCAGGAACAAGCGGTAGACCGGAGGTGTGCTGAACTAAATGTTTAACGAGAATTGGTTTTTTGTTAAACTCTAAGTTTAAAAATTTCCCCGGTAAATAGTTGCGAATATCATCTTCAGCTTTAATTTTATTGTCACGAATGGCTTGTTCTAGCAGCTGTCCACAAAAGATTGTAGTTAAAGCGCCAATTTCGTAAATACTTGTTTGTTTTGGTATATTTTCAGAGCCTCTTTTTGTTTCTCCGTAATTATAAAAATAGTCTTTTCCGTTTTTTGAAATACCTATGCTAATTCCGCAGCGTTCTGAATTTTGCATATACTTTTTAAGTATAGAATCTACAAACAAGTCCATACCATCTGTCTTCTGATTATCACTTAAAAAAGTAGACCGTTTAATAAAAGTGGGAGTATTTGCGTCTGGATTTTGTGCTGAACAAAATGTAAAACACACTAAAAGACTGTAGAGTAGGGGTTTAAATATTTTCACTTGTACTTTCACGACAAATTAAAAATAGCTATATTTCTACTCATAAACGCTTGCGTTTTTTTCTTTTTATTAATTAATAATTAAAAACTACGAGTATGGAGAACGACACAAAAAATGTATTAATGCAATATCTGTTCAGGTTTGCTGAACACTATGAAATTCCGAACACAGGACTAATAAGTTTTAAAAAGCGGTCAGAACTCTTAGACAAATTAAAAGAGAAAGACAATGACGCCGCAACAGTAATAACGGCTCTTTTCGATGCTTTTATTAAAGCCGACAGAATTGCAAATGACAAAGAAAAGTACGACAAGGCTCGTGTTCTTTGGGATGCCGAGCATGCAGCAGCTGATAAAGAAAAAGTAGATGCTGAAATGCTTCTAATTAAATTTTGTAAGGCAAACTCCATCGCTGTTGGAGGCTTAGCATTAAAGGAATAAGTTTTAAATGGTTTAATAAAAAAGTCTGTAAGAATCTTACAGACTTTTTTTATTATACTCAATGTGGCTTATTAACTTACAAAGGTATATTCCCATGCTTCTTTTTTGGAAGTACATCCACTTTATTCTCCAACATCTTAAATGCTTTGATGAGTTTGATTCGTGTATCTTCTGGTTTAATGACTTCATCGATAAATCCGCGTTCAGCCGCTCTGTAAGGATTGGCAAACATTGTTTGATATTCCGTTTCTTTTTCTTTCCACTTTGCATCTTTATCTTTTGCAGTTGAAATTTCACCTTTAAAAATAATTTCAGCGGCTCCTTTGGCACCCATTACCGCAATTTCAGCACTTGGCCAAGCATAATTCATATCTGCACCAATGTGTTTACTATTCATTACATCATAAGCTCCACCATAAGCTTTACGAGTAATTACTGTGATGCGAGGAACTGTAGCTTCGCTGAAGGCATACAATAGCTTCGCGCCGTTGGTAATAATAGCGTTCCATTCTTGATCTGTTCCCGGTAAAAATCCTGGTACGTCTTCAAACACTAAAAGTGGAATATTAAAGCTGTCACAGAATCTTACAAAACGCGCGGCTTTTGTTGAAGAATGAATGTCTAAAACACCTGCCAATACTGCCGGTTGGTTAGCAACAATACCAATGCTTCTTCCTGCTAAGCGAGCAAATCCTACAACAATATTTTCGGCAAATAATTTATGTACTTCAAAAAAACTATCGGTATCAATAACATTTTCAATTACTTCACGAATGTCATAAGGTTGGTTAGCATTATCTGGAATAATGGCGTTTAACTCTGGACGCTGTTCATTTCCGGCAGTATATGATACGCTTGGCGCATCCTCCTCACAGTTTTGTGGTACATAACTTAATAAGGTCTTCAAATAGTTAATGGCTTCCACTTCATTCGCGCACGCGAAATGCGTTACACCACTTTTTGTAGCATGAGTCATTGCGCCACCTAATTCTTCACTGGTTACTTCTTCATGCGTAACCGTTTTTACAACATTAGGTCCAGTAACAAACATATAACTGGTGTTCTCTACCATCAAAATAAAGTCCGTCATGGCCGGACTGTAAACAGCTCCACCAGCGCAGGGACCCATTATAGCGGACAATTGTGGGATAACACCACTGCTTCTTACATTGCGGTAAAAAATATCTGCATAACCTCCTAGTGAAACCACACCTTCCTGAATACGGGCGCCACCACTGTCGTTCAGACCAAGTAAAGGTGCTCCGTTTTGCATGGCCAAATCCATGATCTTGCAAATTTTTTCTGCATGCGTCTCACTTAAGCTTCCACCAAACACAGTAAAGTCTTGTGAGAAAACATAAGTCAAACGTCCGTTTACATTACCGTACCCTGTCACTACACCGTCACCCAAATATTTTTCTTTATCTAATCCAAAGTCGTTGCTACGGTGTTGCACCAACATACCAATTTCTTCAAAAGTACCTTCATCCATTAAAAAATGAATACGCTCTCTTGCCGTTAGTTTTCCTTTTTTATGTTGCGCGTCAATACGTTTTTGACCACCTCCTAATAGCGCTTCAGCTTGTTTCTTCTCTAATAGCTTAATTTTATCGTCCATCTAATTCTTTTTAATTATCAATCCTTTTTGTTAATAGTATTCTTTCTTAATTCAACAGGCTCTGACTTTTTTCTAAGCCTTAAATTTAACAATTCCACACCAAAACTAAAGGCCATAGCGAAATAAATATATCCCTTTGGAATTTGAATTTTATCAACATGCACGCCTTCCACAATCAATAATACGGCAATAAGTACTAAAAAGGAAAGAGCTAATATTTTAAAAGTTGGATGTTTATCAATAATCATGGCAATTTTAGGGGCATAAACAAACATGACAGACATACTAATAACAATTGCAATCGACATTATCAACATATCATTTGCCATTCCTATTGCGGTAATGATACCATCCATACTAAACACAACGTCAATTAATAAAATTTGAATCATAACAGAACGAAAACCTTTCTTTAAATTTTTCTGAGCATTCTCACCTTCTTCATTTGCGCCCTCCAACTTGTTGTGAATTTCAAGTGTGCTGTTTACGAGTAAAAATAAACCTCCAGCCAACATAATAATATCTTTTAAAGCTACAGAATGATTAAATAGATGGAATAATTCTTGCTCTCCTTTAATTAAATAGAACAAAATTAATAGAAGGGAAATCCGCATCACGATTCCAACCACCATCCAGATTAAACTTGCTTTTTTTGTTTGCTCTTTTGGCAAACGACTCATTACTATTGAAACGAATATAACGTTATCAATACCTAACAGAATTTCCATAATGGTTAGACTCAATAGACTGAGCAAACCTTCCATACTTAACAAGTGATTTAACATAGCCAATAAAGATATTATTTAATTTAATTGACTCTTAAATTTGATTAAATGGAATAACCTCCTTTTTTCAACAACGAGTTCTACTGTTGAAAAGAGTCAAATTGAGATTTTTTCGTGCGATATCTGCGAACGAGTCATATCCTGCAAACTAACTGTAAAATGAACCAAATTTTGACTTATACCTTATCCTCAGTGTCTCAGCGCCTCTGTAACTCCGTGTTGCAGAGTTAGGGTGTTAGCGAGTTTTCATATCTAGACCGTATCCTCTGTGCCTCAATGCCTCTGTTACTCTCTGTGTTGAATAAGCAGAGTGTTAGTCAAATCAGAGACTTTTCCAATAAATTCGTATCTTTGCCACTTATTTTTTTAGAATATGATCTCTGCGAGTAATGTGAGTTTGCAATATGGCAAACGTGTTTTGTTTGACGAGGTAAACGTAAATTTTACCCCAGGCAATTGTTATGGAATTATTGGTGCCAATGGCGCAGGTAAATCTACTTTTATGAAGATTTTAGCAGGTGACATCGAACCTACAAAAGGTCGTGTGAATATTCTACCAGGAATGCGCATGAGCGTTCTAAAACAAAATCACTTTGAGTTTAATGAGTTCACTGTATTAGATACTGTGTTAATGGGCAATAAGCGTCTCTATCAAATAATGAAAGAAAAAGACGCGATTTATGCTAAAGAGAATTTTTCAGATGCAGATGGAATTAAAGCAAGTGAATTAGAAGGTGAGTTTGCCGAAATGAATGGTTGGAATGCCGATAGCGAAGCTGCTGAACTACTAACAAATCTTGGTGTAATGCCAAACACACACCAAAATCTGGTAAAAGATCTTTCTGGAAAAGAAAAAGTAAAAACCTTATTAGCGCAAGCCCTGTTTGGGAATCCCGATATTTTAATGTTAGATGAGCCTACCAATGATTTAGATGTTGAGACAATCGGTTGGTTAGAAAACTTTTTAGCCGATTTTCAAAACACGGTAATTGTTATTAGTCACGATCGTCACTTTTTAGACGCTGTGTGTACCAATATTTGTGATATTGATTACGCGAAGATGAGTATCTATTCTGGAAATTATAGTTTCTGGTACCACATGAGTCAACTTCAGTTAAAACAGCGTAGTGACCAAAATAAAAAGATTGAAGACAAACGTGCTGAGTTACAGGAATTCGTGAGACGTTTTAGTGCCAATGCCAGTAAGAGCAGTCAGGCCACGAGCCGTAAAAAATTATTAGAAAAGTTAACGGTAGATGAAATCCCTGCAAGTACACGTAAATACCCTGGAATTATTTTCAGACAAGAACGTGAAGTAGGAGATCAGATTTTATTAGTAGAACATCTGAGTAAAAAAAATAAAGACGGCGACATACTTTTTAACGATGTAAGCATTAATGTAACTAAAGGAGACAAGATTGCTTTTATTAGTAAAAATCAAATTGCTGTATCTAGTTTATTTGAAGTTCTGGCGGAAGAAGATAAAGATTATAAAGGCAATTTTACATTTGGAACAACCATTTACAAAGCCTTTTTGCCAAACGATAATCATAAATTTTTTCAAAGCGATTTAAATTTAGTGGATTGGTTACGCCAATTTAGTAAGGACAAAGACGAGACTTATATTCGTGGATTTCTAGGTAAAATGTTATTTAGCGGTGAAGAAGTACTTAAAAAATGCAATGTGCTAAGTGGGGGAGAGAAAGTACGTTGTATGACCAGTCGTATGATGTTGTTGAATCCAAACTTATTAATCTTAGATGAGCCAACAAACCACCTAGATTTAGAAAGTATCATTGCTTATAATGATGCCTTGAAAGATTACCCGGGCGTTATCTTTTTTACAAGCCACGATCATCAATTAATGCAAACAGTAGCAAACAGAATTATAGAATTAACTCCAAAAGGTATTATCGATAAGTCTTGCACCTATGATGAATACCTTGAAAATCCAGCAATAGCTGAACAAAGAAAAAAGATGTATAAGTAAATAATAAACTTATAGCTGCATCAAAACTCAAATTAAAGCATGTTGTTGACTGTTAGTGAAGAATTAACTCAATGAATCTATTGCTCCAATAATCAAAAACGTTAAAGCGAGAAATCCTGCTAAGAGAAAAATTGATTTTGAATTTGCAAAATTAATGGTCCATCCAAAAGCCGCAATACGCTTTGGCGGCAGTACACGAGGGTCTAATTTATTGTAATAAAACACACCCAAAACCCAGTTGTTTGGATCTTTGCGCCAGTGATCACTCGTCTCCTTATCAGGAAATTGATTGCCTTTCATACTATAATTCTAATATATAAAAAACTAATACCAAAATTTCAAAACCAACCGTAAAGAAACTTGAAACCAGAAACTTGAAATGTTCTATTCAATTCCTTTTTTAATTTTTATTTCCGGGTTCTTTGGCATATGTGTAGCCAATGTTTTTTTCAAAGCTTCGTACTGAACCTCATATTCCTTTTTTAAATCAACAATTGCATCTAATTGAGTTTGATTAAGCGCAGCTTCCATCCAGCAAAAATTCCCGTATAATTCAGATACTTTTTCTCTTACGCGTTTTTCATCCGCAAAAATAGAAGTTTTAGTAACGCCCATTAATTCAGCTTTCACTTTTTGTAAATCGTCGTTAAAAGCAATGGCATGCTTGCGTTTCGAATAGGCTACTGAATCTGATTTTAATAGCTCTTGGTAATAATTAATTGTATCAATACTATTATTTACTTGGTTATACAAGCTCTGTAGCTCCATAGCTTTAGCATAAACGAGTTTTCTGTCTTCAAAACTTAAATTTTTATTTTCCGCATCATGTACACATTTTACAGTACTCGTGTAAACTTTATCTTTTACTTTTAATTTAAGCGTATATACTCCCGGTAATACCATTGGAGCAGTGAAACCAGCACCATCCAATTTAGTACTGCCAGTTGCAACTTGCGGTGGTGTGCTTCTTAAATTCCAATTAATTTTATTAATTCCTCTGCGAATGGTTCCTGGCATAGATTGTATCAAGGCTCCTTTATCATCATAAATTTCTAAAGTTACTTTACCCGAATTTAAACGTTGCTTAAAATAATAGTCAAAGGTTGGATGCGAAGCAGGATTGCCAGCGCCCCAACCACCAGATGTTTGAGGTCCACCCCAACCATATTTACCGTTATTCAAAGTAATATCCGGAGTAGGGAAGATATATACATCTTGATCCCAGATCTCTTTATTTAACTCTCTAATTGGACGTATATCGTCTAAAATAAATAAACCTCTGCCATGTGAAGCTATTATTAAATCGTGTGTTTTAGGATGTATCTGAATATCATGTGTCATCAGGTATTCAGGAATGTTGTTCTTCATTTTAAACCACTCTTTGCCACCATCCAATGTAGCGAAGAGTCCCATCTCAGTGCCTAGGAATAAGAGGTTTTTATTTACAAGATCTTCTTTGATTTTACGTGCGAAAGAGGAAAAAGATTTATGCTGAATGCGTGTCCAGGTTTTACCCATGTCTGTACTTTTTCCTAAATAGGTTTTATGATCCCCATACATATGATTCTCAAATGTTGCGTAAACGGTATTCTTATCGAATCGTGATGGTTCAATGCTACTTACCCAGGCTTGTTTAGCAATACCACATTTAGCAACATTCTGAGAGACGTTAGTCCAAGTTTCGCCACCGTTGGTAGAATATTGCAAATTACCATCATCCGTTCCAACCCAAATAACATTTTCATCCAAAGGTGATTCGGCAAGCGTAAAAATAGTGCAATGATTTTCAGCGGAAGTGTTGTCTTCACTTAATCCACCGCTTTCTTCTTGCTTTTGTTTAGCTTTATCATTGGTCGTAAGATCAGGTGAAATGCGTTTCCAATTTCTTCCTTGATCTGTTGATTTGTATAAATATTGCGCGCCAACATATAAGTTTTTTGGATTTTTTGCTCCTATTACAATGGGCGTGTTCCAATTCCAGCGTAGCTTCTCTTCATTTACTGTTTTTTGCGGTTGAATATTCTCCGATTTAAGCGAAGATAATTCTGTTCGAACCATGTTTCCTCCTTGATATTCTGAGTAAACTACTTTTCCATCAACATCCGGAACGGCCCAAAATCCATCACCGCCATTGATGCGGTCCCAATTACCATTTTCAATTCCTCCTGGTGAAGCACTTGGCACCATCCAACTGCCGTTGTCTTGTAAACCTCCATAAACATTATAAGGTTCTTTTAAATCAAAGGCTGCATGGTAAAACTGACCAACCGGTAAACCATGATTAAATTGCCAAGTCACACCTTTATCCACACTTGAATACATGCCACCATCAGTTCCTAAATAAATAATATTGGTATGAAATGGATTGATCCAAATCGCATGCATGTCTGAATGCACCCAGCCGCCATCGCTACTAGCCTCAGTGAATGAATAACCTCCATCACTACTGTAAGCGAATTGAAAAGCAGGACGGTATACACGCTTAGGATCTTTTGGATCAATGGCGATTG
This sequence comes from Aurantibacillus circumpalustris, assembly GCF_029625215.1. Taxonomy (GTDB): domain Bacteria; phylum Bacteroidota; class Bacteroidia; order B-17B0; family Aurantibacillaceae; genus Aurantibacillus; species Aurantibacillus circumpalustris. The sequence continues at coordinate 3,122,417 of NZ_CP121197.1, forward strand.
TGCTAAAATAAAATGGACGTGCACAGGTATTCATCGTAGCACTTTGATTTTTCCAAGATTCACCACCGTCGGAGGAAATGTACAGACCTGTTTTTTTACTTTCCACAATCGCTACCATTTGTTTTGGATCACTTGGAGCAAGGTTCATGGCAATTCTTCCAAAGGGTTTTTCAGGTAAACCATTTGTTATTTCTTTCCAAGTTTTACCGCCATCAACTGTTTTATACAAGCCGCTCGTTGTACCGCCAGAATTGAAGCTGAATGGCTGACGACGAAATTGCCACATGGAAGCAAACATTATTTTTGGATTTGTTGGATCCATTATTAACTCTGCACATCCGGTTTTTTTATCGATGTAAAATATTTTTTCCCAAGTCTCCCCGCCATCACTAGATTTATAAATTCCTCTGTGTGGACTGTCACTCCATAGCGCACCGGGAACGGCAACAAAAATCACTTTATTGTTTTCTGGATGAATAATGATACGCGCAATATGTTCAGTACTATCCAATCCAATGCGTTTCCAATTGTCACCACCGTCTGTTGTTTTATACATGCCGATACCAATCGAAACAGTATTACGCATATTACTTTCTCCTGTCCCAACGTAAACGGTGCTTGGTTTTTTCTGATCGATTGCTAGTGCTCCTATCGATTGACAATGCTTATCAAATACTGATTTGTAAGAAGCTCCGGCGTTTGTTGATTTCCAAACACCACCTCCTGCAGTTCCGATATACAAAGTTTTTCCTTCGTCTTTTAAACTACCATCTATTGACGTAATTCTTCCACTAGTGGTGCCAGGTCCCAATTGACGGGTTTCCATGGTGCCAAACATAGCTGAATTTACTACAGATTGCGCATTAAGAAGCGCAACGCTTATTATAAGAAAAAAGCTAATATTATTTTTCATGCTCTAAATTTTTTGTGGATTAGTAATCGACTACTTTGACATTATTTATTTAGTCGGTTTGAAAAGAGATTCATCAATTTTTGGGTTGACCTCTAATTTTACGATTTCTGATTCGCCCCAACCACTGCTGACACTCATTGGGAACATAACACCTTCATCGGTTTTTTTATGATCTGAATAGTAAGATGACATTTCATTCTCCTGTCCGTTTGCTTGTACTTTTTCTGTTTTTTTAAGAATGAGATAGGAAGCAGGATCAATATAAAAAGTAGTTTCTTTTTCATCCTTGTCTATCATTTTTAATTTATGACATTCAGTCCCGTCTATATCGTCCATACCGTAATAATCAAGACTTTTTCCAAGTTCTTTGTAATTCATAAATTCGTCTTGTATTGAAAGTTCATCTTGCGAATTTTTGACATCGTCTGCGGTCATAGCTTCTGATTTGCTTTGTCCTCGCCACGGCATATACGACCACCCTTCAGAGTTTTTTATGATACTAAAGCCAGTCATCCCCATTACAGAAATATCTTGGCGCAGCGCTTTTTTATCAATCTGATAAATCGTAAACTTAATTTCAGCGCCCTGTGCTTTCATTACTCGCTCAATTTTTAAAGTTTTTATTTTCGCCCAGTTATCTTTACCTCCAATGGCTTCAATGTGTTTATTCACTATTTCATCAACCGATTGTGAAAAGCCTACTTTACTCAGTAAGCTAAAAATGAAAAGAAAAGCAATGTTTAAACTCGTTTTCATAGTGTATAGATTTAATTTGGATTTGTAATTCGTAAGTTAAATATAACTATTAATAAGACTTTATTCAAAGAAGGTGTTTATTGGTGAAAGAAAAGGATAATCGGTTTTTAAGAGCGATTAAAAAGTAGAATTGGAAGTTTTAAGAGAAGAGTTTTGTTATCATTTAATTTCTTTGTGTTTGTGGTTAAATACACTAAGGGGTTGCCTATTATTAATTAGTTTGTACTCTCATGTAAATTCAAGTAATTTGTATTTATAAACATGACGAAACATCACGAACTACTGACACATCTGAAAAAGGACAAGATCCTTAAGAAAGTCATTCAAACAGTTGGAGAAATAAAAACAGAAAAAAATCTCGATTTATATTTTTCTTTGATGCGTTCGATAGTGAGCCAGCAATTATCCGTAAAAGCTGCAGCAACAATATGGGGAAGGTTCTTAGATTTATTTAAAGACAGATATCCCGATGCTAAAATTCTTCTGAAAATAAATGACGATAAATTGCGTGCTGTAGGTTTATCTTATCAGAAAGCGGGGTATCTGAAAAATATCGCTCGATTTTCTTTGGATAAAACTTTAGAATATAAACTTTTAAAATCTAAAACAGATGATGAGCTAATTGATTATCTTATTGAAATAAAAGGAGTAGGGCGATGGACGGTTGAAATGTTGCTTATGTTTAGTTTAAAACGTGATGATGTATTCCCTGTAGATGATTTAGGAATACAAAACGGAATAAAAATTTTATACAATCTTAATTCTGAAAATAAAAAACAATTGTATAGTCAGATGCTTGAAATTGCTGAAAATTGGAGACCGTACCGAAGCATAGCTTGCATGTACATTTGGCGACATAAAGATTCTAAATAAGCAGCACTCCTATCAACAGACCAACTAATAACTATCGACTATTAACTAAAAAACTAAGTCTTTGTTTTAGTAAATTTCTCAGCCATTTTTACTGCCTCGTATAAATTGATTATTCCGCCATTTTTTCCAAGCTTTTCAAACTTAACCAACTCTCCGCTCGGATTTTCATTAGCTACTGAACCTGGCTTAATTACTTTTTTTCCTTTGTATGATTTTACGCTACTTTTAATTAAAATCTTTTTAATCTGCTCAGGAGTCAGAGTAGGGTAGTACGATTTTAAAACTGCCGCAACTCCACAGGCAACAGGAGAAGCCATGCTTGTTCCGCTAGCGTCCTTATAACCATTTTTTGGAGTGGTTGAATAAATATCTACACCCGGCGAAAAAAGATCAACGGTTTTCTTTCCATAATTAGAAAACGGCGCAACAACCTTCTCATCAACTTTCCAGCTTAAAGCTCCAATATCCATAAAATTTGTTGCCTCACCTTTATCTTCAAATTTTTTACAAGGGAAATGATTCACTACATCAATATCAACGTTGTCATTTCCAGCGGCATGAATAATCAAAACTCCTTTACTTTGCGCGTATTTTACCGCATCATCAACTACTTTTTTATCCCAACTAAAGCGTTTACCAAAACTCATGTTAATTAACTTTGCTCCATTATCAACAGCATATCTAATTGAATTCGCTACATCCTTATCTCTTTCATCTCCATCTGGTACACAGCGTATCGCCATAATTTTAACATCCGCTGCAACGCCGTCCATCCCAACACCATTATTGCGAGCTGCTGCTATTATACCAGCAACGTGTGTGCCATGAAAACTATCGGGGCCATTGCAATCATTGTTTCCGTAGTACCTTTCACTTGAATTGGCATAATCATCCCCAACAATATTTCTTGGATCAAAATCTTGATTCAAGGTGTAATCCAAACTGTTTTTAAAATACTTTACACCTTCATTTATTGCAGAACAACCATCGTCGAGATTATTGAAACGACCCGACTTTAAAAGATTATTTAAAGCAAAGCCTTTTATTTGATTCGACATTTTATCTTTTGGCTCAAATTTTTCAAGTTCTGTTAAAGTAACAGTATCTACTTTTTGTAATTCCTTAACGGCAGTATTTAAACTCATTAGTCCATTATAAAGCGAAAAATAGTTGTTATAACCACCCTCGACTTCTTCCTTTTTTGTTTGGTATTCTTTATTTACTTCTTGGTATAAAGCCAATTCATTCTTTTCTTCTTTCGTGCTAAAGTCTGCTTCACTTTTCCCTTCATATTTCCCTTTTAATTTTCTAACCAAACGTGTCATTTCGAGATTATCTTTATCCACATTCTTTCCATCTTTTCCGCCAATGAAATTCCAACCGTGTATATCATCAATGTATCCGTTTTTATCATCATCAATTCCATTACCTGCAATTTCACCTGGATTTGTCCACATAACAGTCTTAAGGTCTTCGTGGTCGTAATCTACACCACTGTCAATAACACCTACAATAATGGTTGTTGATTTTTTATCCTTTAGCAATTCCTTGTATGCTTTCTCTGTGCTTACTCCGTTGACTTTATCACTTATAGCATCAAGATTAAACCAATTGTCAGGACGTTTTATTTCCTGTGAACTTAGTACAAGCGTTGTGAATAATAGAAAATTAATAAATAGATGCTTCATAATTTAGTTTTGTTTATTAAAAGTATACTTTAATCAAAATGACCATTAAATAATTGCTTAATGTAAGACTTAACAAGTAATTTAATGGTTATGATCAACCAGTTTAAGACAAATATAAGCTAAGTTAAGTTTCTGTTTTTGTTATTTACAATAATTAAGAAATAATTAGACAAGAATGCCCCTAAATGGGTGAGGAAAGTATGCTGAAGAAAAAAAATACAAATATTGTTTGGTAAGCAATTTTTTTTATACATTTGACTATATCTAATCTTAAAAAAAAAAATATGAAAAAAATTACTTTAGCTCTTTTTGCTGTTGTATGTTGTGTAGGTTCGGTTTTAAGCCAGGCAAACTATAATTTAGTTGCCCCCCCTAATCAAAATGCAACTTCTTCCCTTCGTGCACCGAATGGAACCTCTGTACATGCTTTCCAGCGTGCGGTAATGTATATTCATCCTTACGAATTGTTGCCAATGAACCAATCTTCAATTACATCAGTAAGCTTCCAATATACAACAGGTACTGGTTCAATACCAGTTGTAGGTAATTTTACCTTATATCTTCAAAACACAACTAATTTTGCTTACGCAAAAGGTTCAACTTATTCTGGTGCTTTAACTGGAATGCAAAATGTGTATTCAGGAACTTATACTGTTCCTTCTACTCCTGGTCCAGCTACAGTTACTATTCCATTAGGGACAGCTTTTCAGTTTACTGGTGATGGCTTGTACGTTGGTTGGGATTTTGCGTCTACCGGTCCATTTGCGACTAATGCGGCAACTTACGTTTGTTCAAACGTATTTAATGGGGTCGCGGAAGCTTGGTTAGGTTCAATTGATGCGCCAACAGGTGGTACTATTGGAAATACTTTTGCTGGTTCTAATTTTAGACCGTCTTTAATATTTAATGCGGTGAACACTGCTACAAATGAAATTGAAGTACTTGATATCATTGCTCCAGGAAGAGTTTCAAAATTATTTAATTCTCCACAAACTGTCCTTACCAAAATTGTTAATTCAAGTATTGCAGCTCAAAACAACGTAACAGTTGCTTTAAATGCAGTGGGTGCAAACCCTTATACAGCGACTCAAACATTAAATATGGCGCCTGGATCTATCACTACATTAACTTGGAGTGCTTACAATCCAGTTACAGATGGTCAAAGCACAATTACTGCTGCCGCTTTAATCGCCGATCAAAATACTGCAAACAATTCTAAATCATGGGTTCAAGTAGTTTCTTGCGGTGATATCGCGCAACATTCTCCAAGCACAACTTTCAACAGTTCTTACGGATATGGTGGAAGTTCTGGTTCAGGATGTTTTGTGTCAAAACATGTTATACCAAGCTCTGCTTCCTTAACAGCTGTTAGAGTAGCTATTGGTGCTGCTACTTCGAATACTCAATCGTGTTATGGTGTATTGGTAAATTCTGCTGGAGCCATTCTTGCTACTTCAAACAATACAACTACAATTGCTCCTTCAACAACTGTAACTTTTAATTTTGCAGATGTAGCCGTAACTACTGGTACCTATTATGTAGGTCTTGCACAACCATCTAGTGGTTACTATCCAATGGCATATGTAACAAACACTGTATTTATTCCTGGTAATTATTATGTTGTTCCCCTTACTGGTGGTACAATTAGTCAATCGGCTAACGACGGTTATTTTGGAATTGAAGCGTTATTTACGTTTTCTAATACAGCAGTTTCTGCTACAGCGAGTAAAACGCTTGTTTGTAAAACTAATTCAATTACTTTAACAGCAAATGGATTAACTACTTACACATGGACAGGCGGACTAACTGGATCGGTAGTTGTTGTTACTCCAACTGTATCTGGTACAGGTGGTGGAGTTGCAGTGTTTACTGTGACAGGAACTGATGCTGTTACTGGCTGTAAAGGTAATGTTGCGGCTTTAACTGTTAGCGTAAGCGCTTGTACAGGTATTGCTTCAAACAACTCAAATGGTTTTGATGTAAAGTTATTCCCAAATCCTGCTGCAAATGGTAAATCTACAATATCTGGTCTTTCTGGAACTAACAGAATAACCGTATACAACAGCATTGGGCAAGTTATTTTAACTCAAAATGTTTCGGAAGATACTATGAGTTTAGATCTTTCTAACCAACCTTCTGGTAATTACCTTGTTAAAATTACTGACTCAAACAGTGAGTCAAGAACAATAAAGGTGGTTAACCAAAACTAAAAAAATCTTTTTTCTTAAAAGCCCCACTGTGTTTTCAGTGGGGCTTTTTTTATTATAAGTGGTGGAATTTAATAGACAGTTGTTGTTAGACACTTAGTTTTTTTTACTAATTTTAGAAAATATATAAATTACACATGATGAAAAAAATTACATTAATCTTATTTGCTCTTGCAGCTTTTTCTAGACCTTCATTTGGTCAAGCCGTAATATCGGTCGATGCTCCACAATATAATGGCGATTTTTCTGCCTTTGTAGGTCCTAATGGATTCACATCGTCTACTCTAACAATTGCTTACCACAGGGCTTGCTATTTAATTTCTCAAGCTGAGCTGTCGCGTATGGTTTTAACAAATAGTATAGTTACTGATTTTGGTTTTGATATATTCAGACCTGCAAACGTTGCTTGTACAGGTCAATTTACCCTTTATCTTCAGAATACCACGGACGTTACGTACAATAAGGGTACAAGTTTCCCAGCCTTGTTAACTGGTATGTCTACCAACTTTAATGGAAATTTGGTGTTACCAACAGGTTCGCAAAATGCAACCACATCGGTAAGTGTGCCGTTGTCGAACACATTCACGTATACTGGAGGTAGCATGTATGTTGCATTTGATTGGCACACCACGACGCCTACGTCAACAATAACAACACGTTACTTAACACATGCAGACGGGCCTACCACGAATTTAGGATGCAATTCTTCTGCGCCTTCTGCGGGACCTGCACCAACCACTTTAACACTCGATGTTAGAAGGCCAGCGATGCGTTTTAAAGCTACCAACACAGCTACAAATGAAGTAGGTGTAGTTTCAATTCAAGCTCCAGGCTTGGTTTCAAAATTAGTTAATCCAGGCCATACTATTAGTGCTACTCTTCGGAATAATGGGGTGAATCCTTTAAGCAATGTTCAGGTGTCACTAAATGTTTCGGGCGCTAACACTTTTAATAACGTGCAAGCTGTTAATATTCCAGCTGGTGGAACTGTAAACGTAAATTTCACTGGTTTTACACCTTCTACTAACGGATTAAATACAATGTCGGTTTTAACTTCATCAGATCAGTATAATGATAATAATGGAGTGGCGTGGACTCAAACGGTGAATTGTTCAGATTACGGTAACAACCCTCCTTACGCAGCAGCAACTTTTAGCAGCGGTTCTTACGGTTATGGTGGTCAAGCAATAATTGCAACTCCACTTAAAGCGTCTAGTACTTGTAGTATGACTGGTATTAAATTTGCGCCAGGGCAATTACAATCTGGGACAAGTTCGATTACAGGCGTTCTATTGGATGCTGGTGGATTTATTTTAGCAACTACCAATACTGTTAATGTGACTACTGGAAGTTTTGGTACTTATTTAAATCTTACATTTACTAACTCTCCTGCTATTGAGTTAACGGGTGGTTCTAATTATTACTATGGTATTGCTCAATTAAGTTCCAGCACTTTTCCTTTCGGTACAAGAGCGGTACTTGCCACTACTAACCTAAATCTTTATTATACCGTTCCAATCGCTGGTGGATCAATAGGTTCTCCTCAAAATCACATGGGTTATCTTGGATTACAGGCGGTACTTGGTTTTAGTAATACAACGATTGAAGCAACAGCTTCAGAAACAGTTGTTTGTAAAGGAAGTACAAGTACAGTAACTTTAACCGCAATTGGTGGGTCAAGTACTTTTACTTGGACTCCAGGCAACCTTCAGGGAAGTAGTGTAGTTGTAACACCAACAATAGCGAATGTTAATGGTGGAATCGTGAATTATCAAGTTACAGGTACAGACGCTGCTACTGGTTGTAAGAGTAATACGTATCTTTTACAAGTAAAAGTAGATTTGTGCACAGCTTTATCATCAAATACTTCTAATGGATATGATTTAAAATTATTCCCTAATCCTGCGACAAATGGTAAATCTACAATTTCTGGTTTTACTGGAACAAACATTGTAACGGTTTATAACAGTATTGGTCAGGTTGTGTTAACTCAAAGCGTGTCTGAAGATACTATGAGTTTAGATCTTTCCAATCAACCAGCTGGTAATTACCTTGTTAAAATAACTGGTTCTGATAGTGAATCAAGAATAGTTAAAGTTGTAAATCAACGCTAGTAAATTATTTTATTTTACTAAGCCCCTCCAGAAATGGTGGGGCTTTTTTATTTAAGTTGCTCGGTTGAAATGTTAAATTATTAAGCATTTAGTAATTGGCTTTTATTTTGTTTAACTTTAATAAACACTAAAACCCTGCACAATGAAAAAAGAAATTCTTTCAGCAACAATAACTTTTGTTTTTTGTTATTGTGGTTTAGCTCAACAATCCAGTATTATGACACAAACTGCTTTAATTGAGTCTTCTTTAATGAGTCTTGAAACGACTAACCCAATTTACGCGAAATCTGCTTCAACCACTATTTATGATACTTTGGATTACTTTTTCCTCAAACACTATTATCGTAATCCTAACACTCCTCCTACAGCCCCTGCTAATTTGCAATTCACCACGTTAAAGTCACCTTACACGAACACATTAATAAATATTGGGGCATGTGGAGCTTCTTTTTATAATACGGCGAGTATACAAGTGCACGGCTTGAAAGGTTTGGTAATTAAGCAGACCCCATCTACTAGTCAAAGTGTGCCAGTAAAGCTTTATTTGTGTAATGCTGGTTTAACAGGCATTCCCATTATGCCACCGCTTGACTCAGTATTAACCAGTGTTTCCTCATCCACATCTGGTGTTTGGGTAGGGGGTAGCTTTACTTCGCCGGTAAATGTAACGGGCAACTTTACTGTACTCTTTAAAAACGGATCAACATTTTCCGGTGATACTGTAAGGTTATTTCTTAATAATGCGTTTACATCTACCGCTACTACCGTTCCATTAAGTCAAAGGTATGGCGAGGGTTTGGGCATTATGCGATTTAATGGTATTTTTCAAAAAACCACTGGGGCTTTTGGTGGTTCTGTTGGTAATGACTATGAATTTGTTGTATCCGCTTATGTGTCTTTTAATATGAACGCAGTTGCAGCTGCAGTGACACCAAGTATTTGTAACTATAACAGTGCCAGTTTTGTAAATAATTCGGATCCAATTGGTATTATTGAAAACCGTCAGTTTAATTTTAATAAATTTAAACCCTATTGGGCACCAACCAATGCGTTAATGCCATTAACTGATTCTATCTATAACTGGACTTTTACAGGTTCAACTACCGGGCCATCAACGTTGAAAAACCCAACAGCATTTTTTAATGTTTTAGGAACGCAATCTGCTAATTTAATAGTGAAGTATAAACGTTCCAGACCTGTAGGTCAATCACAAATAGACGTAAACTCCGCACAAATAGATGTAAATAATGGCTCTGCGCCGATAATTAGCGTTTCCGGACAAACTAAGTTTTGTGGTACTTCGTCTGTAACTACCACACTTTTTTGTAGTGGCAGCACCAGTTATACTTGGGCAGCACCACTTAATAGTGTTTCTCCTTTTGTTACGATTACACAAACAGCTAGTAGCGCTGTTTATAGTGTAAGTGCACTATCCTCAGGATGCACGGCGGTTAAAGTAGTCACTATTACTATTGATCCAGTGCCAAGTGTAAGTTTAACAATCAATACACCAGTTGTTTGTACAAAATCAACAGGCGGCAGCACGCTTGCACTTACGGGTGTTCCTTCTGGTGGCGTATATTCTGGAGCTAATGTTAGTGGTAGTAATTTTAACCCTCCAAGCATAGCTGGAACTTTCTCAGTCATCTATTCCTATACTAACAGCACTACCGAATGTTCAAACACAGCCACTAAAGAAATTAGCGTTGTAAACTGTAGTGGTTTGGTTCAAAATAATTCGAATCCAAATCTGGTCTATTATCCAAACCCTGTTACAAATGGATTAATTCTGCTTAAAAATCTAGAAGGGTCTAATAAAATTCAAGTATTTGACGTACTTGGCCGTTCAATTCTGACAGTACAAAGTGATAAAATTGAAGTAGAAATAGATCTTTCTGATCAGGCAAGAGGTAATTATTTTTTAAAAGTAACGCATTCGAATGGATCAGCTAAAATTCTAAAAATTGTTAATCAAAACTAAAACTCTGTCAAATTATTTAAAAAGCCCTTATCGTGGGCTTTTTTTATTTTTAAAAAGAGTATTTTTACGCTTCTGAAAACTAAGTTTATATTTTTCATTTTTCTTGCAACAGTTGTTCTAACTTCTTGCAATGGATATAATAAACTTTTAAAAAGTTCCGATTATGAACTTAAATTAAAAAAAGCAAAAGAGTATTACGATAAAGCTTATTACACAAGATCTTCGCAGTTATACGAAGAGTTAATTCCCGTTGTAAAGGGCACCGATAGGGCTGAAGAAGTTTACTATTATTATACTTGGAGTGAATACTACTTAGGCGATTATATTTTAAGTCAGTACCATTTTAAAAATTACACACGCCAATTTCCCAATGGTAAACGTGTTGAGGAGTGCTATTATATGAATGCTTATTGTTATTTCATGAATTCTCCAAACTACAAATTAGATCAGACTTACACTAAAAATGCAATCAAGGAATTTCAATCATTTATTGATATATATCCTGAAAGCCCAAAGTTAGACACTTGTAATATTCTAATTGATAAGTTAAGAGAGAAATTGGAGCTTAAGGACTATGAAATCACTAAACAATACTACAAATTGAGTGATTGGAAAGCTACAGTTGTTGCTGCTAAAAATTTCATTAAGGAATACCCTTCCAGCAACCATAATGATGAGATGTATTATATTATAATTGATTCATACTATACATTAGCACTTAATAGCATACACTCAAAGAAGGAAGAGAGACTTAACTTTGCTATTGAAAATTATGTCAAATTCTTAGATTTATACCCTAAAAGTTCGTATATTAGCCGCGCAGAAAGTATATATAACAGCAGTAAACGATTAAAAGATAATTTAAATTAACATGGATTTTAAGAAAACAAACGCCGAACAAAGTATTGTAACACGTGATATTCGTAGATTTGATGGGTCAACCGGTAATATTTACGAGGCGGTTTCCATTATGAGTAAACGTGCAAACCAGATTAGTTCTGAAATTAAAGAAGAATTATCAGGCAAATTACAAGAATTTAGTAGCCATACCGATAATCTTGAAGAGGTTTTTGAAAACAGAGAGCAAATCGAGATATCTAAACACTACGAAAAATTACCAAAACCAACTTTAATTTCTATCCAGGAGTTTTTGGAAGAAAAAGTTTATTACCGCAATCCTTCTAAAGAAGTTAAATAAAACATAACACCCAAAAGTTTTGGGAGGCTTTATCATTAATTAGAAAAAATCTAAAAGGCAGTAAGCTAAGGCTTTACTGCCTTTTGTTTTTAATTCGTTTTACTTAACTTCATACTCATTCAAAACAGATTCAATTCGACGTCGACACGCAGAATGCTAAATGGTAAAAAAATAATTTTAGGAATAACAGGGGGCATTGCCGCGTATAAGTGTGGGCACTTAGTTAGACTAATGGTTAAACAGGGCGCTGAAGTAAAAGTTATATTAAGTCATTCCGCATTACAATTCATTACTCCCCAAACACTTTCCGTTTTAAGTAAAAACGAAGTATTAACTGATTTTTTCGATAAAAATTTTAATTGGAACAATCATGTTCATCTAGCCGAGTGGGCGGATGTTGTGCTCATAGCTCCTTTAACTGCAAACAGTCTCGCTAAAATGGCAAGCGGAGCATGTGATTCTATATTATTGGCAACCTACCTTTCAGCCAGGACAAAAACTATTGTAGCACCAGCAATGGATTTAGATATGTTTCAGCACCCTTCTGTAAAAAAGAACTTAGAAACACTCAAGTCTTACAAGAATGAAATCATACCTGTAGAGACTGGTGAACTGGCAAGTGGTTTAGTAGGGGAGGGGAGAATGGCTGAACCAGAAAACATTGTGAGTTACCTTAACGACTTTTTTACAAAAAACCTCCCATTAAAAGGTAAATCAGCTCTTGTTAATGCCGGACCTACTTACGAGTCTATTGACCCAGTTCGTTTTATAGGCAACAGAAGTAGCGGAAAAATGGGCATTGCAATAGCTGAATCGCTTGTATTCATGGGGGCGCAAGTAACGCTGGTTTTAGGCCCCTCACAGGTAGAAATAAAAAACAAAACAATAAAAGTTTTAAGGGTTGAAAGTAGCGAAGAAATGTATGACGCAATGTTAGCGAACTATAGTGAGAAGGATATTGTTATTTGCAGCGCTGCGGTTGCAGATTATAAAGCGGCTAACGTTAGCGAACTTAAAATTAAAAAAAAGGAAGACAATTTTAAGCTTGATCTGATTAAAACAAAGGACATTTTATTAGAATTGGGTAAACAAAAAAAGAACCAATGTCTCGTAGGCTTTGCCTTAGAAACAAATAACTTAGAAGAATACGCGAAACAAAAATTGAAAAACAAAAACCTTGATTTAGTTGTTGCTAATTCGGCAAGTGATGTCGGTAGTGGTTTTAGTGGTGATACAAACAAAATAACAATTATTGACAAACACAATAAAATCACTAATTTTGAGTTGAAAAGTAAGCAGAAAGCTGCATCTGATATTGTTAATTATATTATTGATTTTGTAAAATAAAATTCTGTATGAAAACTAAGGTCCTATTTCTAACGGTGTTTTTGCTAAGTGCCAAATTAGTTTTTACCCAAGAGTTAAATTGTCAGGTAACAATCAATTATGATCAAATACAAGGATCAACCAATAAGCAAATATTCGATCAACTAAAAAGATCCGTTCTGGAATTCATGAATAATACAAAATGGACTACTGAAATTTTTTCGCAACAGGAAAAAATAGATTGTTCATTTCTAATCATCATTAAGCAATCCTTAGGAGGAGATATTTATTCAGGCTCTATTCAGGTAACAAGCAATCGGCCTGTATTTAAGAGTTCTTACGCGACACCAGTTCTCAATATTGAAGATGAATTTTTTCAATTTAAGTTTCAACAATTCTCGCAGTTAGAATTTAATATAAATAGTTTTCAAAATAACCTTACATCTGTACTGGCATACTATGCTTATGTGGTTCTTGCAACAGATTATGACACCTTTGCTCCGTTGGGAGGAACTAACTATTGGCAAAAAGCTCAACTCATCGTTCAAAATGCACAAGGTGCTGACGAGGCTGGTTGGAAACAGAGTCAATCTGGCCAAAAAAACCGATATTGGTTAACAGAAAACACATTACAGCCTTTATTTAAAGGAATAAGGGACTGTATGTATTCCTATAACCTGAGCGGATTAGATCACATGAGCGAGGGACCAGAGGCGGCCAGAACCACTATTTTAACTTCTCTTGAATTATTAATTCCCGTAGCAAAATCACGACCAGCATCATTCAACATGCAAGTTTTTTTTAACGCGAAAAGAGATGAGATCATTAATATTTTTAAGGGCGGAACACCAGAAGAGAAAACCAAAGTGCTGGAAATTCTTTCGACCATAGATCCAGCTGGTACCACCAAGTATCAAAAAATTTCAGGTTAATTTTTTAAAATTTTCAATAATTTTTGCTGTTTGTACCTTACTGTTTTTGTAGCTGAAGGTTAATTTGAAACAGAATGTTAAATCTTTTGGGGGTAGGCTTCACTTTCTTAGTCATATGGTAAATACTATTTCTCTAGCGAGTTAATATTAACCTTAAAAGAAGCTTTATGAAAGAAGAATTACTGAGACTTTACCAAGATAGGCAAATCAATTTCAAAAACGTAGTGAGTACATTTCCGGGCGATGATTTAGCTGGCCCTTTTTTAATGTCTCCTGCGCAGCTTTACAGCAAACAAAAAAGTCCACTATTAATTGTTGGACAAGAAACGAATGGATGGACTTATCATATCGATGAGATTCAAAAGCAAATGGATACTTATGAAGAGTTTGAAGTAGGAAAGGGATTTGATTCGACTACTTTTTGGAACGTAACACGTAAAGTTGAAAACGCGTTAGGTAATGATCCGCACTCTTGTGCTTGGACCAATCTTAGTAAATTTGACTTACATGGAGGAAAGTCTTACGGCAAGTACGAAAAGGTTATATCATCGCTGGATAAAATTATTGTTGATGAAATTAAAATTATTGATCCTAAGATATGCTTGTTTTTTACAGGACCCGATTTTGATATGCGATTGAAAAGAATTTTTGAAGGTGTGAAATTTGAGCCAATTGGAGACTGGAATATCAAGCAGTTCTGCAGACTAATACATCCAGAATTGCCTCAGTATAGCTTCCGGTCTTATCATCCTAAATCTCTGCGTTTAAGGCGACTTGAAAATGATCTTTTAGATTATTTGCGAAAAATAGATGTTAATTAATTTCAGTATTAGTATAAAAACTCAAACCACAAATGAATAGCATTCCTAAAAATATAATTTTTTGCATTACAATTTTGGAATGTAATGAAGAGGAACAATCTTTTTTGAGAAAAATGATTCATTCCGTTTTGCCGCAAGCAATTGTTGAATCTATTTATAACAACCAGGAAGCTAACCGCTATTTTAATAATTGCTCAACAATGCCGCAGTTGTTTTTTGTTGCTCAGGATATGCTTAATGTTTCTGGAGAAGACACTATTAAAAATATTAAACGCTTAGATCAGTCAAGTGAAACTCAAATTATTTGTCTAAAAAATTCCACTAGTAAATCCCAACGAACTGATATTATTAAATTAAGTGAAACCGTTTTTTATGTTAAACCATTCACAACTCAGGATCTTTTAGATATTGTAAGTTCTCTGAACATGAAACGGGTAGCATAATAGAAAAATTGATAAGGAAATGAACGTTGGAAAAAAGTATTCAGTACTGATTGTTGAGGACGATCCGAGCGATCAGTTTTTATTGCAGAATGCAATTGCGGAAATTAATGTTGCAATTAACATTGATATAGTGCACACGGGTTCGCAAGTGATCGAATTTCTTTTAAAAGATAAAGTTTATTTGGATTTAAACCGACAAGAGAAACCAGATTTAATCATTGCAAATGTAAAAGCCGATTTTTTCTGGCTAAACGACATTAAAAAAATCAGAGAATACAAAGAGTTTGACGGAATTCCAGTTTATCTTTTTTCTTCTTACGAATCTGAATTGTTTAAAATGAAGGCTCTTGAATTAGGCGCTAATGGTTTTTTTAAAAAACCCTATACTTTTTTCGATTTAAAATACATTCTCAATTCTATTCTTAATAAAGTTGCCGCATAAAGAGAATCCAGTTAGTATGCGTGATTTAGCGTTTATTCCGTTCGTCGTATTTTTTAGTGTCGAACTTTTATTTCCATATTTTTCTTGATCACGTCATTCAGTTTTAGGTAGTTAAATTTATTTTCACGTATTTTTGCGGAGATTAAATGTGTTATTCTACGCATAATTGCGGAGAATAATTTGTAAATGCGGAGAATAAAACGTATTTTTACCGCATAAATGCGGAGAATATATATATATCAGCAACTTTCTTGGCCCCAGTTTAATTGGGATTACGAAGCTATTTTGCCTGTTTTAGCTGCTGTACGGCATAAACAAGGCAAGTTAAAAGGGTATATGGAAGCTCTCGGCTTTACTTTAAGGAACGAAACATCCTTAAAAAACTTAACGCAAGATGTTTTAAAATCTACTGAAATAGAGGGGGAAGCTCTGAACCAGCAGCAAGTGCGTTCTTCAATTGCCCGAAAGTTAGGAATGGATATTGCGGGTTTAGTTGCCTCTGACAGACAAGTGGATGGCGTTGTTGAAATGATGCTGGACGCAACTCGAAATTACAAAGCGCTTTTAGATTCGGAACGTTTGTTTGGATGGCATTCAGAATTGTTTCCTTTGGGAAAAAGTGGCATGCATAACTTAACAGTTGGTCGGTGGAGAAATAATGAAAACGGACCGATGCAAGTTGTTTCTGGCGCACTAGGGAAAGAAAAAATTCATTTTGAAGCGCCTGAAGCAAGTTGTTTAAATAAAGAAATGAAAAGCTTTATAAAATGGTTTAATACTGAAAATGTTTTAGATCCAGTTATAAAATCAGCAATCGCACATTTGTGGTTTGTTACAATACATCCATTTGATGATGGCAATGGTCGTATCGCAAGAGCTATTGCAGATATGCAGTTAGCTAGGGCAGATGAAGACGATCAAAGGTTTTATAGCATGTCGGCACAAATTCGAATCGAACGAACAGCTTATTATAACGTACTTGAAAAAACACAAAAGGGAAACCTAGATATAACTGAGTGGTTACTTTGGTACTTAAATTGTTTTAGTAAAGCGCTAAATACAACAGATACGAACTTAAAAACTGTTCTTAACAAAACTAAATTTTGGGATAAGCATCTGCAAACAACAATTAACGAGCGTCAACGTATTCTGATCAATAAATTATTTGAGGGCTTTACCGGAAAATTAAACTCTTCTAAGTGGGCTAAAATAACAAAATGTTCTGCTGATACTGCACTCCGAGATATAACAGATTTAATAGCGAAAGGCATTCTGGAAAAAGAAGCAGCTGGTGGACGAAGTACCGGTTACCGATTAATAGAATAGGGGAGAATTTATGTTGCATTATTGTAAAACAAAACATAAATTTGCACTCCAATTTAAATGCCCGGATGGCGGAATTGGTAGACGCGCTGGTCTCAAACACCAGTAACTTCACGGTTGTATCGGTTCGACCCCGATTTCGGGTACAAAGCAGAGAATTTTCTCTGCTTTTTTTATTTTCATAAACTTTCAAATGAACATAAACTTCCAAAAAAAGAAAAACCGCATCCTTTGCAGCAGAACGCGGTTTAACTAATCTATATCTGAAAAATGAACTACCAAAACATTTTTCATGCAACAAAGTTAACGAGTTGAGAAACTCAAGGCATTACCTCAATGTTATTAAACTAAGAAGTTAAATGAAAGAAAAAAATTATCTGATTAATTTCACGAAAGCAGGGCAGCAATAACTTACCAATTCAGCTTTTGGATCACCACCCAAAATAGCAAACATTCTTATTTTATTTGGACTACTTGGATGCTTT
This sequence comes from Aurantibacillus circumpalustris, assembly GCF_029625215.1. Taxonomy (GTDB): domain Bacteria; phylum Bacteroidota; class Bacteroidia; order B-17B0; family Aurantibacillaceae; genus Aurantibacillus; species Aurantibacillus circumpalustris. The sequence goes on from NZ_CP121197.1 coordinate 3,139,919, forward strand.
CTGCATTTTTTCTTTCCAATAAGTTTTTTTAAATGATTGCAAGCGTGTTGGGCAACAGCATTTGACTTGGATATTGCTTCGGAATCCGCAGGATTGTTACCTTCATCTTCGAGTAACTTTAAGTCGAATCTTATCATATTTTCCAATTTTTATAAAAGTAAATATATATTATTTTTTTAACCAAACCAATTTATTGTCTAGCCCAAGTGTCATGAATTCATTAAATCACTTATAATTTTGAGGACTTTGCTTTTTATTTTATTGAATCCCTTTATTCTTTCAAGATTCCCATAAGGTAAATTTTCGAATTCATCCAATGAAGCAATTGCTGTATTTAGCTTTGCTAATTCGTCTTTATAAATATCAGAGTCGGCAATTATTTTTTTTATTTCTTTAACTCTGTCTTTAAGGTTAATGAAAGGGTTATAGATGACTTCATTAACTTTGTTTTTCAGTACTAAAAGATCGTTATTCATAAAACGGATATAAGTAAATGTGCACAGATATTGATTTAATAATCCCAAGACTCATTCTCGCGTTTAAGCCAAACACTTGTTTTATCAAGGGTTCCTTCAAAAATTTTAGTTTTTTTTGAGGTATCTAATTTAGCAGCTTTTCGACCAAAATTAGAGATAGATTTTTTTGGCGAATTGCTTTCAGCTTTTGGAGTATTTCTGAGTTTATTCATAAGTCTAATTTACGAAAATAAAATTAGATCGAAAAATTTAGAAAATTCAGTTTTATTGGTGGCCTAAAAAAAGAAACCCTGGTGAGATGAATCACCAGGGATATAAACTTACATTTCACCCAAAAAAAAGTAAATTAACTACACAAATGTAATTCTTAATTTGTTGCTGAATGTTAGATTATACTTAGAAATACAGCTACAACAAATAGCGTTTATGTAACTTTCCGAAGGAAAGGATTGCAAGTACGATAAGATTAGTGTTGTGGTGTGAGGCAGGAATCATAGGGCGAACTTTTTTGTTCGACCATGATTGGCGGCTATTTACCCGAAGGGCTCCGACATAACGTTTATTATATACTTTTTGAAACTGAGCTGTAAAAAAGGCTGCAAGCCTTTTTATCGAGGTTTTAAAAAGTATATAATCCCGTGTTATGTTCAATAGCTTCGGTAGTGTGTAGGGGTAAGGTTAGCCTTGAAGGTGGGTGACACTAAAAAAAGGTTCTTAATTCCGATATATATGCGAAGCTAAACAGGCTAAACTATTAACATAGCCGTTTTTTTTGCTTAAGTTTTAAACTTTAAAGTGTTAAGAACTAGAAAATAAAATCCCACTAACCCTTGATTTTAAAGGAAAAAATCAATTTCCATTTACGAAAAATAATCTAAATTTCAAAGCTACCTTGATAACTTTGACTAATTTTAATTAGTCCACTAATCATCGTAAATGATTAAATTTGTTGTTATGGAAGATAGCAATAAAAAATATCAAGCTGCATATGAAGAATTCATTAAAGACCTTAAGCAGCAAGCTAGTATTAAAGAAGAAGCTTTGAATGTTGCTGCTCAAGCTTCAGCGGAAGAGTTGAAAATTAAAAGGGCAATGGAAGCTATTAAGCCATTCATAACTAACTTCAAGGAAATACCAAATATAGTTACCGTACAAAGTAACGGAACACCTTTTAAATGGAAGTCAACAATACTAGAATTGTTTAAAAATAACCCTAGCAAAAAATTTACAAGTCCTGAAATATTAGATTTAATATATCCAGGGGCGGCAGAGCTTAGTCAAGAGGATAGAAGAGGAAGAATGATAAATTTATCAGTTGCTCTATCTGATATTGCTAAAGATTCTAAGATTATTATTCAAAAGAATGAAGGTGGTAGAGGATATATTTACTCATTAAATGAAATTAAAGAAGATGATGTTATATCTCGTTTAATATCTGAAAATAACGCTATAAATGAAAGAGAACTTAAATTTTAAATAAGTATGTAAAGCAAAAATCCGCTTTTGAAAATTACTAAGCTCTCAAAGCGGATTTTTGATACTGTTAAGTCAACGTTAGTTTACTAGTCTAGAACGCCATTCTGATATAATGGAGAATTAGGTGCAATTCCTAAACGTGGCTTAATTCCTTTACAAAGGTACAAAAAAAATGTAACAATGTAAAAACAAAATAAATGGCAACAATCAATGTAAAGGGATCGGTAATTAATGTTATACTGGAAAACGACACAGATTATATCAGCTTAACAGATATGATTAAGTCAAAAGATGGCGACTTTTTTATAACCGATTGGTTAAGAAATAGAAACACTTTAGAGTTTTTAAGCGTATGGGAAAGTATAAATAATCCAAGTTTTAATTATGGCGAATTCGCCACAATTAAAAATCAGTCAGGGCTCAACTCATTCAAAATCAGCGTTAAAGAGTGGTCTGAAAGAACTAACTCAATTGGAGTAATAGCTAAGGCAGGAAGATACGGAGGCACGTATGCCCATAAAGATATAGCGTTTGAATTCGGCACTTGGATTAGTCCAGAGTTTAAATTATATCTAATTAGAGAGTTTCAACGCCTCAAGGACGAAGAAGGTAAATCAAAAAATTTAGAATGGGATTATAGAAGATTTCTTACAAAAGTTAATTATAGAATACATACCGACTCTGTAAAAAATAATTTAATAGTCCCAAAGTATTCTAAATTAACGAAAGAGCAAGAAAGTTATATTTATGCTGATGAGGCAGAAATGCTGAACGTGGCATTATTCGGTATTACATCAAGAAAGTGGAGAAAAGACAATCCTGAATTCACAAAGCAGGGTTTGAATATTAGAGACACGGCTAACGTTTTACAGCTTACCGTATTATCTAATTTAGAAACTCTAAACTCTCATTTTTTAGCCGAAAAAATTTCCGCTCCTGATCGTTTATCTAAATTAAAAGAGGCTTCCTTAAGCCAATTAAGCTCTCTTTCAAAAATAAATTTCAATTATTCTCTAGAAAGTCCACACCTTTTGAATAAATCTGAAAACTGATTTATTCAAAACCCAAGCGCAAGGGATAGAACGTAAATCCTTTTCAGCTAAGAAAGTGCGAGGAGAAAAGATTGAAGTGATAGCCCGACCCGAAGGGATGCGCCCAAATCTTAGTTTTCACTCTTTGGGGTGGTGGGTGGGTGTCGGTAAACCGACATTTTATGTCGAATTACGACATAGGGAACTTGGATTAATAATATTAAGTTTAAAATATATTAACCAATTAAAAAAATAAGAGATGCCGTCAACAGGAGAAATCTGCCAACAATCTGGAGTGTACAAATGTACAACTCATCCAACTCAAGAAATTCCTTTATCTAAAGGAGAAAGATTTCCGCCATGTGCAAATGGTGGTGGTCATGGTGCAACTTGGATTCTAATTTATTCCACTTAAAGTCCAAGCGAAGCGAAAATATCGCTAGTTTCTTTTTGCCATTTAGCAGATGCTTTTGTTTTTTCTGATAAATGCTTACTTGAACCCACAATGTATTTAATTATTTTGTGGGTTTCTTTTTTGTTCAAGTTTTTGTTTTCCATTTGTTTTTTGTTTTTAAAAATTATTTAATATAAAAACCTCTTTCCGAAGGAAAGGATTGCAAGTACGATACGTTTAGTGTAGTGGTGTGCGGCTGGAATCATAGGGCGAACTTTTTTGTTCGACCATGATTGGCGGCTATTTACCCGTAAGGGCTTGACATAACCGTTATTATGTGACGGTTTACAAAGCTTGTTAATAAAGACTTTTAAGGCTTTATGCGAGATTTGTAGAACGGCATATAATAAACATTATGTTAAATAGCCTCACGCTGCCCATAGAGACGTATCGGACTGGAGTATTTGCTTCGCTTCGCTCGCTAGGTTTGCGGTGGACATTAATGAAAAAAGAAAAAAAAGAATTTGTGATAGACTTTTATTTCTACCTATCAGTTTTTAATCTATTAGTGCAATAATTATGGTTATTACAATTCCTATAAGCCATATTTTCTTTATCCGTAAAGAACCAATATAAATTAAATGCCCAGTATGGCCTATACGGAAACTCTGTAATATCGGATAATCCAAGTATTGCAGAAGCGCTCCACTCTCCATCTACAAAATATTTTTTACCATTCTTTTTTATACGGAATTTTTTAAGCTGCTTATTAAAGCATCGGTAGCCTAACTTCATAATTTAAGTCCTTTTTAAATTGTGATTTAATAAAGCCTCAGGGGTTCGAACCTGGGGCTTTACAAATTTAATTACAGTTATATGTTATTTAAATATAAGTGTACTTAAACCACAATTTACCTCCCTAAAATCCTACTTTGTTTTTTGAGATACTCCAATCTTTCTAACTCACATTTAATAGCAAATTCAGCGCAGCAATACACTGTCCGTTTCCTTGTACGTATTATAGGGGATTTGTTATGAACCTTACACTTTGCCACCGCACTACCAAAGCTATTTAGACATAATAACAGTTATAATCCTACAACGGCCTTACGGCTGCGTTTCCGACTCATAACTGCGCATTATGTTAAATATAATTAATAAAAGTAAAAGTATCCATACAAGATACTTTATTGAATTTAAAGTGATTTTTTAGCGTTCTGCTCCACTTTACCGTAAGCAGGACATCTTTCATGACTCTTACAAGAAGAAACTGAAACTGATATTACGAAAGCTACAAGGACAAAGGATATAATTTTTTTCATGCCAAATAATGTATTTTGTAAAGATAACTAATTACTTTCGTTTCGGAATGTTAAAAATAAAAATTAACCCTAGGTTATTAACAAGTGGTTTTTAATGGTAAACAAGTCAATAAATGCGTCATGGAATAAACTACTCTCGGATGAATTTGAGAAACCGTATTATTATAAATTAAGTGAGTTAGTAAACAATGCATATGAAAAATCCGTTGTTTATCCTCCTTCAGAACTCGTATTTAATGCTCTTATAAAGTGTCCCCTCGATAAAATTAAGGTTGTTCTTATCGGACAAGATCCTTATCATCGCATTGGCCAAGCTCATGGTTTGAGTTTTTCGGTAAGTGATGGTATTAAAAAGCCTCAAAGTTTACAAAATATATTCAAAGAACTACTTAATGACGTGCCTGAATTTAAAATACCCAAATCTGGTAATCTTGAAAAATGGGCGAACCAGGGTGTACTCTTGTTAAATACTATTCTTACGGTTCAAGAGGGATTGCCGGGAAGTCATAAGTCTTTTGGCTGGGAAGTATTTACTGACGCTGTGATTAAATTAATCAGTGAGAATAAGACTAACATCGTATTTATGCTCTGGGGTAATTATGCCAGATCAAAAGCGGATTTAATTGATGAGAATAAACACCTTATACTAAAAGCTGCACACCCATCGCCCTTGGCACGTGGTGCATTTTTTGGAAGTAGACACTTTAGTAAAACGAATGCTTTTTTAACCGAAAAGGGTATTAATGCAATTAATTGGAACTTAGAGTAAATTTAAATTTCTCGGTACTCTTTTTTTTACCATTACTTTCAAAAATTTGCCAAACCCCTGTTTTTATATATTCTTTATTTTCAATAGAATAAATTAATTCGCCTTCTTCTTTAATTAAACCGTTTGGATAAAATGACTTGTCAGAATATTTTTTATTTGCTATATCAATTATTAAAAGTTCTGACTGTAATTCTGCATTTAAAAACCAAACTCTTTTTGAGCTGACACAATTCGCTTTTTGATCAAATTCTATCTGACTCTTTGGTAAACCGTTAGAAAAAAACTCAGTCATTCTCTCAGGTAGATTATTATTAAAATGGATCTGATTTTTTAAACCACCGCTCTCAAAGTAAACATCAATGTTACAATTTTGGGGGTCTGTGTAAGTAATATAGTGTTCACATTGACCATTTTCGAAGAAATTTTTAAATAAAACAAGCTTTCCCTCCTTGTAATAACTTATATGCATTAGTTGCCCATTATCAAAATACTCTTCGTTCCAGCCTTGCACAACAGAACCTTGCTCACTGAGTAATTCATAATCTAATTTCAAAACCCACATCATTTTGTAGTAAATAAGTACGCCTTCGCAACTGTCGAGCATTTGCTTTTGTGTGTATCGCGTCGAATACTCATGCTTATGTTGGGTTTGAGCTGATACGCTGATAGCAACAAAATCAAGTAATATTAGTATAAATAGAATGTTTTTCAACTAATTATGTGCAATTGAATGTATTAATACTGCAAGATAAAAAATTAAAATCAAATTATAATAAGCGCATTTTTATATGTGGAATATCATCTTCCAAATATTGAGAACCTTCTACTTTAAAGCCAAGGTCAGTATAAAATTTTAATAGATAGAATTGTGCAGATATTACTATGGCGTGTTCTTCGAATAAATTTTTGGTTTTATTGATTGCTTCCTGCATTAAAAACTTCCCTAAACCATTGTGCCTAAAATCTTTGTTTATAGCGACTCTTCCTATCGAAGGTTCCATGTATGAAGAATTCGGAGGAAGAATGCGGCAATACCCTATCAGCTTTTTATTTTCAAAAATCATTAAGTGATTTGAGACTGTATCTTTATCATCAACATCTTGATAAGCGCAATTTTGTTCTACAATAAAAATTTGGCTGCGTAAGTGATAGATTTCAAACAGTTCTTTTACTGATAAGGAGTTAAATTCTTTTACAATTAATTCCATTAGTATTGATCTATACTTAACAAAACTAAAGTGCATGCTTCAATAGATTCGATGCCTTTTTCCTTTGCTCTTTTTTCAAAGTCTGGATTCTCTGTACCTGGATTAAAAATAATTCGTTTTGGATTTAAACTGAAGATATAATCCTCCCAAGCAGCTTGATTTTGAGATCCGACATAAAGTGTAACTGTATGAATATCTTTTAGTTGAGGTTTATTAATTAAAATTGGTTCATCTTCAATTTTACCTTCGTGAATACCTATAGGATAAACGGTATGCCCATGGCTTTTCAATCGCTGAGTTGCTATGTAGGCATAACGTTCCTGCTTTGAAGACGCGCCTATTATTGCTGTTGGTTTGTTCATTATTCAGTATAGTTAAGATCTTTATGGAACGTTTCTTTTAAGTTAAGCCAAGCTAATGTAGCTAATATTGTAACTATTATACCAACTATAATTGCAGCCATTTGCGAATTTGGTTTACCATCTTGCTTATCGAGTATGTTTTCGAAATAACGAAATAAAAAGCTCAAAAATATAACGGAGCCTCTAACGAAATTAGGAGCGGTTGTGGTGGCGGTTGCTCTGATGTTAGTACCAAATAATTCAGCTGCTGTACTCATAAATACTGCCCAATACCCTGTAGCAAAACCAATAAGAGAAACGATGACATAGTAATATACTTCTGAAATAATGGCATATTTAAAATAGCTAAACACGGATATTGCTGTTAGGATCATGAAAATAGCCAATGCCTTTTTCCGACTTTTTAAGAGTTGACTGATAACGCCACTCGCTACATCGCCGAGTGTAATTCCTAAATAAGCATACATGATAGATTTACCTGCATCAGGTTTAAAATGCGTAATTCCCATGGATACAAATATTTCAGGAGCAAAGGTGATAAGAATACCCATCACGTACCAAACGGGCACTGCTATCATAATTATACTGAGGTACTGCCCTGCCCTATTTCTATTACTAAAAAGGTTCAAAAAATTGCCTCTACTAATTTCACTTTTACGAAGAGATTCAAACATCCCAGACTCAAAAATGCCAACTCTTAATACTAATAAAATAAGACCCATGCCACCACCAATAAAAAAACTCCAACGCCAATCGGTAATAACGTCTCCCATAAAACCTGCAACAACTGCACCAAATACACCAACGGTTGCTACTATCATTGTTCCAATTCCGCGTTTTTCCTTACTCATTGTTTCACTTACAAGTGTGATTCCTGCACCTAATTCACCAGCTAATCCAAAACCTGAAATAAATCTTAATGCAGCATACCAACCAATAGTCGTTACAAATCCGTTTGCGATGTTGGCTAATGAATACATTAAAATTGACCCAAACAACACTGAAAGTCGCCCTTTTTTATCCCCTAGTATTCCCCAAAATAAACCACCAAGCAACATCCCCCCCATTTGCCAATTGAGAAGATTCATGCCAATATTTTTGAGATTTTCGTTGGTTGCAGCTGAGCCTAAAATTTCCGTTAGACTATCTTTTCGCTCAACGCTAAAAAGTACAAGATCATAGATATCGACAAAGTAACCTAGTGCAGCTACAATAATAATTTTATTCAGAGGAGCCCCTGAAAGAGTTTTATTCATACTTAATTTCGACTCGCTATAATTTGAGAATCTTTTTTACTTTAGTTCCTTTATTCGTTTGCACTTTTATTATGTAGATGGCGTCGGCCAGACTGCTTATATCATAGGTCATCATGAGGTTATATGGGTTATAATCGAGCTTTGAAAGTGTGTGACCCATAAGGTCAGCGATTTCTATGGTTATGAATTCGTAACCTGCATCTGTTAATCTTATGGTCATTTGCAAATCAGTTGGATCGGCAAATCCAGTAAAATCAAAATCCACTTTTGGTGCTGAGGGCAACGGAACCAGAGTTACGGAGTTTATTGAAGTGGAAGAACAGTCTGTTAAGAGTGCAAGCGTGTCGTTATTATTTAAATCGTTATAGTACTTTTTTGAAAATGAAATTTTATACAAACCTTTATTGAGTGTAATAGAATATGTTCCGTTAAAGTCGGTGTAGGTTGAATCGCTTTGCGCAAGACTTGATAGGCTTGTAAATTTTACAAGAATGCCAGAATGATCAATTTTGGCATTTAACAATGCGGAGGATTTTAGTTCAAATTTCAACGGTGCTGTGGGTAATGGCAATAATGATAAAGTACTCACTGAATTTGGTGAACAATCGATAAGTATTGAAAGCGTATCACTTTTATCTACGTCGTAATAATTGTTTTTTGCGAAGGAAATTTTATACTTACCCTTGCTAAGTCCAACTGAATAGGTACCATCGGCCTTTGTATAAGCCGAATCGGACACAGCTATGGTTGACGCAGCTGTAAATTTTATGAGAATACCAGAATGATCATGTTTACAATTGAGAAATGCTGAAGATTTTAATTCGAATTTATAAGGTGCCATTTTAGGCAAACCCCAACCGCGAGAGTTATTTGGCACGCAGTGATTATTTGCTTCTTTTTTGAGTGTCTCTAAAACCTTGATGTTATTATAATCTTTATGAGCTTGCCAGAAACAAGCCACAGCGCCAGCTAAAATAGGCGTAGCAAATGAGGTGCCGTTGCCGGGAAATCCGTCATAATTTCCATCGCTCACCCATGAGCCTACTCCCCTTGCCACTAAGTCTGGTTTAATGCGTCCGTCAAATGTAGGACCAACAGAGCTAAAAGCCGCCACACGATCTAAACTATCGACAGCTCCCACCGTACAGATGCTATCGGCGTCGCCTGGAATACTGATGTAATGAAATGCAGCTGCCCCTTCGTTGCCAGCAGCGTTTAAAACGAACAGCCCTTTACGAGCTGCCATATTTGCGGCGATGCTCATAGGCGCTTTTCTTCCTGTAAGTGTCGCATAGGTGTGATCCATGTTATGATCATCAAAATCTGTATATCCTAGAGAAGTGGTAAGAATATCTACCCCAACACTATCTGCAAATTCAGCTCCGCGTATCCAATTGTATTCTTCACTGATGGTTTCTCCCGCTGCTTCTTCTGTTCGAAATAACCAAAAATTAGCAAGTGGCGCGGATCCTAGAATTCTGCCAGGTTTATTGCCGGCAATACAAGAGAGTACCATTGTTCCATGGTTACTACCCGAATAAACATTAGTTCCGCCATCAACAAAATTTCGGGTTCCAAGAATACCTCCTCTATTTCTTAAACTATCAAATACGTGATATGTATCAACAGTAGTAAATCCAGCATCAAGAACCGCAATCGTCATACCCTGCCCTCGATAACCACTTTCGTGAAGAGGTATTAGATTTAACTGTTCTGTTTGCCAATAAGAACCACCGTAACTATAAGCACTTGAAGTATTACTTGAAGAACGTGCAACTGGAAATTCTGACTTTGGATTAATTTCTACAGGATCGTTATTATTTATATGATACCTTTTAACTTTATTGGTATCTAGCACAAAACTAAACGTTCTAATTGTGGTTAAAGCAGTAACCGCTTGCGATCTGCTTGGAACAGAAACAACAACACCGTTTAGCCATTTGGAAGCATACAAAACCGTTACATTGGGAACGCTTTCAATTTGACTGATATATGTTGGGTTAACCGGTAAATCAGTTGCATCAAGAGGTATATTATAGGTCGTTCTTCGGTCGATAGATTTTTGAGTAAGAAAGGTAGACGGATTTGATAATGTAAAAGGCGTACCAATTTTGTCGGTAAATGTCACCCAATACTTGAATTGACCAAAAAGGTTTAAACCCGAAAAAAGGAAAAGGAATGCAATTAAAAATGAAGTGTTTTTTTTATTCATGACCATAAGTAACCAAAGTTTGTTTGTAGATAATACCGCTTCCGATTCTGTCTTCAACGAGTATGTTTGCAATAATTGTATTTGATAAAAGATCTTTAATTTCTCTTGAGACCAAACCAATTCCAGCAGCATATTTTTCAACATAATACTCGTAAGATATATGTGTTCTGTAATCTTTTTGTTTCACAAGAAGAACTTTTTCGAGCAAAATACCATTTATTACTTCGCGGCGATCGATATAGTCGTAGTAATAATCTAACTCTGGAAAAGTGTTATTTGCGTTTCCATTCCAACTTGTTTTTTCTGAAACTGGAAAAATTAACTTGGTATATCTAACGTTGGATTCAACAACTTGTATATTAGTATTACTTGTGTTAACCATCCAGACTTCTTTAACTGTCCATGGAATGCTATCATAAGACATTAATGGGTTGTACCTTTTTATGTAGCGTTCAAGTCTTATTGCAGGTTGACCTAAATTGTCAGTGTAAGAATCTGCTATTTTTTCTTTAATGCGATATTTATAAACTAGTGTATCTTTTGGAAGTTGTGTATAAACAGTGCTGTCTATGTCATAAACAACATAAGTTCCCGATGTAGTTGGGTAATATTCTAAACCTTGAATGGAAGGATCTGCTGGTACAATTTTTTTAGCGCATGAGAACATTGAAATTACTATAAAACTTAATATGAATAGATTATTTTTCAATCATTTAAAGATAATAAAAAGAAACAGGATATTTAAAAAATATAATTTTCGAGAAAAGCTCGACTTGTTAACACTTCTATTTCTGAAAAGTAGAAGTCAGATTGATCTTCTGTTACAATACAGACACAACCGCTATCAATAGCAGAATAATATTGTAAGCCGTCTTCAAGGTCATGTATTTTCTTATTCTTCACGACTGACTCAACAGATTTTGGACCTACCGCAGTAAAATTTAATTTTTGAGAAAGAATATTTAATTTTTGTCGGGCTACGAGAGTTCCTGATTTTTTCTCGGAAAAATAAAACGCTATCGCCAGGCAAATTGGCGAGGTATATAACTTAAAACGAGTGCTTTCGGTTAAACTGAGTACTCTTGAACTATAAGTAAAAACTGGATATTCTTTGTTTAAAACAGAAATTAAAACATTCGCGTCTAGAAATACTTTCACGGAAAAGCTGTTTATTTTTTACGATTATGGTACTGCGCTTTAAGCTTTGACCGACTTTTAGATGGAGTTGTATACTCAGCTTTACCTTCGGCAATATTTGCTACCCAATCTGAAATTGGAAAATCTTCGATGGAAGCATACTGTTTAGAAGTGATTTTATCGAGAATTAGCTCTAACATGCGAGAAAGACTCATGTTTTGAGTTTCGGCATATAGCTTGGCTTTTTCAATAATGACCTTGTTAAACGATAAAGTAACTTTGGCATCCATGGTATAATTTTTTATACGACAAAGATAAAAATAAAATACGTATAAGACAAATTTTGAGATTAGAATCCGTAATCTTTGTATGTTTTTGAAAACTCTTTATCGTCAAACTTTGGATTTACCTGCAGAAAATGATAGTTGTATTCTTCGAACAAACCTTTATCATCAAAAACCTTAATACTGATGGGTAAAAAATAAAGTTGATCAACATACATTATTACTGTTTTGGCATACCAATTCGGAATTTTAATTTGTTGTCCAGTTTTAAGAATATCAAAATAGTCTCTGAATTTCGGATTTTTTTCAAGAATCATATACTCTGCAATATGAAATTTACGGGCAATGGAGGTTATACTTTCACCTTCACCGATAGTATAATCTATATATTTAAAATCCTTATTATCAATTAAAATCTTATAACATGGTCTATTATTGACACGATCTTCACCATCAACGGAAAAAACGTGATCAAATTTATCTTCTAGTTTATCGATTGTATTTTGAATGATGTTGCCGAAATAATCATATCCCATTTCATTGAGCGTATGATGTTGATCTTGTCGCATTAAATTTCCCATTGGGTCCAAATTTAAATTGAAATAGGGAAATGAATTAGGTTTTACTAACGCTCTACCCTGATTTTGTCCTTGCACCCAAAGCACCTCAATACCTTTGATATACAAATAAATGAGACGCGGGTTTCGGCTAAATTTAACCACGCTTTCATAAAAGTTATATCCTTTTTTACCCCGTTCTGTAATTTTAAGATGGTATTTTAACCCTTTAAGTTCTTTTATTGATTTAAGACTCTTTGTAATTATTTCTTCGCACGTTAACTCAGCTTTTTGAGAATAACCAGTTCTTAAAAGTGTAAAAAAAACTAATAGAAAAAAGGAGAATTTGTTTATTTTAAAAATCATAAGCGGCGCAAAATTACTATAATCATTATAATGGCTCGCTATATTTGAAAGTATTTAATAAAAAAATGATTCACAGTAAATTTCATTCTTTATATTTGAAATAGAAGTTTACATTTGTGACCCTAAAATGAGCGTTCAACAATCCATAATACGAGGTATTAAAGAGCAATTGTTCTTTAACGATTACCTTGTTTTGCCAAATTTTGGAGGGTTTGTACTTAAATCAAGGGCTGCTCACATTTCGGTTTCAGGTGGATTACTGCTCCCGCCATCAAAAACAGTAAGTTTTAATGCCCAGTTGAAGCAAAATGACGGTATTTTATCGAGCTGGTTGCAAAACGCACTAAAATGTACAGCAATTGAAGCTACAGCGCATTTAAATGATTTCTCAGAGTTTTGCTCAGGGATTTTGACTGCTAAAAGACGATTGTCTATTGAGGGAATTGGCTTTTTTTATCTCGATTTCGAAAATAATATTTGTTTTGAACCACAACAAGATTCAAATTTTCTTAGTTCAAGTTTTGGTTTAGGTGCAGTTTCAATTAAAGAACTTGAAAATAAGGTTGTTGAACCTAAAAAAGAAACTGTATTTGTAGACAGGGTAAAACATACCGAAGAACCCACTTCACCACTGTTGCTGTTGCCAAAAACTAAAAGAAGCTATGGAAAAATGGTAACTCCACTTTTAATAGCAATTTTATTTGTGAGTGTGTTGGGTTTACTTGTAAATAATTTTCCGGTTAACGGTGAACTGCGATCTTCTTTATTCGGTAGTGAATCAAAAAGAAGTTATGTTGCTCTTAGTTATCCTGAGCTTAAACTTCAAAACAATACAGTTAATGCATCGACTTATGTAGCTGATGCAAATGGTATTGCCAATATAGAGCTGGAAAACTCAAAGAAAATCGCTGTAAATGTGTTTAATAACAGTAATAATTCAACTGACTTAAACCGCTTAAATTCAGTTAAATACACAAGTGTAAAGTCGGGAAAATATGAAATAGTATTGGGTTGTTTTACAGTTTTGCAAAACGCAAAACGAATGATCAAAAAACTTTCAAAACAAAAAGTAAACGCAGAAGTAACTGGTCAAAATAATAAGGGAATGTACGTGGTGAGTAATGGCAGTTATTCTACAAAAGACGAAGCGATTGAAAGACTTCAAGAACTAAAGGATCGGTTTCCACATGCTTGGATAAAAAGCGGCGAATAAATAAAACAATAATTCATTTATTCTCTTTTCCCATTAGAAGTACTATCTATTTTCTTTGTTAACTCATCTATTTTATCTTGCTTACGACTTTTCTTGTAAATAAGAACTCCAATCATTAATGTTGCAGCGAAACCTAAAAGGCCTAAGAGCCCTACAAAAAGGCCTGAGGTAGATTTAACAACCACTAAAAATACAATTGCTACGAGCAAAACAGTCGCTAATTCGTTTAATAATCTAAGTTTAAGAGATGAAAGTCTAAAGAGACCTTTCTTTTGTTGTGATAAAATTCGTTGACACCCAAAATGGTAAACAGTTAATACTCCAACGGCAATTAGTTTTAACCACATCCATGAAAATTCGAGATACGAAGGGTTTTCCCAAAGCATCCAAAATCCAAATATATATGTTCCAAATAAAGAAGGCCAACCTATAATGTACCAAAGTTTGGTTTGCATTATGAGTAATTGCTCAGTTAAAATTGGTTTAGCGATATCGTCTTTTTTTTGAGCTTCGGCTGTGTAGATAAAAAGTCGAACAATGTAAAAAAGTGCAGCAAACCAACAAACTACAAAAATAATGTGAAGTGCTTTTATGTATGAAAAATCCATGGACAAAAGTAAGGTATAATAGTTAACTTTGCGCGAAGAATTACACTTATGAAATCAAAAACACCCGCACAATCAGCAACCATTAATACAGAGGTTGTACTCCCAAACGATACGAACCATGTAGGAAATCTTTTTGGAGGAAAACTCATGCAATGGGTTGACATAACTGCTGCCATTGCTGCACAAAGGCATTGCGGTCGTGTTGTAGTGACAGCAGCCATAAATCACGTTTCTTTCGATAATCCAATAAAACAAAATAGTATAGTAACCTTAGATGCTAAAGTAAGTAGAGCATTTACTAGTAGTATGGAAGTGTTTGTGGATGTATTTGTTGAAAATACAACAACTGGTGCTAAAACAAAATGTAACGAAGCTATTCTTACTTTCGTTGCCATTGATCAAAATGGTTCTCCCCTGCCCGTTCCGCCTATTGTTCCTGAAACTGAAAGTGATAAAAAACGTTTTGATGGCGCCTTGCGCAGAAGACAATTATCTTTGGTTATAGCTGGTAGAATGAAAGCAGACGACGCAACGGAATTAAAAGCCTTATTTTCTTAAATTAAATTTCTTTTATTTAGAACGATGATTGAGATAATAAGACGTTTAAAGTTAGCCTATTCGGTTTACAATTTTTTTCACAGAAAAGAACTGCATCATAACGAAGCACTCTATAAAAAACTGGGCATCCGTAAAAAATATTATTCACCTGTTTCAAGCAAAGATTTTGAGAATCTCTCGGCCGAAGTTAGTCACGTATCTGTTGATGAAACCAAATTAAAACAAACAAAACTCTTTAAATCAGTTGATAGTGAAAATCAAAAAAGTCTACTTGAATTTAATGATAAAGGATTTAGCATTTTAAAAAACTATTTATCTTCTGAAACAGTCTATAAAATAAATCTAAATATTGAAAATTTACTAAAAGATAAAAAGGTAAAGTTTGGTTATGGCGGCAAGATTATGTTTGCGATTCACGTGTCTGAACTTTTAAATTCTATCGGTAATAATGAAACGTTACATGAGTTGTTGTCTGTTTTGCTCAATGGTAATTCTGTTCTGTTTCAGAGTATTAATTTTATTAAAGGAAGCGAACAGGATACACATTCTGATTCCATTCACATGACCACTTATCCTCTTGGGGGATTATTGGGCGTTTGGATAGCACTGGAAGATGTTGATGATGAAAATGGACCATTGCATTACTATCCAGGCAGCCACAAACTTCCGTATTATCTGAATAAAGATTACAAGAACGAAGGAAATTCTTTTTTGATTGGTAACAAATCGTATTCAGAGTACGAAAAAATGATAGGGAAGAAAATCGAAGAGCTCGGACTGAAGAAAGAAATTTTCAAAGCAAAAAAAGGTGATTTATTAATTTGGCATGCTAATCTTTTTCATGGTGGTGAAAAGCACAAAAATCCAGAAACGACTAGAAAAAGCATGGTGTTACATTACTTTAAAGAAAATTGTATTTGTTACCACGAAATAACACAGCGTCCAGCTCTCATAAAAGATTTCGATTAATTTTTCAGCCCTTCTTTTGGTTTTGAATGCAGTTCGAACCTTGAAAGCGGACGTTTTGAATACTGCCAATTGAATCCTTTAAGTTTTGCATTTTCAATATCTACATCCTTAACTGGATCAATGTTCCCTTCAGTTTTAGGTTTCATAGCTACACGGTCCATCTCACCTTTTTTTAACCACATGTAAATCTCTGTACAACCTGTTTTATTGAGTCCAATAAGTTTAGATTCGTTTTTTGGGTAATACATAATTTCGGCACTACCGCTAACTATTACCCTTCGAATGGAGTCTTCAGTTATTATGCCATCAATGGTTTTACCCGCGAGTTGATTATACTTGTCTTTATTATGAAGGCTATCTACCTGTTGTATTAAAAATGCTTTTCCCTCCAGATGAAATCCTTTAATCTTGTTTTTACCAATATCCACTTTAATTATTTTAGAAGTGGCCTGAGCATTCGTGCTCCAAAGAACAGGTGTGTTAAACAATTGCATTAGCGAATCCTGCGTATTCATTGTGGCTGAATCGCAAATAGCTTGAAGATTTTTTTTAAAAATCTTTACATGATGAAATGCATTTAAAAAATTGTTTACTGAATCAATATCTCTGTGGTATAAAGTATCTGCGGCAATAAAAACTGTATCCTCTTCAAGTATTCTAGCATATATAGCCTTCTTAGTAACGAGTGCCTCCGATTTTAATTCTCTGTATTCAACGTAATCGCCGTAAATTATTGACTTTTGAGAGGTGTCAACCATTGTAACGTTTCTAAATGCTCTACCATACTTTAGAGTGCGATCATAAAACAAACTATCACCTCTAAGTTTTTGCTGGGAAGTAACCAAAACGGCATTTTTACTAAAGGCTGCATTTTCCTTATTAGTATCGTACCAACCATTTTCACAATAGATGTAGTCTGATTTACTGAGAATAATACTTGGTCCAAGAAAGTAGGAAGTCCTAGTCGGTACTTTATATTTTAAAGTGTCGGAATTCATTTTATAATCAGGGTTTGTTAACACGACATCGTAATGAAACGTAGCTTCCTTTGTGGCTGAATAATAGTGTCCGTTTTTACTCACTAGAGTGTTTTCTTTGTTTACAATAGTGCCGCCATTATAATAATTGGCAACCGATGCACCTACATCAAAAGTCAAAAGATTGGTAGTAAGTGTCATGTCTTTTTCAACGCATTTTACATTTCTTTCGAGCGTCGCAATTCTGGTTTTACCATCATAAAGGAGTCGATCGCCTGTAACTGTTATGCTATCTCCTTTGGTAATTAAGATGTTTCCACGGGCTATCATTTGGTTTGTTTCCGAGTAAATGTATGCTGTATCACAGTATAATAAGGCTCCTTCGTGTTCACAAATAACATGACCACTTAGAACCTTGGCGCTGTTTTTAGATTCGTCGTAAGTGAGATTATCTGCATTTCGAACTTGTATCTGTTTTTTACTGGTTTGACCGGAAGCCACCAAAAACAAGACGAAAAATATTATGGTATGAATGACCCTTTTAAACATTTCTCTTAATTGGTTGCCAAACACTTGTTTTTATACCCTTTGTAAATTTCACAAAACCCTCCAGGAGAGCAAGATTCATCATGTAAAAGTGACTAATAAATTTTAAACCTGAATTCTTAAATTTAAACAAATGATCTAAGACTGGAAATGAAAACCCGAACAGTTGAAGGAAAAACAAAGGAATAAAAATTGGATGCCAATAAATTAAAGCGGCAGAAACACTAAGACTCATAAACAGGAAAAAAGGTGTTAACCAGCGTAATACCTTGTGTGACCAAAAAGCGTAGCTAACAGGTTTTCCAATTGCGAAGAGTAGTTTTTTGAAGAAGAAAAGATTTTGAAAATTACCTGAAGAAATTCGGACCTTGCGTTTATATTCACCTGCAGTATCGCTTGGTAAATCTTCTATACAGATTGCGTCTGGATTAAATAAAGTAAATTTACCCCTATTTAAAACTTGCATGGTTATATAAAAATCATCAACAATAAAACGAAGAGGCACTTGAGTAAACAAATTATCTCTAATGGCATAACAGCCACCTTCGGCCCCCATAATCAAATTAAAAGCATTGCTTTCACACGTTTTAATTTTATTCTCCATTGAAAGGTATTTTTTTTCTTGTATCGCAATTCCTTCGTCATTAATAGATTCCTTAAAAATATTTGCTGCTACAATACCAACTCTTTCATCTTTAAATTTTTTAACCAATTCAAAAATTGTTGTCGGTTTAAAAATAACATTAGCATCAGTCATAATTAATATTTCAGCATCTTCCAGCGACTGCAATTGGTTAATAATGCTAATTTTCCCAACACGACCACTAAATTTAACTAGTTCGAGATTTGGATAATTTTGTTTTAAATTTTCAACGATGTTATCTGTATTGTCTTGTGAAGCATCTGACCCAACATAAACTTTTATTTTTTTTAGCGGGTAAGTTGAGTTAAACACAGAATCAATTTTTTCTCCGATTACTTTCTCTTCGTTGTACGCTGCGATTAAAACCAGAACATTTGGCAATTCATCCTCGATTGAATACTCAACTATTTTTTTCTTTGTTTTAGAGAAAAACAAAATCATACTTAATGGATAAATTACATAAGTGTGTACAATCAAAATACCCGAAACAAAAAATATTATCAGTAAAGTACTATGCATTCAATAACTGATTATAGAATTCAACTAGTTTTGAGGTTACTTTAAAATTGTCGAATTCAGATTTGGCAAACTCTGTAGCATTTTTTTCTATTTCTTTTCGTACCATTTGATTTTCTAGAAGTTTAATAACTGCATTTGAAAAATCAGTTGCATTATCAGCAATTAAAATATTTTTCTTATTGGTATAATTAATACCTTCTGCGCCAATACTAGTACTAACAATCGCCTTTCCATAGGCCATACCTTCGATTATTTTAATTCTTAAGCCGCTGCCAGACCAAAGAGGCACAATCATAATTTGATGCTGTTGAAAAAAAGCTTTTCCATCTTCAACATTTTCAATGATTAACACATTTGGACGGGTGATATGAAAAAATTCAAGAGGCATCCCCCTACCCGCTATGATTAATTTAGCTTCTGGAACAGCTTTATGAACTTTATCCCAGCAATTATCAAGAAACCAGTTTGCAGCTTCTTGGTTTGGAAGCCAATCCATAGATCCAAAATAAAAGATAGTTTTTGCCTTTTCTACTAAGTCTCCTTTGGTTAGATAACTTTGAACGTCCACCCCTGTAATGCATGTGTAAATAGGCTTTACAAATCCCATATTTTTAAATTCAGCTTCGTCAGTCCGCGTTATTGGCACAATGGCGTCTACTTTTGAAATAACCTTCATTTCAAACTTTTTAAGACGAGTATTTTGAATACCAAGGTAGAGTTTCTTAACACTCATTTTTTCATGTGCAATGTGCCTCTTCCAGATATTATGCTCAATATTATGCGCTCTTAAAACGATTTTAGCAGTTGAATGTTTTTTTATAGTATCAATATAAACGCCCATAAATAATCCCTCAATTTGAATGATATCAAACGAGTTGCTCTTTAATAATTCGATTAGTTTCTTCTCAAAAGCATTAAAATAAAAGCGTGAAACAAAGTAGGAGTTACTTGTAAAAAGATTTAGAATAGCACCGAATGTTGAAGTGTTTGTGTTTCTATAGACTGTTGTGTAATGAGATTCTTCGGCAAACTTTTTGGGAACATCGCCATCAGGCTTAAAATGTTTTTTAGTATTTATACTTATTAGATGGAGATCGACTTTGTTTTCAATAAATCCTTTCGCCATATTGTAAATAGCAATACTACTTCCGTCGTTGGCGGGATAAGGTGCTTTGTTGGCTATTTGAAGGATTTTAAACACGCTCTTTTTTTCTAAATAATTTACCAGCCCAAGTGTAATAAATAGTGGCGTCAAAAATAACAGAATCATTTGCGGCCTTAATGGTTAAAAAAACACTTATCGGTAAAAAAATCAAAAGTGGTGCCCATAAAGCCTGCCAGGGTGGTAAAATAGAATCAATTGCTAGAGAATTAAACATTTCGGTGAGAATGTAATAAGCTAGAAAGAAAATAACTGATACAATAACTGGAAGGCCCAGTCCACCTTTTTTTATGATAGCTCCTAAAGGCGCACCAATAAAAAACAAAATTATACAAGCAAAACAGACGACGATTTTTTTATGCCATTCCATAAGATATTGTTTTAATTGCCGGTCTTCGTTTTCTAAACCCAAACTATAATTATCAATATTTCCGGCAGCGGTACGACTAATATTTAAGGCATTTTGTATTGCCATATTAAATTGATCGTATTTAAGACTGTCATAAAAAGCCAAAACATTAACATTCGGGAAAGAGTCTTTTTTATTTTGTAAAGCCGACGTTCTACTATAAAATGAAATAAGCGATTGTGATTTAAGATTATCGAAGCGTCGATTCAGAATCCGTTTAGTTGAATCAATTACGGAATCAATCTGCCAAACATTCAGCATCTCTCCATGACCTTTAAATAACTCCTCACTTGTACGTTTCATCTTAAAATCTTCAAGCGGAATATTTACCTGTAACTGCTTATAGTTTAGCTGAGAAAATGTGTGTTTGGATGAGCTGTTTATGCTCGTACCTTCTTCATAACGATTACCATCTCTTAAAATGAGCACCAGTGCGGAAGTGTCGGCTGTAGTTGTAATTTTACCTGACTCAGAATACATTTGAACGGTATTACCAAGGTGCGAACTGTGATCATAGATGTATAAATCATACAAAACATCCTTTTTTGGCGATTTTTTACCAACCCTGAGACTATAATTATCAATTGCGTTATAAAAGATGCCTTCTTTGATATTTACTGCCGGCTTTTTTTGACGGATATCATACAACAAGGTTGTTGATTTTAAATGAACGATGGGTAGAACAAAATTATTGAACAAGAATGTAAGTCCTGCGAGTATTAGCACTAAAACAAAAACTGCTTTAACAATTTTAAACAAAGATAAACCAGATGATTTCATGGCTGCTAATTCATAGTTTTCGGCCATATTTCCAAAACTCATGATAGATGCTAATAAAACAGCCAATGGAATGCATTGCGGAATAATTGCAATCCACGCATAAGCAAAAAGTCTCATTAAATCAATGGTTTTTAGTCCCTTGCCAATAAAATCATCGAGGTAAGTTATTACAATTTGAGCTAGAAATAACAAGAAAACACTTATGAATAATGTTGCAAAAAATGGCGGTAAAAACGATCTCAGCGTGAGTGTATGTAGTTTTTTCAGAAACACCATTTCGTGTATAAAAATACATTTATTTACTTACTTTTAATTTATATAATTAAACAAACTTTGTTATTTTTGTTGACCTATGATTAATGGAAAAAAGATAATTGCTGTACTTCCGGCATACAATGCTGCGTTGACTTTGAAGAAAACTTATGATGAGATTCCTTTTGATATTGTTGATGATGTAGTTTTGGTTGATGACCATAGTAAAGACAATACTTCAGAAGTAGCAAAAAGTATAGGGATTAAACATGTTATTCGCCACGAAAAGAATAAAGGTTATGGTGGAAATCAAAAAACCTGCTATGACACAGCTATGGAATTAGGTGCTGATATTGTTATCATGCTTCATCCAGATTATCAATATACTCCTAAACTCATTGCAAGTTTAAGTTATTTGATAGCGAATGATCTTTATCCTGTAGCCTTTGGCTCACGTATCCTTGGAAAAGGAGCCTTAAAAGGTGGAATGCCTTTGTATAAATATATTTTTAATCGCTTTCTTACTTTTACACAGAATGTTTTGGTAAACCAAAAGTTATCAGAATATCATACGGGGTATAGAGCATTTTCTAAAGAAGTCATTCAAAAAATAAATTACCATGCAAATTCTGACGATTTTGTTTTTGATAATCAAATGATTTCGCAAATTTTTTATGCAGGCTTTGATATTGCAGAGGTAACCTGTCCTACTAAGTATTTTCCTGAAGCTAGTTCAATTAATTTCAGGAGAAGTATGAAATATGGAATTGGAGTATTAGGAGTGTCTTTTAGACATTTTTTTAACCGTATTGGTCTAATGAATTCTGAAATATACAAAACCAAAAACTAATTAAAATGGCTATTTATCGTTTTAAAGTTTTTCTTGAAGATAATGAAGATGTTTTTAGGGACATTGATATTAAAGCGGCACAAAACTTCGAACAATTTCATACCATAATTCAAGAAGCTTTTAAATTTGATTCAAAACATGCTTCTGCATTCTTTGTAAGTGATGATTATTGGCGCAAAGGCCAGGAAATTACTTTGAGAAAAGAAGATTTACCGCTTGAAGAAGAAGAAATTCGAAAAAATGTAGATCCTAAGAAGTTAATGTCTGAGACAAAAATTGCAAAATTTATTGAGCAACCGCATCAACGATTTGTTTACGTTTTTGATCCTATTGTTCAATGGACTTTTTTATTGGAAATGATTAAGATCGTCGAAGACAATCCAAAAATCACTTATCCAAGTATTGTAAAAAGTTATGGCACCGCTCCAAAACAATACAAACAAGTTAATGTGGCTAAGGAAGAGTTAAGTCCTGATATGGCAATGGCTGGTTTACTAGATGATTTGAATGTGGAAGATGAAGAAGTGTACAAAACTTTGGATACAGGTGAAGAGGCTGTTGAAGAAGATGATATAAACAGTCTTGAAGGTGAAGAAGGTGAAGAAGAATCTGAAGACGATTCGGAAGATGGAGAAGGAAGCAGTGATTATGGTTTTGATGCAGAGACAGAGGATTAATTAGATTATTCTCCCGTGTCTTTCTTATTTAAATCCTGATAATTTATAGTTAAAACTTTTAGATAAGTACTCTCTTTTATTCTCAGTTGTTTTTTTTCTAATTGCTTTATTAAATAGCCCGTAACAACTAGTGCCGCTGATATGTATGCAGCTTTTGCATCTAATGCAGGTTGATCGCCAATAATAATATTGTTTATGGTATTCAGCGAGAAAAAAACAACTCCACCTGCAATAAAAATAAAACTAACAGATGAGACTAGATGATTGTTTTTGTTTACCCTTAAAGCTTTCAACTGATTCCATTTAACTTCTATGTCGTTAGCAAATACAAGAGTGCTATCACTCATAGCAATAAGTTTTGCCTTATGAAAAATAAACTGGCCTTTTAATTTATATTCTAAAACTTCATTTATAAAAATGTCATAACTTTTTGGATTATTGAAAGAAGTATTGGTTACACGGAGAAATGTTTGCGAATGAAGTAAACACTGAGCGAAAAGTAGAAAAAAAGACAAGCGGCATTTAATTTTCATATAGACAAATTTACATAAATCTATACCAAGTTATCTATTTAAACAAAGTTCCATGTATTTGGATTTTAGCCCCCTACTCCTCTATCTTTAAATAAAATCCTTTTAATAATTTGAAAACTTTTTTTGTTATCTTTAATAAACCTTAACCCAATGAGAAATTTTAAAATTATCGCACCCTGGACATTTAACTTCTTTCTGAAACAAAGAGAATTAACCATAAAAAAAACACAATTAATTAAACCATTACTGCCATTCTCAGTTGTTTTTGTTATGGCATTTACCAGTACGACAGCTCAAATCACTTTGGTTCTGCAGCCTGGACCTGAAGATGGATTCGATACACCGATTGGTTTCTATACTCCACAGAATTATTCTATAATGAATTTTAGTTTTATGTCAGAGCTTCTTGCCAAGGCTCTAACAGTTGGCGGAGACTGTTCTGTTGCTCGTAGCTTACTGCGTTTTGATTTATCGGCTATACCCGTTAGTGCCGTCATTCTTTCAGCTAATCTTACTCTATATTCTGTTTCCAACGTTAATCCTCCTCATAGTGGTAGTAATTCCAGCTATATTCGTCGCGTCACATCCAGTTGGACCAACAGCCTAGTTACTTGGAATACCGAACCAAATAATACTTCTGTAGATCAGGCCACGCTGGCACAAAGTATGTCTTCCACTCAGGACTATAACGTTGATGTCACAGCGATGGTGAGTCACATGACAGCCAATCCTCAAACAAACTACGGTTTTGAATTAGGACTCTTTAATGAAAGCTGCGGCAAAATTTTAACTTTTGGATCTTCTAAGAATAGTAATCAAGCCAAAAGACCAAAACTAGTAGTGCAATATTCTTTACTCAATGTTGCTATCAATGAAAATAAATTGTCACAAGCCACTAGTATTTATCCCAATCCTTCAAGTGGAAAAATTCATGTTCGATCAAGTGAAGGCGATTTAAGATTAGAATTGTATAACTTAATGTCCGGTCTGGTACTAGTAAAAGAAGTTTGTGAGCCTAATCAACAAATAGACATTAGTCATCTGCCTACGGGGGTTTATATCTACAAAACCACGTCGTTTAAGGGGCAGAACACTGCTGGGAAAATTATCGTAGTTAACTAAATAATAACTTATCCTCAGTTTACTTAATTAATTTAAATTTCCTGAACACTTTATTTACTTCTTCAATTGTATTGTATTTTATGTTCATTACCGAAAAGACTATTCCGGTGAATGAACAGCCTATTGCAGCTGTAATAAATGGATGTAATGAATTTGGCATCAAAAATAAAACAAGTGAAATCACTAAAATGGATGCCAAAATAAAACCGGTGTGTTTTGAAAAAGGCTGCATTTTAAATCTAATAAGGATATAAATATACTTAAGTAAGTTAAATGTTGCTATTGCAATAAGCGTGCTCATTGCAGCGCCAGAAATACCGTATAAACTTATCAAAGTATTGTTTGCAATAAATGCTACCAGAATTAAGGCGAATAAGAATAAAGAAGCGACAAAATACTTGTGTGAATATAAAATTACAGAGGAATTAACGCCTGTTAAAAGATTAAAAAGTGAGGAAAATGAAATTATAAAAAAGGCAGTTTTTCCTTGCAAATACTCCGCTGGCAAAAATAAAAAAATAAGGTCGATACTTGACCAAAGAATACAAAATAGAAATCCGCCAACAAAAAACATATACCGACTGCTCATTTCATAGATCTTAGCAACTTCTTTGACATCATTGATACTCCAAGCCGAAGCAATTTTTGGCTGAGCAATACGATCAAGACTATTAAATGGAATTTCCATAATGGCACAAATCATGACACAGGTTGCATAAACGCCCACCAGATTTTCATTCAAAAAATGCCCGATCATTAATTGGTCAATAAATTTAATACCTAAAGAGGCAAATGCTGTTAACATCATTAACAGTGCAAAGAAGATAATTTCTTTGAGTGGCAGGGTTTTGTAAAACTTCCAGTTAATTCTAAAAGAAACAGCCTTGCTTCTAACTAAATAAAACAACAATAAGATTAATTGAACTAAAAAGACACCTATGTATGATAAAACAAGCGTGTGCTTGTCGATAATTTCATAATGATAAATTATTATTAAAAAGAGCTGACCTAATCTCGTAAATATGTCGGTTAAAAAAACGGTAATAGTTGTTTTAAAAAGAGAAACTGAATAAACTGAATACAATGAAATGAGAGAAAGAATAAATGCAAATATGAGTGCTTCATTAAAGTAAACAGGAAATTCAGCAGACTTTTTGTAATAATCGACAAAAAAATATTTATTTAAATACAAAAGAGAGGCGATAACCGAAGCTCCCAAAGATGCTACGAGTAATAATAAAGCGAATAAGCCATTATGAGTTTTGCTTTCGTTTTTAATTTTAGGGAAGAATTTCATGGTGACACTACCAAAGCCAAAAGGCATAATGATGGCTGCCATCCATGAAAACGAGTAAAGTAATCTCAGTAAGCCAATATCAGCTGAAGAAATTAAATGAGGCTGTATGTAGATGATTAAAAAACCAATCCCAGCACCAACGTAACTCAGTATGGTATTGTTAATACTTTGTTTTTTTATCTCACCCATTCAATTTTCTCTTTCAAGAGATGTTAGATATAATTTCAGAAATTAAATAATAAATTTTTCAATAAGTACTTTTCTCTCCTTTGGCACCAAATAATAGTCAACGTATTCAGTGGTATTATTTAGGAAAGATTCGACTTGTTTCAAGCCTTGATTTGTGGCTCTGTAGTAGAGATAATCGTACTTTCTAAGAATGGCATCTATTTCGTTCTCAATTTGATTTTTAAGAATTTCACATTGAATTATTGGTCGGTGTTCACTCAAAACTAAATGCGAACCAGATAATACATGATGTTCATTCGCTTCCGTATCAAGCTTAATAAGATCAATTTTCAGGGTTCCTAAGTTTTCCTTCACAAAATTATCAAGCGTGTCAATCTGAACTTCAAAATTAACCTTGCTCCTATCACCAGACTGGGCCTGACTTAAACCACCATCCCCAGTTAATTGAGGCATGTCTTTAAATTTTGGATTTACGATTGAGTAAAAAGTCGTTGAACCCTTTTCAGCAGAAAGTGCAAGTTGTTGTGGCTTAATATTCGTGAAGTTATTTATTAGAATATTTTCCTTAAGATAATTAAAGGCTGAAGGCATTGGTTCAAAAGCGTAAACGACAATGTTTGTATTTTTAATACTGCTTGCTAGCAACGAATAATAACCAATGTTGGAGCCGATATCGAAAAAAACACTTGAATTTTTTACAACTTCGCAAAAGATTTTAACGGAGTTAAATTCGAACCCCTCCACGTTATCCCAAAAAACCTTTTTTGAGAACCAACTTGTTGGATTGGTTGATACTTTAAACTGTTTTATGTTATTTCCTTTGACAGAAAAAATGCCATTCACAGGAAATTTAAGATTGTCGGGAATTATTTTTGAAAAAGGCTTTAAACAAGTTCTTAGAAAACTATTTATACTTTTGTTGTAAATTATCGAAAATTTCATTTATGAGCTCAAACTCTGTTTTGTTTTTAACTTATTGGTACCCAAACAAAAATAACAAAAGTTTTGGGATATTTGTAAAAAGGCACGCACACGCTGCAAATCTTTATATTAATACTGTGGTTCTTTCCTTAAATATTGCTAAAGGAAGTTCTTTTTTTGAAAAAAACATTATTGTTTTTAAAGATGAAAAAGGCGTTGAAACCCATCAAATTGATTTAAACTCAAAGTATTATAAACTGCTTTATGTTCTTTTGCCATTACACTATTTTATTTTAAAAAGATACCTAAAACTAACACTCAATAAACAGCATACATTTGATACAATTCATTCTAATGTTATTTTCCCTTGTGGTATAGTTGGTCAAAAATTAGCAACGAAATTCGGTTTAAAACATGTTATTACAGAGCACTGGACAAAAATAGATAAATTTTTTAGAGTTAGTTTATATTCTTATTCTGGAAAAAAGGTATTAAATAAGGCCAATGCTTTAACATGTGTGTCTCAACAGTTGAAAGATACTTTAAAAACGCACACTATAAATCATAAAATCTCAATCATTCCAAATGTAATTGAATCGAGCGAATTTTATTACGATCCCACAATTAACAAGAACGATGTTTTTACATTTATAGCCGTTGCTAACTGGGGACAACATAAGAATCCTTTTTATTTTTTGGATGCTCTACAAGAACTACTGATCACAGAAAAAATTACAAATTTCAAAGTTGTTTTAATCGGTGACGGAGAGCAAACTGAAAAAATTAGAAAAAAAAAATATGATTTTCAAATCGAATTCAAGGGGATCATTGCCAGTAAAGAAGTTAAAACCGAGCTAAGTAAAAGTCACATTTTTTTACATGGATCTGATTTTGAAACATTCTCAATAGTAATGGCCGAAGCTTTAATGTGTGGTTTACCTTCTGTTTTGAGTCCGGTAGGTATTGCAAAAGATGTTATAAATAAGGATAATGGCTTTGTAACAAACAATACTGTCAGTGATTGGAAGGAGAAAATTTATCTCTGTTACACGACTAAGTACGATAACCAATTAATTTCAGAACAATTAAAAAATAAATTTGATCTTAAAGCTGTCGGCACTCAATTTAAAAAACTGTATGAAGATTTGTGATTAGATTTTAGATCCTTTAAGAATAAAAAAACTCTCTGTTAAGCGCAATGAAATGTTTCAATCTATTTAAATAGCTTATTTTTTTAATTGAGTATAAGATCAGGTAAAGCCTTATGAGCGGCGTCATGAAAAGCAAGTTCATGAATAATCACTTTTACTTCTTTTATAATAGGAAAACTATTTAAACGATTCCTCACTTCTTTTTCACTATTGGCAGAAATAAAAACCCAAACGTTTTTTCTTTCCATGTCTAAAGAGTAGCTAATTATAATTTGCCTTTCGAGAAGCTCATTAATATGATTTCTTTGTTTTTGTATGAGGTCATAAAAAGCTTGGGAAAAAACATCGGGTAAAGTGATATGTACTAGGTATATATCTTTCATCTTAATCAAATATAAATGAAAATGTAACTCATTTTACAATTACTTTCAGATTAAGTCACTTAAAACAAAAAAACGGACTAAAAAGCCCGTTTTTATAAGAAATCTTGATTCTAATCAACTAAATGGTATCACGCGTATTCCTCCAGTAAAAGGATACAGGTCAGGTCCTTTGCCATATTGAAATAAAGGTGTTAAATTATATTCAGCAAAAAACATCCAGCCGCGGTAACCTAGATTAACATGTGCCTTCGCGGTAAAGGGAGTCATGTTATAGTTATCCTTTCTTACTTTTGTGAGTTCGTCTTTCCCTTGTGTTAAAACTTGTTTTGTTCTCGATGAAATTAAAAACTCACCAATTACACCAAATGCAATATGGAATGTTTTTTTAGGATCGTTACTTGTGTTAAACTCTAATAATAAAGGAACTTGTATGTATGTATTACGCAATCTGTTTTTCTTGTAAGTGTACGTATCAGTTGAATCTATAGTTCCCCAGGTAAAAGAACTGTCAGCATTCAAGCTTGTTTTTTTAGCAAGTTCATAGGAGTGATAATCAAATCCAAATCCGGTAACAATTTTAAAGTTATTATCTATAATATTAAAGTTACGTTCAATCAAGTTAAATTGTAGATTAAAACTGTTTTTATAAACAACCTCCATGTATTGGTAATTACTTGGAATGTTAACAGCTCCTGGCGAAGTCATTAAACCGTTAATACCCAAGGAAAAACCTCTCCAGTGTTTAAATTCTTCAACGGCATCGTTAGCTTTAGTTTCAGAATCTTCGCTATTTCCAATCAAAAGTATTTTTCTTTTTTTTAAGTTAAAGTACGTTGTATCTCCATCATTTTTTCCATCTTTTGCCGATACACTTTTAATTCTTGTAATGTTAGCAGCCGTGCTAGTTTCTACTGTTACATCCTTAGGATCACCTTTCACCTTAATATCACTTGCACTTGTAGCAACAGCATTTAGTTTATCTGTTACATTTACTTTTGCGCTCGCAGCTCCTGATGTAGTTAAAACAGCATCTTTAACTATTAAATTATAACTTTTTAAAGAAGCCGCTCCAGATATTTTAGCATCCATATAATCCGCGCTACCTTCTAAAACTAAGTTACTTGCCCCTACTTCAAAGCAACTAACTTTTTTTGTTTCTAGCTTTGCGTGAATATCAGATGCGCCAGAAACATCAAATAGAATGGAATCAGACTTTAACGTGTTAGTAGTTTTTAACCTGGCAGCTCCTGAGGTTTCGATATTTACTAAGCCATTGTTTTTAATGTAAATATTCATTTCTGAGTTAAAGCTGCCTTTACTTGTAATAATTAAAGTGGAATTCTCCATTTTGGTTTCGATCTTATCAAAATCACTTTCTTTACCCTTTATTATTAAACCCACTGTATCTGAATTTGTGTAAATAACATTTACGGCACCTGACAGTTTAATTTTATCGAATTTGGAAATTGTTCTCTCTTGGCTTCTTTGTGCGTGACAGCTAATAAAACTTGAAATAAGAACGACGAGTAGTATTGAAATTTTATTCATGTTATATTTTTTAATTAATTTATTTAATTTGTAACAACGTTGTTGGTTTATTTAAGAGTAAGACGGAGATGCAATTAAAAAGTTACAGACTTAAATTATTTTTTTTCTACACTAAATGAATTAAAGGATACACGAAAATTACTTTCTGAATCTTCCTGTCCATCAATAGATTTAACACCGAGCTTATTAGCTTTTCGGGCCAACTTTACAGCACGTTTCCAAAATCCATTTTTTTCAGGGATTTCATCATTGCTTAGATCAACGTTTTCAATAATATCTTCGGCTAGGGCAAGATAATTGCGCTTGCTTAAAGCGGAATCACTATTTGGTAAAATAGTATTGGGAGCGATTTCAATTTTTTGCTTTTCTTCTGGAATAATTTTTTCCTCAATTTTTTGGTCTTGCACCTTTGCAATTTCTATAACTTCTTTTATTAAAGGAAGTTGATCAGTTTCTTTCGAATCTTTTTGGATAACTGTCGCTTCTTCGACAACCGTTGCTGTAATTTTATCTGAATTCTTTTTTTCAATTTGAGATTTATCAGCCAGATTTTGTTTGCTGTTTATTATTTTAGGAGAATCAATTACCTTAATTGTTTCTTTTACTAAAGGTGGTTTTACCATAGAAATTACATCACCAGTCTTTTGATTTGAATTGTAAAACCGAATAAGTCCAACTAGCCCAAATAACAAAAGAATAGCTGCAGCCAAAGAACCAGCAGATCTTAAGCTAAACAACGGAATAACTCTGCTTTCTTTCTTAAGGGATTCTTTCGAGGAGTGGACAATTGACAAATCAGCAACCAGAACTGTTTTTGAGAATAAATCAATTTCTTTTTGTAATTCTGTACTAGCGGAAATTTCTTTTTCTAATTGTAATTTCTCGGATTCTGATAATTGATTTTCAACGTAAAGAATTAATCTATTATTTAGAATCAAATCGTCTTCTGATTTTAATAAAGTTTCTTTATTAGCATAGACCTGCCTAGTATCCGCTGCTAGCAAGGTTTTTTGGTAAGACTCTAAATCACGAGCTAAGTCTTGATCTTGAGCTACTTTATTTTCAAATGCAAGCTTTTCCTTTTTTGATAAATTACCTTCAATGTAATCGATTAGTTCTTCATCCGGAACTTCGTTGGCGCTCCTTTTTAAACTTCCTTTAAAGTCGGCTATATCAGAGTCTTTGTTTAAATACGGCAAACTAAAATCTTCCAAATCAATGTCTAACTCAGGGTGAGCAAGCACAAAATCCTTCAATAAAACAGAGTCCTCTGCATTTAAATTCCCTTCACTGTAATCTAGCAAAAAGGCTTCGTAATTATGTAGATGAATGCGTTTCATTAAATAACTGTTTCCACTTTACCGATATAATTTTTTAAAAATGTTCTTGCTCTAAAAATATAAACCTTAACCTGACTCTCGGTCAGCTGTGTGATCTCTCCAATTTCGGCGTAATCATAACCCTCATAATCTCGTAATAATAAAACTGTTTTTTGAATTTCTGATAACTGCTCTAAGCCTCTATTCAAGACTTCTTTTAAATCAGAGTATTGTTTGCTATGACTGTGTTGATTAAAATCAACCTCATTAAATTTGCCTTGTTTGGCACCTCTTCTCGTATAATCTACAAGCGTGTGATAAGCTGTTGTAAACAAATAAGTTTTTGATTTAGTCGCATCAATGGTATCAATCTTACGCCACATTTTTTCGAACGAATCCTGAACAATGTCTTTTGCAACATCTTTATCACGAATATGTTTTAACACAAATCGGTACACCCCATCTGCGTGCGTGTCAACACAGCTATTATAATCCGATAAATTCAATTTATTAGTTGTAAGACGAAGTTAGGCAGGAAATGTTACAGCTAATTTTGATTTTTAATTAATTAACAATCAATTAATTAACTAAACGGTAAAGCTTTTTATTTTGTCTGAAGTCGATAAAAACTCAATCAATTTATTGTGGTTGTTATCGCTACCACTTACTTCGTAAACGATAATAAGATCAGCATCAAGCTTTGCGTAATTCAACCAGGAAAATTTTAAACCATGAGATTTAATATGAGACTCGATTTCAGCTTTTAACTCCAGATTATTTGGAATAGTAATATTGTAAACCATTTCCTTGTTGTACCTATCAATAAATTGCTGTACCCAAGCAAAGCCTAATAAAATTAGTAATACAGTAATGGTAACCAGAACAGCTAATTCATACTGAGCAATACCGCAGGCCATTCCAATAGCCGCACTTATCCATAT
Organism: Aurantibacillus circumpalustris; assembly: GCF_029625215.1. Classification (GTDB taxonomy): domain Bacteria; phylum Bacteroidota; class Bacteroidia; order B-17B0; family Aurantibacillaceae; genus Aurantibacillus; species Aurantibacillus circumpalustris. The sequence goes on from NZ_CP121197.1 coordinate 3,172,336, forward strand.
AATTGAGGCAGTTGTAACTCCCCTTACACTTACTCCATCACGAAAAATAGCCCCAGCCCCTAAAAAACCAATACCAGTAACTATGTTGGAAGCTACTCGTGCAGGATCGCTGCCATCACCTATAATAAAAGAAATTATTGTAAAGAAAGTAGATCCAAGTGTTATTAAAATAATAGTTCTGAATCCAATATTTCTGCCCTTGTACTCCCTTTCGGCTCCAATAGAAGCTCCTAAAACCAGAGAAACTGCTAGTTTAATGGATGTATCATAAAGAAAGGGATAATCAAGGTGTATCATTTTAATTTAATTGGTTCAACATTTCATTTTCAATTTCCACAGACTCCCAAATAGATTCAATATTCGGTTTGTCCATAATTTTATCCATAATAGCTTGCTGTTTATTGCCTTGCTTTAAAGCAGTGCTATAACGGATTTGTGGACTAAAGGTCACCATACTGTATGAAGGAATCCATTTATCAGGATATTTGCTAGAAAATTTGGCTTCTATTTTTTTCTGTAGTAAAAATTTTGGATCAGCTGTTCTGTCTCGCATCTCAATAAAGTTAGCAACTGCCAGATCTGCAATTGCATCTGCATCAGGCTTACGCAATGTTTCATATTCCTTGAGAATAAGTGGCCAGTTTTCTTTGTGTTTTTCAATTAAATCATTTAACACAACACAATCTTCAAAACCGCAATTCATTCCTTGTCCGTAAAATGGAACCAACGCATGCGCTGCATCACCAATCAGTGCTATTTTCTCATCAAATGTCCATGGAAAACATTTTACTGTTACCAAAGAAGAAACAGGATTGTTTTTAAAATCTTCTAAATACGTTGGCATTAAAGGAATTGCATCTGGAAATTCTTCTTCGAAAAAACGTTTTACTTGCGCTTCTGTTTTTAAATTATCAAAAGATTTTTCACCATCAAACGGTAAAAATAAGGTGCAGGTAAAATTGCCGTCAGGATTTGGAAGGGCAATCATCATGAAGGTTCCGCGCGGCCAGATGTGAAGGGCATTTTTTTCCATTAAAAATTCACCATTTTTTCCGGGAGGAATAATGAGTTCTTTATAACCACAATTAATATAATGCTGATTGTATTCAAAGCGATCGCTCTGCAGCTGCATATTTAAACGTGAAGCGGCAAAGGCACCGTCTGCACCAAATAAAAGATCAGATTTTGTTTCTGTAATTTCTTTTGTTGAATTATCTTCAAATGAAGCCACAAGTTCTCCGCGCGAAATATGTGCGCAACGCTTATCAAAATGAAAAGTGACATTGGCTTGTTCCTCTGCCAAATCCATCAGTTTCATGTTAATATCGGCACGTGATACCGAATAAATCGCCTGGTTATCTTTTCCATAAGGTTGGTAGGCTTTTGTTCCATCTTTGTGATGAATATGGCGACCATACATTGGAATACTAATTTTCATAATATCTTCTGCTATTCCAACAGCTTCCAAGCCTTTCCAACCGCGATCACTTAACGCAAGATTAATCGATCGTCCAGCAAGGAGATTTGCTTTGCGCATGTCTGGACGTCTTTCATAAATATCAATTTTATAGCCTTTTTTGGCCAGATAAAGCGATAAAAGAGAGCCTACTAAACCGGCTCCAACAACAGTAACTTTTTTACTCATGGTTCAAATTTACTTAAAATTAGGAGTGTGTTTAAACATTCCCATTAAATTTAACCTGATTTATGTCAATAGGACCATCACATCTAATTTATTATTCGAATGGCATTATATTTCCCAAACGGATAGTTTATTTTTTTCCTTTTTAAAAGACGCTACTAGCAATGGATACTCTTCATAAACAGATCGAAATAATTTGTATTTACTTTCTTTAAATTCTTCTTGTTTAAATTTAATTTCAAGCGCTTTTTTATCTTTTAAAATAAAATCGACTTCGTTTTGTTCTGTGGTGCGCCAGTATTTAATGTCTTGTTCACGGTAATGAACTAATAATTGTTGTAAGGTTTGGTTTTCAAGCAAAGTACCTTTGTCATCGCGGGTTATAAGGCGAGAAAAATTATTCAGTAGAGCGTTTCGAAAACCATTGTCTTGAAAAAATAGCTTTGGCATTTTCACTAATTCTTTGGAATAATTATTAAAAAAGGGTTTTACCTGCGTAATATGGAATGATTTTTCGAGCAAATGCAGATAATTATTTATAGTTGGAACTGTGGCTTTAACCATTTTACTCAAATCATTTACGTTCAATTGGCCGCAACATTGCGAGGCAATTAACTCTAGCATCATTCTGAATTCGTTACTTTTTCTTACGCCATTATCAAAAAGATCTTTTTGTACATAGGATGTAGAAATTTCAATAAGAATATCAATTTTTTCTTGTACATCATCTGTTTTAACAACTGCCGGATAGCCCCCAAAAACAAGGTATTCATCAAAAAGATCTTCCATTTCAGTAGCATAAACTTGCGGAATACTATTTTTAGGATTTAAACCTTTTGCTAAATAACTAAAATAATCTTTGCCTTTTTTGTAAAGTATAAACTCGGCGAAAGAAATTGGCTTAATATGAAATAACCGCTTTCTACCTGCAAGACTATCTTTAAACTTTTCGTCAATATAAAACGCTGAACTGCCTGTAACAACCAACTTGATGTCAGTTTTATATTCGTCGTATAAAAGCTTTAAAAAGTTACTTGGATTTTTTAAGTACTGTATTTCATCAATAAAGACAATGGTTTTGCTACCTTTTTTAGTGGGAACAAAATCGAAAAGATGAAGGGGGTTTTCATTAAAAGCATTCAGGTAATTTTCAAACTCAAGGTTAAAATGAAAAAATGTTTTCCCCTGACCTTGAAGTTTGTCTTGAATTTGCCTCATAAGCGTAGTTTTACCTACTTGCCGTGATCCTGTTAAAAGAGTCACTTCAGGTGCTTCGAGGTGCTTAACAAGTTTAGGGTTTTCTATGCGTGTAATGTCTTTCACACCGCAAATATACTATTTTTATAGTATACTATCAAAATTATCGGTTTTTTATATAAGTATACTATTATAATTATCGGTTTTTTATATAAGTATACTATTACAATTATCGGAAAATGCCAGTTCGATCAATATAAATCGCTATCAACTCTTAACTACTTCCATTATAAAACGGACTATCTGAATACCTTTACGTATTTTGTAGTCTATGTTTACTAAGTCCATTTTACTACCTTTGTTATGTGTTAAAGGAATTTGAATCAAACATACTTAAAACAGACCTTTTTAACAAGAAACATAATCTTCTTGTTGCTGTTAGTGGCGGCATTGATTCCATTGTCCTAACACACTTATTAAAAAACTCGGGCTTCAAATTTTCCATAGCGCATTGTAATTTTCAATTACGCGGAAAAGAAAGTCTAGCAGATGAAAAGTTTTGTAAAGATCTCGCAAAAAAAATTAAAATTCCTTTTTACACAAAAGCATTTGATACCGAAGCCTATTGCACAAAACATAAGACCAATGTTCAGTTAGCAGCCAGAAAACTTCGATACGATTGGTTTCACGAATTAATAATCGAAAAACAATTTGATTATGTGCTTACCGCGCATCATGCAAATGATGTAATAGAGACTGTATTTATAAACCTTTTAAGAGGCACTGGTATTAAAGGAATTAAAGGGATTTCAGAAAAAAAAGGTCAAATAATTCGTCCACTCTTAAATTTTACACGTGAACAAATAGATGCGTTTGCGAAAAAACATACCATCGACTTTAGGTTAGATAAAAGTAATTTGGAAGACAAATACGAGCGTAATTTTATTCGCTTGAATATTATTCCATTGTTTAAAAAGATAAATCCAAAACTAGAAGAAACTTTTATTCGCAATACGGCCAACTTCAGACAAGAGGCGGGAATTGTGCATGATTATCTTGAAGAGAAGACAACCGAGTTAATAACACAAACACACGATGCTGTTTTTATTAATAAGAAAAAACTGAAACACGAAACATACAGCAGAAGTGTTTTGCATAATTTGATAAGTGGTTATGGCTTTAATGATACTCAACAAAAAAACATTTTAAGTAATCTGGGAAAGGATGCTCAATCCGGGAAAATTTTTAAGTCCCCTACTCACCAGCTCATCATTGATAGAAATGATCTTGTTATCAAATCACTTTCTGAAGAAACGTTTAATGACAAATTAATCGCGTCGTATGATGAATTAATAAAACAGAAATTATTCTCTTGCAAAAAACTTGCAGCCTTTAAATTACCAAAACCAAATGAATTACTTTTAGATGAATCAAAATTGCAATTTCCACTTAGTATTCGGTTAAAAAGAACGGGAGACAAGTTTAAACCTTTTGGTATGAAAGGGTTTAAACTATTAAGTGATTTTTTAAAAGATGAAAAGTTATCCATACCAAAGAAGGAAAGTTGTAAAGTATTGGTAAATGGTAATGGAGATATCATTTGGGTAATAGGCCATAGAAGTGATGAACGCTACCGTGTAAACTCAAATAAAAAGAACATTTTAAAACTCAAACTCATTGAATAAAGGCGAAGTATTATTTGAAGAGAAACAATACCTTGGTCACAATAGACTTAGTATTGTAATTCGGACAATGCTGGCCTTGTTTTGCTTTTTGGGATATTATTGGAGTGAAAATCCTAAGCCCGTTCAGGTATCATTTTTTAAGATTGGCTCCTACCCTATTCAAAGTATAAGTAATTCAGGTTTGATTTTTTTTATTGTCGGTACAAGTATTCTTATTTTAAGTGCGGCCTTAACCTTTGTGTTACACATCAAAACAAAAGTATACAAAGGATACATGGTGCTTGATGGTTTTTGGACTTCACGGATAATTAAAATTGATTTAAGTACCATTACCTCTATCCGCAAAAGCCGCTACAAAAGAAATATCTTTAAACGGGCGGTTTATAATTTGCATAACAATGGCATCATACGCTTTTATACCAGTGGGGAGGATTTCATAGAACTTATTGATAATACGGGATTTACCTATAAAATAGGTAGTCAAAAGCCACAAGAGTTATACAATGTGCTTAAAGCCAACCAAAAATAAAGACTTAAAAGGTACTTGTTTTTGTAGAGACAATATTTTAAATTTGATATAACTTAATTAAGTCAGTAATTAAATTAACCTTCATCCCCCATCTTATGGTTACTACAGATTTTGAACAAATCGAAAAAGAGAAGATCGAGAATTTAAAATTTCCTTCTTCTGAAGTTTTACTTGATTCAGAAAGGATCAAAGAAAGAACAAATGATTTAGAGCGGGCACTTTCATTAGGGAATCTTGAACACTCAAAAATTAAGATTTATTTTGAAGATGATATTTCATGCAAACTTGTTGAAACTACTGTTTGGGCTGTAACAGACAAACGTGTTATTTTAAAGCAAGGGGTTGGAATTCCTATTAATAGAATTCACTCCGTGAAGTTATAATAACTTCAAGATCACGTAAACAAAAGGCGCAACAAAAATAAGACTGTCAAAACGGTCTAAAATACCGCCATGACCTGGCATTATATTTCCCGTATCCTTTATTCCGGCTTGCCTCTTTAACAAGCTTTCTACTAAGTCGCCGATAGTTGAAAGTATTGGAACAAGTATGCCGAACAAAAGCCATGGACTAGTTCTATCCTGCAGAATTAATTCTCCAACAATGTAGCTAGAAGCAATCGTCATTAATACCCCGAAAATTGTTCCTTCCCAGGTTTTCCCTGGAGAAATACGCTCAATCATTTTATGCTTACCAAACAAACTTCCACCCAAATAAGCAAAGGTATCGTTACTCCATATTAATAAAATTATGCCCAATAGCAATTGCGGCTGAAATATGACAATTTTACTTGCTAAATAGTCAAGGCTTACAATACTGTGTAACAAAGCAAAAGGTAATACGGCGTATAAAATTCCAGCAATTGTGTATACCGAATTTTGGATAGGCTTGGTTCTGCCACTAAATAGTGCGATAGAAAAAATTATAAAAGGCACTAATACTACAAACAATTTGAGATGTTCTTGATCTGTAGCGTTTGTAAAGTTAAAGTTGATAAAAGAAATATAAACTAACGCGCCTGAAATGAGACCAAACCATTTATGAGGTTGTGCATCTAGTTTTTCAGAAAGCTTGTAAAATTCATTCAGTCCCATCATGGCAACCAAAAAAAAGAAAATAGTGAAGGAATAATAATTCCACAATAAACTACCCAATAAAACCACTACAAACACAAGCGCTGTTAAAGCCCTAGTTCCTAATGTTTTCATATTTAATGCCATGTTATTTGTTTTGTTGCGGTAAAAGTAGAATAAATTTGTTTGTATTTTATTAACGAAAACAAAAAATAAGACACTATATTGATTTGCTTTTTAAACTTAATTTTGCGGCCATGTTTGACTTCGCTTTTTTTATAACCATTTTAATAGGTCTTTTTTCACTGATTAACCCATTAAGCGCTTTACCTATATATCTTGGCTTAACGCAAGACGAGACCGAGGAAAATAAATTAAGAACCTTAAAAAAAACATGTCTGTATATTTTAATTATTTGTCTAGCGTCCTATTACCTCGGTGTTTATTTACTTAACTTTTTTGGAATCACCATTCCTGCCTTACGTGTGGCAGGTGGTTTAATTATTTTTAGATCGGGTTGGCAGTTACTAAATGTTCAACACAAAAAAGAATTAAAAGGAAATATTAAAGAAGAAATGGGTGAAAAAGACGATATTTCCTTCTCCCCTTTGGCAATGCCATTATTAGCAGGACCAGGTTCTATGTCTTTTCTTATTACTTTATTTTCAAATAGAAGTCGTAATATTAATATGGCTTTTTATCAGGATTTATTTGCCATAACAGCAATAGTAATTGTTATGTTTTCGATCTATTTCATTTTCAAGTTCGCACCACGTTTGATGAAATACGCTGGGAAATCAGGCTTAACAGCGCTTTCAAAAATAATGGGTTTTATAGTAATTGGAATTGGTGTTCAAATGATTCTTTCAAGCATTTCTACAATTGTAAAAACCATCTTTCTAGATCTTCATACAGGCTAATTCTTTTTCACCAGATTTAAAAACTCTAAATAGAATTTTTTGATTCTTGGTGTGAATACCTCATTGTGAAAAATAGAGATTAGCTCTCCATTATATTTTTTCACTTCATCAATGATTGGTGTTGCCAAGTCAATCAGTGTTTCATCATCCTTTTTTCTCGCGATGAGATCATTTTCAGTTATGGCAAAAGAGTGAATTGTCAGGGAACTTACCGACTCAATATCTAAGCTGTACCATTTATAAGGATAACAATAAGACGAGCGAAATCCATTATGATTTGTGTAGCCCATCGAATAATCGGCAAATAAACCCGCTTGTAATAAATCTTTGTAGGTACGCGGAAAACTTAACATCGAAAAATGTTGTCTACTTTTTACGATAAGGCGATGTGTAATATTTCCAAGTCTACTCGTTTCAATTTTTAATTGTTTTAAATTATTATTCGAACCAAAAGACGGGTGAATGCCGACCATCGAGTAATCTGCTAAATGTTTTATGAGTGATTGAAATCTGAGATCGGAAGACGAATGGTTTTTATCATTAGGCCCATAATCACCTAAAAGAAAAAAGTAAATAGCTTTTGTCTCAGTTTGCTTGTGAGCATCGATCAGAAAACCGTAACAATCAAAAGGATCCTTTTGTTTACCCAGGAGAATGCGAACTCGTTGCCGCATTTTTTTGAAACTCCTGTCTGAAATTAAACCAGCCAGACTTCTAACAAAACCTTTGTGTTTGTATTTGTAAACATTATCAATATCAACCGTTGAGATATAATTGTATTCTCGTTCAGTAAATTCAAGAGATGGAAATTGCCCAGATAACGCTTTTCTAAATTCTAATAACCACAGATTTACCAAAGGATAATGCAGGAATTCGTACTGATAGGCCAAGCTAGACTTAAAGTTAAAACGACTGTAACGATCGCTTTTGTGGGGGAGATATTCTTCATAACGCGTTAATAACCAAAAAGCAGCACCAAATAAATCAAAGGGAATAGATCCAGACGTATTTTTAAAAAAGACCTTTTCGAAAGGAGAATTAGTACTTACCTGCAAATGATAATCCCGAATGCCATGATCGAAAAGAATACTGTGCGGTTTTATGGTAAATGTGTTTTCAATGGATACGTTTGAGTAATTAAGCTTATGTTCAGAAAACGAACTAAACTCTTCAAGATTATTGGTTATGGTAAAATCAATTCCTAAACCCTCAGTCAGTAATGTCTTTAAAATATACGTCAGGCGATTACTGCCTTTTTCTGAATATACAAGTAGAGTATTGATGACACGAAGTTAGAAAAGTGCGAGCAATTTGAAAAGCTAAGTAAGGAAAGTTATGGGAAGGTGTGTGTTAATTTACCAAATAGACTTTAGGTAAGGTAAGAATACCAGAATACCAACAATCATTGCAAAAACACAAGCAATAAGAACCGCTCCAGCCGCAACATCTTTAATGTATTTTATTTTGGGATCTTGTTCAGGTTTAATTATGTCGCAGAGCTTTTCAATTACTGAATTAATCATTTCTAAAGAGATAACTAAAGCAATTGCTAATAAAAGAAAGAGCCAGTCTGTTTTAGAAATGTGTAGTAAAAAACCCATGTTGACTACAATGAGACTGATTATCAAATGAAGCTTAAGATGCGTTTCTTTTTTAAAGGCTTGAAACACACCAGATAAGGCTACACGAACTGCACGCATTCTTTCATTAAAATAACTCATAATTCAAAAGTAAAGATTATTGAGTTCCTAAGATCACTATGTTAATATTAACTCAGAATAAACAACATTCAAAGGTAAATGAATTTTACTTTTAATAAATACAAAACAAACTCATGAGCGACATTGCGCATTTTTTTACTCCTGTTGACCCAGAAAGTATTCTTGATTTTAAAGCATTAAAAGAATTACAATTCGGAAATCTATTTTCGATTTATACCGATACAGATAATTTTCCGGAACTTGATAATATTGATATTGCAATTATTGGTGTATCGGAAGATAGAAATTCTGAAAATAATGCCGGTTGCAGCGTTGCGCCAGATGCCGTTCGTGCTTATTTGTACAAATTATATGGTGGGAGTTTTACAATTCGTGTGGCTGATTTAGGAAATATAAATCCTGGTCATACCACAGAAGATACTTATTTTGCTTTGAGAAGTACCGTTGATCAACTTATTCGCAGAAACGTTGTACCTATTATTATTGGTGGTTCGCAGGATTTAACTTACGGACAGTTCCTTGGCTACAAAGATTTGGAACAAACCATTAATGTGGTAGCTGTTGATAGTGTTTTTGATCTTGGAAATCCTGATGAAGATATTACAAACACCTCTTACCTCGGTAAAATTATTTTACACCAACCTAACTTTTTATTTAACTACAGTAACATTGGGTATCAAACCTACCTCGTCGATCAAAACAGTTTGCAAATGATGAACAGGTTGTATTTTGATGTTTATCGTTTAGGTCAAGTACGTGATAAAATTGAAGAGGCAGAACCTATTATCCGGCAAGCAGACATGATTACTTTTGATATTACTGCCATTAAACACTCTGATGCGCCTGCTAACCCTAATGCTTCACCAAACGGTTTTTATGCAGAAGAAGCGTGTCAAATGATGCGTTATGCTGGCATGAATGATAAATTATCATCACTTGGTCTTTATGAAATTAATCCTGAATTTGATATCAGCGGAAAGACTGTTCACCTTGCTGCTCAAATGATTTGGTGTTTTATGGATGGATTTTACAACCGTAAAAATGATTTTCCAAATCGCACAAGTCCAGAGTATACACGCTTTCACGTAATTCTACAAGATGAGAAATACGAAATTAATTTTTACAAAAGCAAAAAGAGCGACCGCTGGTGGATGGAGATCCCCTACCCGCCTCACAAAGATTTAAAGTTTGAGAGACATACCTTGATTCCTTGTTCTTATAAAGATTATGAGTTAGCTACAAATAACGAGATTCCAGATCGTTGGTGGCAGACTTATCAAAAACTGAGTTAGTCTCACTTTCTTTTCGTTTCAATTTAAACACAGAGATTCTGAGGTTCACAGAGATAATGAATTAAAGTTACTGTTAGTTCGAGTAGAAAAATCCGCCTCTTTTGGTTTTCGTATCGAAAACCAACTTAATCGTTCTCGATACGGTTTGCAAAGTGGCAGCAAACCTACTCGAACGGACTAGTTCAGTTAATCCCTAATTTTCTCAATTGAACACAAAGAAACAGAGGTACTGAGGCACCGAGAGATAATCAATTTAAGTTACAGTCTGTTCGGGTAGAAGAATCCGCCTCTTTTGATTTTTCGTATCGAGAACTAGCTTAAAAGTTCTCGATACGGTTTGCAAGGAAGTAGCAAACCTACTCGAACAGATAGTCTTAGTTTAGTGCATGAATATTAGATTAGTTACGGAATCTTAATTCGTTTTTTTTTCTTCAATTTCTATCTGAACACTATTTAAGCTCAGCGCATCCGTGCCGCATAAGTTCTGTGTTAGAACCACCTAGTTCTCAATAATTTTAAACTCCACCCTCCTATTCATCTGCTCGTCTTCTGGTGATTTTTCAATTTTTATTTTTGGTTGTGTATGTCCGTAACCCTTATAAGTTAAACGATCTTCGTCAATTCCGTTGCGGACTAAATAATTGTAAATAGCCAACGCTCTGTTCTCAGACAAATTCATTTCTTGTGTATCCAGATCAAGTCCATCAATATTACCCGGTTCACAACAGATGTGCCCCTGAATTTCGATTTTTAAATTAGGGTGTTCTTTTAGTGTTTCTAAAACTGATTCTAAAATTGGAATCGCGGTTTTTACAATAACATGTCGCCCAGGAATAAAATTAAGTCCTTCAAAGCTCATGCTCTCTCCTTTTTCAATGGTGATAAGATTTTTTGGTCCTCCAACAGCCACAGGCTTATCTTTTTTCTGCGTGATGTTTTCTCTTTCTCCTATTCGCTTACGTGGAAACGTTACAGCTACAATTACATCAACTCTTCTTTGAGATGGTTCACCAAGAATAGAAGAATTATCATACGAATTCTTTTCGCCCACTCCGACACATTTAATCACGTTGAGTGAAGGGTTCTTCTTTAGTAAATAATCTTTTATCGCATTCGCCCTTTTAAGTGATAAGTCTTTATTGTAAGCGTCATTACACAGAAAGTCGGCATACCCACAGATGTTAACTGCTAGCGTGTTTTTAGATTCTGCGGTAAGCATAGAATCTAATCGATTAAAATTTAAGTTTGATTCTACTTCATTTATCGCATAAAAAAGACTTATCGTAAAGGTTTTGTTTTGAGTAAAGGCTGCTTTTAAATTTAAAAGTAGTGTAAGAAAAAGAATCGAATACTTCATCGGTTAAAGATACTGGAATTAATTTTGGTGGATTGCGAACCAAATTTTAAATAAAAAAAACGCATACCTTTTAAAGTATGCGTTTCTAATTTAAGTTTAAAATCTATTCCGGTTTATTAAGATTACTATGTTTTCTGCTGTACATAAAATAAATTAAAAGCCCAAGAATCATCCATGCTCCAGCCGATGCTAAAGTAAAAATATCCAAAGCAATAATCATAAATGCACAAACAATAATACCTAAAATTGGAACCAATGGAACTAAAGGAGTTCTGAATGGACGCGGCACATCTGGATCGCTTTTGCGCATAATCAGAATACCAGCACATACCAATACAAAGGCAAATAAGGTTCCAAACGAAGTAAGATCACCGGCAACGCTACCTGGAATAAAAGCGGCAAACAATCCAACAAAAACTAATAGAATTAAATTTGATTTGTAAGGTGTTTGAAATTTAGGGTGCAAATTAGAGAACACGCGTGGAATTAAACCATCTTGCGACATCGTAAAGAAAACGCGAGATTGACCCATTAACATTACTAAAATTACAGAAGAAAATCCTGCAAGAATAGCAATCGTAACACTTGTACCCAACCACTCATAACCAATCATGTATTTTTGAATGGCATACGAAACAGAAGCCTCTTTTCCTGCTGCACCAAATTCACTCCAATGAGCAACACCGGTTAATACATAAGAGAATAAAACATAAAGAATTGTACAAACAACTAAGGAACCTAAAATTCCAATTGGCATATCGCGTTTAGGATTCTTTGCTTCTTGCGCAGCAGTAGATACCGCATCAAAACCAATAAAGGCAAAAAACACAACCGCAGCACCTCCTAAGATTCCACCATAACCCCAGGTAAAAATTGATTCATGTCCAGGTGTACCTTCAGGAATTAAATATGGCGTATGATTAGCTGGATCAATAAAATTCCAACCAATCACAATAAATACGAGTACAATACTCACTTTAACAAAAACAATAATGCCGTTTACGATAGCGGACTCTTGTGTTCCTTTAATTAATAATAAAGTTAGAATAAGTAAAATACCAAGTGCAGGAATATTAACTAGACCAGACTGTACATTTACAGTGGCTTTCAATGTTTCTGATAAATGTTCGTACTGACCGTCGGACAAAACTAAAACACCGTCTTTGGCCATTTTTGATATTTCGGCAGGAAACTGAGCAATGGCTGAACCGACGACCGTATAAAGACTTTCAAACGGAGAGTGACAGAGTTCATAAGGTATTCGTCCACCTAACAAGTTGTTGAGATATTCACTCCAAGCAATAGAAACCGTTGCTGCACCTAAAGCATACTCCATGATTAACGCCCAACCAATAATCCAACCAATTAGTTCTCCCATAGTGGTGTATGCGTAGGTATACGCGCTTCCAGCAATGGGAATCATGGCTGCGAATTCAGCATAACAGAGTCCAGCAAAAGCACAACCAACAGCTGCAACAACAAACGACATAGTAACACCAGATCCGGCATTATCAGCTGCTGCTGCTGCAGTTCTAACAAATAAACCAGCACCAATAATAGCACCAATTCCTAATGCGATCAATGACCACATTCCTAAGGTTTTCTTTAACCCATGTTCTCCGGAGGCCGCATCTGCCAACAATTTACTTAATGACTTTTTTCTGAAGATATCTGACATATGTGATTATTTATTATAAAGCCAAATTAACTAATTTAAGTCCGAATAACCAAACCTGTAACGCAATTGATGGAGCATTGATCCTTATAAATCAAATATTTAGCTTCGATTTTTTTAGATTTTCATTTTAAACCTTTTAACACAAACCTAAATACGGCACGTATAAAAATTACGATATTTGCGTATCAGTAATTTAAAAAAATATTTATTCGGTCTTGTAGTAATAACTTACGTTATTACTGTTATAGGCATTCCTGTTTATTACCATTATTGTGGCGGTGAATTGGAAGAAATAAACTATGTTTTAAAGGGTAGTAATTGTTGTGGTGATGACGATTCTCAGGAAGAAAATGATGGCTGTTGTAAAAACGAAAGTCATGTTTTAAAAAGTAATATTGATTTTACTTTTAAGACCACGGGTGATTACGTTTTTTTAAAGGATAGCGGCATCAACTATTCTTCTTTACCATTTAAATCGTCTATCAAACGTTTAATTTCGATTCCCAGTTTTGTTTATGTTAATACTCCACCATCGCGAGTCCAGCATAGTCTAGTTATATCTACCTCTGTTCTGAGGATTTAGAATTTGTTGTTTTGAGTAATCACTCTCAAATTTTTAGTACAAACAAATTTTAATTAAAAGATATTATGAAAACATTAATGATAGGATTTATATCCTTATTTATTTCTTTGTCAGGATTGGCACAAGATAATACAGTAAAAACCGCCACCATATTGGTAAAAGGTAATTGTGAAGAATGTAAAGAAAGGATTGAAAACGCCGCTGATATCAAAGGCGTAAAGATCTCTTCTTGGGATGAGAAAACACAAATTTTAACCGTTACCTATAAATCAGATAAGGTAAGCTTGGTACAAATAGAAAAAGCTATTGCTGTCAGTGGTCATGATGCTGCTGATATAAAGGCAGGTGACGCTAGTTATAAGAAACTCCCTTCTTGTTGTAAATACCGCGACAGGGCTTGCGAACCAAAATAACCATGCAAGGCTTACGATATTTATTCGTTTTGCTGGGAATAATTCTGGCTACGAATTACAACGCACAAGTAAAAGGTAAAGTTGTAGAAATTTCAAAAAAATCTGATACCACTATTGTTCCTGGTGTAGTTGTGATATGGGAAGGATCTGCTATAGGATCAACAACAGACGAAAACGGAAACTTTACACTTCCAATATTTTCAGAAACCAATCGCTTGATCATAAGCTCTGTCGGTTATGAAAACAAAACGATTACTGTTATGGATACGAGTAAGTTTTTATTACTTGTTTTAAAAAGTGGAATTGATTTAAACGAAGTTGAAATTTTATATTACACTAATGGTACTGAAGTTTCGTATCTGAATCCAATTAAAATGGAAATGCTTAACGAGCGCTCTTTAATGAAGGCAGCTTGCTGTAATCTTTCTGAAAGCTTTGAAACCAATCCAAGTATTGATGTAAATTTTGCCGACGCAATTAGCGGTGCAAAACAAATTCAAATGCTTGGACTTTCTGGTCAGTATGCGCAAATCACGAAAGAGAACATGCCATATTTAAGAGGACTTGCAAATAATTACGGCCTAAGTTTTATTCCCGGCACTTGGATTCAATCCATACAGCTGAGTAAAGGAGCGGGTTCTGTGGTAAATGGATACGAAAGTTTAACCGGACAGATTAACACCGAACTTCAAAATCCCGAAAGCAGTGATAAATTAAACTTCAATGTTTATGCAAACGAAAATGCACGGAACGAGTACAATCTTAATTTATCACATCGTTTTAATCCTAAATTATCGTTTGGTTTATTAAGTCATATGAGTTATAATCCATTAGTTCAAGATTTAAATAAGGATGGGTTTGCCGATATTCCAACAGGAAAACAATACAACTTTATGAATAAATACGCCTTTAACAATGGCAAAAATTTTGAAGCACAAGTTGGTGCAGCTTATGTAAAGGATGAACGCGCTGGCGGACAATACGCTGGTACCGTAAAAAATTACAACGATACTGTTCCACTTTATAAGATTGGTATTGATAATGAGAAATGGGAAGTGTATAGCAAAACCGGATTTGTATTTAAAAAGAAACCTGGAACTAGCATGGGTTTGCAGTTATCATACTTAGATCACAATCAAACTAATTTTTATGGCAATAATAAATATAATGGCCTTGAAAAAACGTTTTACGCTAATTATATTTTTCAAGGTATACTTGGAACAACCAACAACACCTACAAAATTGGTGCTAGCTTTATGAACGATGAGGTGAAGGAATCATTTAATCTTTACAAATTTAAACGTCTCGAACAAGTTACTGGTGTCTTTGCTGAATATGCCAAAAACTACAAAGAAAAGTTTAATATCGTTGCCGGCATTCGTGTAGATCAACATAATTATTACGGTTTATTTGTTATACCCCGTCTTCATTTACGTTATGCTTTTAAACCAACAAGTGTGTTAAGATTCAGTGGAGGAAGGGCTTTACGCACAGCGAATATTTTTACCGATAATTCATACTTGATGGCATCGTCGCGACAATGGTATGTTGAGACTTCTGATCTTGCAAAACCGTACGGACTAAATCCAGAAACTGCTTGGAATTATGGTTTAAATTACACACAGAAATTTAAAATTAATTACCGTGATGCTTATGTTACTTTAGATTTATACAGAACTGATTTTGTAAATCAAGTAGTAACTGATATTGATTACAATACACAGGAGGTTCATATTTTTAATTTGAAGGGTCCCTCCTACTCGAATACGTTTCAATTTGAATTTAATATGGAACCGCGCAAACGTCTTTTTGTAAAAATGGCTTACCGATTTGTGGATACAAAAATGAGTTTCAAAGAAGGCTTAATGCAAAAAGCAATGGTATCAAAACACAGAGCCTTTATTAACATTGGTTACGAAACAAAAAATAGTCATTGGCTATTTGATTTTACAACACAGTACAACGGCGCTAAACGCTTACCAGGAACCGAGACTAATCCTGATGAATACCAACGCGCTGCTTATTCGCCAGACTATTTTAATTTACTCGGACAAATAACCTATGTAACCAAAATTAAAAAAGCAGACTTTAATATTTATTTAGGCGTGGAAAATTTATTGAACTACAAACAAACGAATCCTATTGTTTCGGGCGATATGCCTTACAGTAAATATTTTGATGCCAGTATGGTTTGGGGGTCCATTTACGGAAGAATGTTATATATGGGATTAAGATTTAAAATAAAATAGCATACTGACAATTAATACCCACTCTCATTCTGAGCGCAGTCGAAGAAGACAGTGGGTATTAACGTTAACTGATTCTTCTATCTATTTAAAAGAAATAATAGAATTGGTCCTACAAAAATTCCAATATAGAAGAGTACCATCAATACTCTCTTGAAAAGATTAAGATCAGGATTCAAATTTACCTGCAAAACCGCATTTATTTGTTGAATAACAATAGGTTCAACAATGGCGTATTCGTATTTACCAGGTGTAAGTAAATTATATTTTTTAGGAAAAGAGAAGATTAGGCAATCACGAATTAACCAATAATCTTTATCTGGTAAGTTCACGTAATCAACATGATAATTAATTTTTTCATGTTTTAAATATTCTCTAATTTTTTGGTGTTTGTTTTCGTTGTACAACTCCAATCCAATAATTACAGGCACAATAAGCAATATTGGATTTAAATACGCGAATAAAAATAACAGTACTATAATGGATATAATTCCAAACACTAAACGAATGATGTAGTTTTCTTTAAAAAATAAAGTTTCTATGAGTCTTCCGCCATCTAAAGGAAAAAAAGGCAAACAGTTTAAAAGATTTATGACAAGAAAAGAGGAATATAGCATCTCTATTGTTTCATTCTTTAAATCTTTATTTAGCCAAAATAACAAACAACCAATAATAATTCCCGGAAGTGGTCCTGCTAATATAATAAGACTTAATTGCCATTGAGATACTTGTTGTTTTTTTCCTGAGGTAAATGCTCCCAGTAGTGGAATAATAAAGATTTTTACATTACTATAATTAAATAGTTTCATAAAAAGAAAATGTCCCATCTCATGGATTATAAGCACCAAAAGAATAGCCGCAATATAAACGATGTTGCGATCGAACAAAAAATAAAACATCAAAGCATAAATGGCCAAGCTAATTAATGAGCGCCTTAGAGCATTTTGACTTTTTTCTTCCACAATTGGTTTAGGAGGAAAACTACTTGTGAATTTTTCTTCGGATGGATTTTGTTCTTGATTAAACGATTCGCTCACTAGATGCTTGGTTTTTTATTAGATAAATGATAAATCAAATAGATGCTAATTGAAAATAAAAAGAAGGCGCCCGTTTGATGCAATGTGCCCATAATAACCGGCACATTGTATAACAAAGTCAATACTCCTAAAATAAATTGAATAGTAACGCCAAAAATAAGTAAGTTAATTCCTAAAGTTTGCTGTTTGTTGAGACTAAGTTTATTTGATTTATACCAAAGCATGCAAATTAGTACAACAATAAGTAAAGCAATCGTTCTATGCATAAACTGTATGCCGCTAGGATTTTCAAGTATATTTTCAAGCACACCTTCCTTCATGTACACCTGTTCTGGAATCCAGTCATTACCCATTTTTGGCCAGGTGTTAAAGATATGTCCAGGTCTAATCTTTGTATTATCGCCTTCAGCATACCCTGCTGTAAACGCACCGTAAATAATTTGAATGATTAATACAATAAAAAACAGGAATGTAAGTGATTTAATTTTTTTTCCATCTGTTTCTTCGGCTTCTTCTTTTGGATAGATTAAGCGTAATGCAAACCAAAATGTAAAAGCAAACAAAATAAACGCACTCATTAAATGTGCCGCTAAGCGATAATGACTAACGGCCGGTTGTTTTTGAAGTCCGCTATAAACCATCCACCAGCCAATAACAGCTTGCATTGCTCCCATAAAAAAAAGAAGTACAAAACCAGGCCACATACTCTTTTTGATTTTCTTCTTCAATAAAAAATAAATAAATCCAAAAGCAAACACGTACATCATTGTTCTACCAATCATGCGGTGAATATATTCCCAAAGAAAAATTGGTTTAAATTCTTCAAGCGTCATTTCAAAATTGACTTTCTGAAACTCAGGACTTTGTTGGTATTTCGCAAAACGTTCCAACCACATATTTTCGTTTAAGGGAGGAATAGATCCCATAAAACTCCAATCAGTAATTGACAGACCAGAATGCGTTAATCGTGTTAAACAACCAACTACCACCATCACATAAATTAAGAAGCAACCAACTAGAAGCCAGTAAATAATTTGTTTGTGAGGAGACTGTGAAATTGAAGCCATTGTAATTTGACCGCAAATTTAAAGGGAATTTGAATAGATACCAATTAAAAAACTGTAAATAATGTGTTTAATCTTAATACAAAAGCATGAATGCCAATTAAACAAGTTCTGAGGTGTTTTTATTGTGCCTCGTAAGCACCGGCTGTTACGGAATCTACATTCCGGGGCTTTCCATTTATGTCTTCGGCGGGAAGAATAATAGAAGCATCTTGTTTTGCAAGCGTACCAGTGAAACCTGTAATTCTTTTTTCCGAAGCCTTGGGTTCAAAATTATACATGCTTTTGTCTTCATATTCAAGTTCGGCAGTTTTATCTCCTTTTCTGTTATTTATAAAAATAGTCACATCAGAAGTATTCATGGTTGATTTTAACCAGTTATTACTAAAAGTATAACTGACAACGGCATTCGGTATTGTACTTGGAGTTTTAATATCAAGACTTACTTCGTTTTCTAATTTCCCATCTATTATACAATTTGAAATACGAAGACTTAATGGCAAGACTTGAGTTTCACTGTAATTGTTGATTTTAAGTGTTGGCTTATCTCTCGACTTGTCCTTACTCCAGTAATTAGCGAAGGTACACTGTGAGAAAATATATTCTCCACCAAGTAAAATATTCACGCTATGTTCTTGACAATTACTGATCACATTATTAAAACCAAATACTCCATAGTATAAGCAATAAAGACCCCATAAACTCATGTTTTGTATTTTGGTATTAGTTAGCCTTAATACGCCTTTTGAGCTGAGTTTTGGATCTTCACCAATGAATTCACACTGTACACCAATAAAACCATTTTTAATGATAGCATAATTAATTATGTTATCGTTGCTTCCTTCATTAATCCAAATTCTATCCCATTGTCCGGGCTCGTCAGCAAAATCTTTTTCGCGGCGCGCGCCTTGAAAGACAACTTCCTGACCTTTTTTTCCTAATACTTGAATTCTAGCTCCTGCGTAAACCCAAATACCTGATTTGTAATTCATGAAAATTTTTGTTCCTTCAAGAATTTTCAAATTCTGT
This sequence comes from Aurantibacillus circumpalustris, assembly GCF_029625215.1. Classification (GTDB taxonomy): domain Bacteria; phylum Bacteroidota; class Bacteroidia; order B-17B0; family Aurantibacillaceae; genus Aurantibacillus; species Aurantibacillus circumpalustris. The sequence continues at coordinate 3,191,802 of NZ_CP121197.1, forward strand.
GCAGGTTCATTCGTTATAGAATCTGGGCCATTCACAACAAGATATCCATAAACTACATGCGGTTTATCATTTTTCCAAACAAATTCATCCCCAATTAAATTGTAAGAATTAGGAACAGCATTAGCCAAGGAATATGGAAAATATGATCCGTCTTTAAATTTAATAACGCTATCGGGCCTGTGATAGTATGCATCCTGACCCCAAGCTTCTAAATTCAGTTTTTGCTGGTTTCCATTTACCAAAAAAATAAGTGCGTCACTAATAATCAGTGGCGAATTAATATTTGTTGGGTTTACATTCACCTGAATAAAAATATACATGCTGTCATTTGCAGCAATTTCAATATCTGTAAAGGAAGTTCCTTTTGCTCCGTCTACGTTAACAATAAATTGTGAGGCATTACCACCCTGCAATTGGATTGAGGAAATTTTAATTCGCTGGTTGTTTTTATTTCTTACACGAATATTCTGTGTTGCAGAACCTATGGTTGTAAAAACGGTATCAAACAAAACAGAGTCTTGAGAAAATTCAATTTTGGCTCCTGAATCAGTAATTAATTTATCCTTTTTACAAGAAAATAATTGACTTATAAAAAAACTAAAGAGACAAAAGCTTATTATTTTAAATAGTAGTTTCAAGGCTTGCAAATATACAACGTATTATACTCTTAAATAGTATAAATTATTCATAAAAAAAGTCCGGTGTTTGCCGGACTTTTTTGGTATTTGAATACAAAATTTATTTCGTCACCACAATCTTCTGATAAATCTGAAGCCCATCTTTTTGTCCACTCACAAAATAAATTCCTTTTGCAAGATCACTGATATTTACCTCATGGTTATTGGTTGCAGACAAATTAATCACTCTGATTAATTGACCAAGCTCATTCACCAAACTCAATTTTAAATCAGCGGTGCTTTGAATCGTGAACTTACCATCGTTAGGGTTTGGATAAATGGTTATTCCGTTATTTAAATGCCTTAATTCATTTAATCCAGCGCAGCTTGATATTTTCACTTGAACAGTTGCGGTACTGCTACAACCGTTATCATCTGTTCCTGTTACTGTATAATTGGCAGCAGTGCCGTTTGGAGACACTGTAATGGTTGGCCCTGTCATGGTATTATCCCAAGCATAACTTGAGCCTCCGGCTGCCGTAATTTCAACAGATTCTTTTACACAAATAAGCGTTCTTGCGGGAACAGCAGTAATGGTAGGGTTGTAATAAATACCCAAAGCAATGGTTTGTGTTGCAGGACAAATTAAACCAACAGAATTGCTATTGGCAGTAAGAGTGAATACAGATGCTACAGTAAGCGGTATTTGTAAAATTTGATTGGTAATTGGAGTCCCACTACCTGTATGCCAGTTGTATGTACCCAAAACGCCATTACCTCCATTTAGATTAATTAGTCCGCCAGAACAAGTGTTTGTGCTACCACTAATAGTAAGTGTTGGAATAAATACGCTTACTGCAACTGTTTGAGTGTTTTTACAACCTGTACTGGAGTTTGTTCCTTCCACGGTATATATAATAGCACTTGAAGTAAGTGCAATTGGATTTACAACAGCTGCCTGAGTTAAAACATTGTTGGCATTTGCATCCCAACTGTATGTGCTAGCTCCAAGAGCTGTTAAAGTGGCGCCACCACCAGAACAGATCAAGGCTTTATTTGATGTTACCGTTAAGTTAGGTTTTGCATAAACTAAAACAACCTGACTAGCACCGGAGGTACAACCAAAAGAATTATCACCTGTTACATTATAAGCAGTAGCAGTTGTTGGAGTATCAGCAATACTGGCTCCAGTAAAAACACCACCACCGGTAGCTGTCCAGTTATAATTAATTCCACCAGTAGCATTAAGGTTAACGGTTTGACCTTCACAGAGTGTTGGTGTGCTCGCAGAAACCGTAATTGTTGGATTTGGATTTGCATTTAAAAACACCGTGGTTGTACTAATACAAGTTCCATCAGAAGCAGCCACTGAATAAACTGAAGGCGCAATAGGACTAACAATAGGACTAGAACCGGTAAAGGTATAAGTTGGAGGTCCTGGAGACGTCCACGTATAAGTTAGAGCACCACCAATGGCAAGCGTTGCAGGTGTTAGTGCACAAACTACGGTAGGAGTTACAATCGCAAAAACAGTTGGTAAAGGATTCGTTTGCAGTGAAAGTACTTGTGTATTAACACATGAAGAATTTGCTTTAGTAATGGTATATGTTGTAGTTCCCAAAACCGGAGTCACAATAAAATTGGCTGTGTTTACCGTTTGTGTGGCACTCGACCAGGTGTAAGAAAGAGCTCCTGTTGCAGAAAGGGTAGAAGAACCCCCAATACAAACTAAACCGGGATTTGCGGTAGGTACATTAACCGGCGTTGGATAAACCGTAACCGGCATAGTAGCAAAAGCTGTACAACTTAAAGCACTTGTTCCAATAACGGTATAAGTTGCCGTTAACGGAGGTGTGAAACCCACACCGTTAGTGATACCGCCAGAACCGCCAGACCATGCATAATTGGTTGCATTACCAGTTGCTGTAAGCGTTACACTACCACCTGCACATAAAGTAGAAGCGCTCGTTGCAGGATTAACTGTTGGAAAAGGGTGCACAGAAACAGAAGTAACTGCTGTTGTTGTTCCACAACCATTCACACCACTCACAGTATAACTAACTGCTGAAGTGGGAGAAAATACAACTCCGTTGGTTACAGGAATCGCTCCACCTGCCCAGTTGTGAACTAAAGCACCATTTGCTGTAAGCATAACTGTTTGTGTTGGACAAATACCTCCACTTGAACTGGCTGTATTGGCAACCGTTAAAACAGGTAAAGATCCATTTACGGTTATTGTAATTGCAGCAGAAGTTGTACAATTAGAAGGACTTGTTGCGGTTAAACTATAAACTGTATTAGACACAGGAGAAACAACAATTGAAGAAGAAGTAGCACCAGTACTCCATGAATAATTACTTACCGCGTTAGTTGTTAGAGTAGCTGAATTACCATTACAAATAGCATTGATACTACTGCTGGTTAAACTTGAAAGGGAAATGTTACATAACTCTGTAATAAGCACTCTACCATTTCCAGTAACATCAGGATTGGCTACAAAACCTGTTTGACCATACATGATCGTTGTAGCACTAGTTACACCACCAATGTAGGAAGAACCACCACCTCCAGCAACTCTGCCTGAAGCACCGCCATAATAACCACCACCGCCACCGGCAAGGTAGAGCGCTGTTAAAGTATTTCCGTCCCATGTCATTGCTTTACCTAATGTGGCTAATGTAAGTCCGGAGGTGTAACCCGTATTTGTTCCTCCGGCGATTTGAGACCCTCCGGTAGGCCCACCTGTTTGGTCTGGACTAAAGTATGTGCCCGTTCCTCCGGTTGAGCCACCACCATTGCCACCAATATAAGAGGTATTTCTACCTGCACCACCGCCACCAGCTACAATAGCCCTACTTGCCAAACTTGTCGAATTATCCCATAGCCCGCCTACAGTCCTCACATCCGAAGCACCGCCGCCATTTCCATAAGAGGCATTACTAGCTGGATAACCTATTCCTCCGCCATTAAATGTCCATGCATTAGCAGTTACAGCACTCGCCGGATAACCACCAAGACCTCCAACATATATATAAATTGTTTGTGTAGAAGCCAGCGTTAATATCCCTGTAGCATAGCCGCCTTTTCCATTGTATCCAGCCGTTTGTGTATAGCCATCACCACCCCACGCTTTTATGTTATAAGTACCAGTCTGAAGGGTTAAGGTTTGTACACTTCCAGTGTAATTTAAAGTGTAGGTTGTTTGTGAGAAGGCCGCAGCCGAAAATACGGTCAATCCAAGTGCAAACAATCCTTGTTTTGTGCTTGATAATAATTTATAAATGTTTCTTTTCATGATGTTTTTTTTCTTGGACTTAAATACAATAAGATGACTAAAGTTATTACATTTTACTTTAATAGACTATTGATTTTTGATAAAAATTTTCTTGTTCTGGTTTGTTCTTAGCACTTCGGATTAACACATTCTGAAAACAGTCTCCATAAAAAAACCTCCTAAATTGGAGGTTTTTTTATTTAGCTTTCTAAAGCGACTTATTTCGTCACCACAATCTTTTGATAAATCTGTAGCCCATCTATTTGTCCACTCACAAAATAAATTCCTTTTGCAAGATCACTGATGTTCACTTCATAATTATTGTTAGCTGACAAATTAATCACTCTAATAAGTTGACCAAGCTCATTCACCAAACTCAATTTTAAATCAGCGGTGCTTTGAATCGTGAACTTACCATCGTTAGGGTTTGGATAAATGGTTATTCCGTTATTTAAATGCCTTAATTCATTTAATCCAGCGCAGCTTGATATTTTCACTTGAACCGTTGCGGTACTGCTACAACCGTTATCATCTGTTCCTGTTACTGTGTAATTGGCTGCTGTACCAGTTGGAGATACCGTAATGGTTGGTCCTGTCATCGTATTATTCCAGGCGTAACTTGTAGCTCCGGCCGCTGTAATTCCAACAGATTCTTTTGTGCAAATAAGTGTTCTTGCAGGAACGGCAGTAATGGTAGGATTGTAATAAATACCCAAAGCAATGGTTTGTGTTGCAGGACAAATTAAACCAACAGAATTGCTATTGGCAGTAAGAGTGAATACAGATGCTACAGTAAGCGGCATTTGCAGAATTTGATTGGTAATTGGAGTACCGCTACCTGTATGCCAGTTGTATGTACCCAAAACTCCGTTACCCGCGGTTAGATTAATTAGTCCGCCAGAACAAGTGTTTGTGCTACCATTAATTGTAAGTGTAGGAACAAAAACGTTTACCAATACTGTTTGGGTGTTTTTACAACCTGTATTAGAGTTTGTTCCTTCAACGGTATACATAACAGCACTCGAAGTAAGTGCAATTGGATTTACAACAGCTGCCTGAGTTAAAACATTGTTGGCATTTGCATCCCAACTGTATGTGCTAGCTCCAAGAGCCGTTAAAGTGGCAGCACCGCCAGAACAGATCAAGGCTTTATTTGATGTTACCGTTAAGTTAGGTTTTGCATAAACTAAAACAACCTGACTAGCACCAGAAGTACAACCAAAAGAATTATCACCTGTTACATTATAAGCAGTAGCCGTTGTTGGTGTATCAGCAATACTAGCTCCGTTAAAAATACCACCACCGGTAGCTGTCCAAGTATAATTAATTCCACCACTTGCATTAAGATTAACGGTTTGACCTTCACACAATGAAGGTGTGCTCGCCGTAGCCGTAATTGTTGGATTTGGATTTGCATTTAAAAACACCGTGGTTGTACTAATACAAGTTCCATCAGAAGCTGCTACAGAATAAACAGTAGGCGCAATAGGACTAACAACAGGACTAGCACCAGTAAAAGTATAAGTTGGAGGTCCAGGAGATGTCCATGTATAAGTTAGCGCACCACCAATTGCAAGTGTTGCAGGTGTTAGTGCACAAACCACAGTAGGAGTTACAATCGCAAAAACAGTTGGTAAAGGATTTGTTTGCACAGAAAGTACTTGAGTGTTAACACACGAAGAATTTGCTTTTGTAATTGTATACGTTGTAGTTCCCAAAACTGGAGTGACAATAAAATTGGCTGTATTTACAGTTTGCGTAGTACTTGACCAAGTGTAAGAAAGAGCACCCGTTGCAGAAAGGGTAGAAGAACCCCCAATACAAACTATTGAAGGGTTTGATGTTGGAGGATTAACCGGTGTTGGGTAAACCGTAACCGGCATAGTAGCAAAAGCTGTACAGCTTAAAGCACTTGTTCCAATAACAGTATAGGTTGCAGTAAATGGCGGATTAAAACCAACACCATTCGTAATACCGCCAGCACCGCCAGACCAAACATAATTGGTTGCGTTACCCGTTGCAGTTAAAGTGACACTACCGCCAGCACATAAAGTAGAGGTGCTAGTTGCAGGATTAACCGTTGGAAAAGGATGAACAGAAACTGAAGTCACAGCCGTTGTTGTACCACAGCCGTTTACTCCACTCACGGTGTAACTCACTGCTGAAGTGGGAGAAAATACAACACCATTGGTTACTGGAATAGCTCCACCAGCCCAGTTGTGAACTAAAGCACCATTTGCTGTAAGCATTACTGTTTGTGTTGGACAAATTCCTCCACTTGAACTGGCGGTATTTGCAACCGTTAAAACAGGAAGAGATCCATTTACTGTTATGGTAATTGCAGCATAAGCTACACAGTTTGAAACACTGGTTGCACCTAAAGAATAAGTAGTTGTAGTTGTTGGAGAAACCACAACAGAAGAACTGCTTGCGCCTGTGCTCCACGAATAATTACTTACAGCGTTAGTTGTTAGAGTAGCTGAATTACCATTACAAATAGCATTGATACTGCTGCTGGTTAAACTTGAAAGGGAAATGTTACATAATTCAGATATTAATACTCTTCCGTCTCCAGTAACAACGGGATTGGAGACATAACCAGTTTGACCGAACGCGGCAGTTGTGCCGTTGGTTACACCTCCGATGAAGCCTGAACCGCCACTCTCACAACCGCCACCATACCAACCACCGCCGCCGCCGCCATAACTACCAGCGCTTGAGCTAGCGTCCCAACCTAGACCAAAAATCGCATTTCCACCTGAAATAGCTGAAGTTCCAGGTGTCGTCTGTGTTCCACCTGTACAACCACTTCTGGTACTATTTCCTCCTATTAATGCCCCACCGTTTCCAGGAGTAATACCTGTACAACCACCTGCACCACCCCCCGCAACGATAATAACAGCTGTTGTGTTGCTCACTAAAGAGCTTAAGACTCCTGGTGCCGTTGCAACGTGTGAAGCCCCACCGCCACCATTGAAGGAGTAACTATAGTACTTCCCATTGCCACCACCATTCCATCCACCAGGAACACTATTACTAGTTTGCGCTCCACCGGCTCCCCCAACTGCTATATATAGCGTTGTAGTGGTAAGTAATGTAAGTTTTCCAGTTGAGTATCCGCTTTTCCCTCTGTACAAGTTTGCGTCGCTATTGTGCCACCCTCCTATTGCTCCCCAACACTCTATTGAATAATTACCTGCCGGGAGGCTTATGGTTTGTGTACTTCCAGTGTAATTGAAGGTGTAGGTTGTCTGTGAGTATGCCGTAACCGAACATACGGTCAATCCAAGTGCAAACAATCCTTGTTTTGTGCTTGATAATAATTTATAAATGTTTCTTTTCATGATGTTTTTTTTCTTGGACTTAAATACAATAAGATGACTAAAGTTATTACATTTTACTTTAATAGACTATTGATTTTTGATAAAAATTTTCTTGTTCTGGTTTGTTCTTAGCACTTCGGATTAACACATTCTGAAAACAGTCTCCATAAAAAAACCTCCTAAATTGGAGGTTTTTTTATTTAGCTTTCTAAAGCGACTTATTTCGTCACCACAATCTTTTGATAAATCTGTAGCCCATCTATTTGTCCACTCACAAAATAAATTCCTTTTGCAAGATCACTGATGTTCACTTCAAGATTATTGTTAGTTGACAAATTAATCACTCTGATTAATTGACCAAGTTCATTCACCAAACTTAATTTTAAATCAACATTACTTTGAATAGTAAACTTACCATCGTTAGGATTAGGATAAATAGTTATTCTGTTATTTAAATTACTGAATTCAGATAATCCCGTACAGTTTGATATTTTCACTTGAACAGTTGCTGTATTACTACAACCGTTATCATCCGTTCCCGTTACTGTGTAATTTGCTGCAGTGCCAGTTGGAGATACTGTAATGGTTGGCCCTGTCATAGTATTGTTCCACGCATAACTTGAGCCTCCGGCCGCTGTAATTTCCACAGATTCTTTTACACAAATAAGAGTTCTTGCAGGAACAGCAGTGATTGTTGGATTAAAATAAACATCCACAGCCATGGTTTGCGTTAGTGGACAAGTTAAACCAACAGAACTAATATTCGCACTTAGCGTAAATACAGACGCTGCAGTAATTGTTACTTGAAGATTTGACGTTATATGTGAACCACCATCCCCTGTATTCCAGTTAATTATATTTGAGGAATTTAAATTAATTAAGCCTCCCGAACAAGTAATTGTACTACCATTTACACTAACCGTAGGAATGAATACATTTACTAAAACGGTTTGTGTGTTTTTACAACCTGTGGTTGAATTCGTTCCTTCAACGGTATACATAACTGCACTCGAAGTTATTGCTGTTGGATTAACAACGACGCTAGGAGTTAAAACGTTATTTGCATTTGGATCCCAACTATAAGTATTAGCTCCTATTGCTATTAAGGTTGCGCTACCACCAGAACAAACCAACGATTTATTTGATGTTACCGTTAAGCTAGGTTTTGGGTTTACCAAAACGACATGACTAGCACCAGACGAGCAACCAAAAGAATTAGTACCTGCTACATTATAAGCTGTAGCGATTGTTGGCATATCTGTAATACTGGCTCCAGTAAAAACACCACCACCCGTAGCAGTCCAGTTAAAACTTAGGCCACCACTCGCAGTAAGACTCACCGTTTCTCCTGCACAAAGAGTTGACGCGCTTGCCAAAACGGTAATCGTTGGATTCGGATTCGCATTTAAAAACACAGTGGTTGTATTAATACACGTACCGTCAGAAGCAGCTACTGAATAAACAGACGGTGCAATCGGACTTACGATTGGACTAGCACCGCTAAAGGTATAAGAAGGAGGTCCGGGAGAGGTCCATGTATAAGTAAGAGCACCTCCCACCGCAAGTGTAGCTGGGGTCAGCGCACAAACTACTGTTGGGGTCACAATCGCAAATATGGTTGGTAAAGAATTTGTTTGCATTGAAAGTACTTGAGTATTAACACATGAAGAGTTTGCTTTAGTAATAGTATACGTTGTAGTTCCCAAAACTGGAGTCACAATAAAATTAGCTGTGTTTACAGTTTGTGTGGCACTTGCCCATGTATAAGAAAGAGCTCCAGTTGCTGAAAGCGTAGAAGAGCCACCAATACAAACGATTGAAGGGTTTGAAGTCGGAGGATTGACAGGAGTTGGGTATACCGTAACAGGCATAGTTGCCGAGGCAGTGCAACTCAATGCACTTGTTCCAATAACAATATAGGTCGTGGTTAGTGCTGGAACAAAGCCAACACCGCTAGTAATAGAGCCTGTGCCTCCTGACCAAATATATGTTGTTGCGTTTCCTGCAACATTTAAAGTTACACTGCTACCTGCGCATAAAGTGGAAGCACTTGTAGATGGATTAACTGTTGGAAAAGGATGCACGGAGACAGAAGTTGCTGCTGTTGCTGTTCCACAAGCATTCATACCAGTTACCAAATAGTTGGATGCAAGTGTCGGAGAAAATACAACACCATTTGTGACAGGAGTTGTTCCACCTGTCCAAGAGTAACTTGTGGCACCACTCGCCGTTAGTGCTACTGTTGAATTAGGACAAATACCACCACTATTAGCAGTATTAACAACTGTAAGCGTTGGAACCGCCGTATAAACATTAACGGTTAGCATAGCATTCAAAACACAGTTTTGCGGACTAGTTGTTTGAAGAGTATAGGTAGTGGATACCGTTGGACTAACAGCAACAGTAGTTGCATTTGAACCCAGGAAAGAACCTACTGGTAGCCATGTATAACTCGAAATGCCACCAGCAGTAAGCGTACTTGTACCTGTGTTACAAAAACTAAGAGGTGTTCCACTAATTGTAAAAGTTGAAGCCACTGCCGATGCAGCTAAAACACAAATACGAGCCGTAGTAGTATTTTTTACAATAATACGCTTAACCATTTTACTTTGATTAGCACATGAAATACCTAAATCATTCGTAAAAAAACGTGGATTTCCAGCACCACCAATATTTGCAATAGTGCCTGTAGTTCTCGTTACTCTATCAAAACCATTATAAAAGGCTGGGGGTACAGTATTAAACCAATCATACATGGTAATACCTGTAAAAACCTGTGTTGTGTTATCCGTAAATCTAACAGTAATACTTGCTGTGGCAGCACCCTCAGTAGCAAATGCTAAGAGACTTATGCTATAACATGGCGTCGGTGTTATCAGGGTTAAAGAATCTTGCAAATTAGCTGGAATGTATAAAAGGTTTGGTGTAGTATAATTCTGAAGTTGGTAAGTTCTTGTACCAGCTGCAATTAAACCGTTATTCGGTAAGCCATATGCCGAACTAAATATAGAGCCATAAGCTGCACTATAAAGTACATAGTCGCTACCATCAATTGCACCGCCGGTGGTAGAAACAGCAGTAGTGTTTTCAGCAACGGCATCTAAAGTATAACCTGTTGTTGGAAGTGGCAGGTAGGTTTGGGCAGTGTTATTTGTCGCAATAACCAATAATAAGGATAATAGTGCTGTAATTTTTTTCATAGGATTAAATTTCATGCTATGAAAGTATGAAATCTATTTCATATATTTAAATCGATTTAGATGTTTGTTGAAAAAAACAGGGATTTCTATATAAATTTAGGAAAATTGGTCAAAATTGGCAAAAAACAATGAAAAACGGTTAAATATTGATTCATTTTAAGTGAATTTTACTTAACAACTAAAGTCAAAAAAAGCACAAAAACAAACGCTAAAAATTAGATAGATAGAATGGTAAACAAAGCAAGAAAATTTAAAACAGACAAACCTACCAGATTATACACCTTTTCATTGAGGTTCATTACAAAGACAAAAAGCGAAATACAAATTGCAAGCATTGATAAAAGTAGAACAGGGCTGGCAGAAAACAATCGATAAGCATTATTGTAACCTTCCATAAAGCCCTTAAGATTTTTTTGAAGTAAATAATCTCTTCCAATAATAAAATAAACTGCTTTATTAGGTTCTGTTATACAATCGTCAATAATCAGTTTATATAATTCTCCTTCCGTATCATAAATATCGACCTCATCTACATACAACTTGCCGTTTATTGATTTTCCTGAACCGTAATGTGTGATTGTATTTACAGCATGGTAGCCATTATAATGGCAGGGTCCTATATAACAAAAGAGTAGTTCAATAAATATAAAAAAGCATATAACATTAAAAACGTTTAAAATTTTAAACGTCTTGCTTTTTTTTAACTTACGAAGTTCTACTAGTTCTTTCTTTCGCTTGTGTGCAATAATGTGAGCAACTTCTTCTGAAGTCATTGGGTTGCGACGAGGCCTCTTATTAGGTTCACTCGTCATGCCAATTAAGTTATTTTTTTATCAATTAAATAGCTATTTCTAACTGAACTATTTCTAAGAATTAACTCTCCAATAAAACCGGCAAGAAACATCATGCTGCCAATAACCATAGAGGTTAGAGAAATGTAAAAAGAAGAACGTTGTGTCACCAGTCTAGCGGGTTGATGCGTAACAAAAGAAGTATAGATTTTAAATGCTCCCAGGTAAAAGGCTACACCAAATCCGAGTAAAAAAAGCAAGGTGCCTATCACACCAAAAAAGTGCATGGGACGTTTTCCGAATTTGGATAAAAAAGTAATCGTCAATAAATCCAAAAAGCCATTTACAAAGCGGTTCCACCCAAATTTACTCACCCCGTATTTGCGCACCTGATGTATGACTACCTTTTCTCCAATCTTTTCAAAACCAGCCGCTCGTGCCATTACAGGAATAAAACGGTGCATTTCTCCATATACCTCAATACTTTTAACTACTTTATTTTTATAAGCCTTTAAACCGCAATTCATGTCGTGCAATTGAATGCCGCTTATTTTTCGGTTTACGTAATTGTATAATTTAGAAGGAAGATTTTTTGTGAAAGCATTATCGTAACGCTTTTGTTTCCAACCACTCACCAAATCAAATCCATCCACTGTTATCATACGGTATAATTCAGGAATTTCATCAGGACTGTCCTGTAAATCAGCGTCCATGGTAATAACAACATCACCTTGAGCCATTTCAAAACCAACGTGTAATGCTGGAGACTTACCATAATTTCTCTGAAAACGGATTGCTTTTACGTTTGGATTCTTTGCTGAAATCGTTTCAACGACTGACCAGGATTTATCCTTACTCCCATCGTCTACAAAAATAATTTCGTACGAAAAATTATGTTGTTGCATGACGCGTAAAATCCACTCATGCAGTTCCGGCAAGGATTCTTCTTCGTTAAATAAAGGGATGACAATAGATAGATTCATAAAATATATTGCGTAAATAACGCAATTCATTTCTACAAATTTTGGAATTTTAATTGTAAAATAAAAATTATTGTTACTTTTGCAGCGGGTAAGTCTTTCACGACCAGCTCCTGCTGAATCCCCCAGGCTGGGAACGGAGCAAGGGTAAGTGGTTGAGCGGTGCGATGGAAGTAGCTTACCCATTTTTTATGCCCTAAAAATTGCATAAAATCAATTTTAAACCCAAAACAACTTTCATTCACTCAGTCAAACATACGTTTCACTCAAAATTTTACAGATTTTAACATTTTTTCATGGTCGTTTCAATCAAATGGTCTAAATTTGGCTAAACTTAAAAACTACCGCCGATAGAATAGACATTTACTAGCAATTAACACACGTAAAAAGCAAGTAATATCATGTCTATTCAATCATTAAATGATAACGAGTTAGTGCAACTCTATATTAGCGGAAACGAAGATTCCCTTTCCATTTTACTCCAACGTCACAAAAGAAAAATATTTTCTTCTATCATTGTTGTTGTAAAAGATCAGCAATTAGCCGAAGATATTTTTCAAGACACTTTCTTTAAAGTTATCATGACCCTTAAGAAAGGTCAATACAACGAAGAGGGTAAGTTTTTACCTTGGATTATACGCATTGCCCGAAATTTGATTATTGATCACTTTAGGCGTATAAAAAAGATGCCGCCAATGCCTGTATATATTAATGACGAAGGCGAGGAAGTGAGTGTTTTTAGTTCGCTTGCTGCTCCAAACGATGATACACAATCAGCTGAAGTAGGGAAATTCAAAAAGAGTATACGTAATTTGATAAATGAATTGCCAAACGATCAAAGAGAAGTAGTTCTTATGCGTATGTATTACGATATGAGTTTTAAAGAAATATCTGAGTTTACAGAAGTGTCCATCAATACAGCACTGGGAAGGATGCGCTACGCTTTGTTTAATCTTAAAAAAATGATTGAAGAAAGAAAAATGGATCTTGTTTTGAAGTAACCAGAGTTTATAAAATCTCTACTTTTTGTAAATCTCGCACCTACCCTATTCTCTTATCAGCATTTACCAAGTAAGTATCGTCATTGCATGCGTAGTATTATTCTATAGTTTTATTTCCGCAGAGAAGCAGTAATACACATCCCAAACATCTTTTTAACAAAAGCCATTTATTCAGCCTTAATTCTATGAAATAAGGCTTTTATTTTATACTTTTGCCCCTCAATTTTGAAGGATACTAAGGCTATAATCAAAAAGATAGCTTTGGATTAAATAAAGTTCAGTAAAAATTATAAATAGCTATATATGAAAATCTTAGTTGCCATTAGTAATGTACCCGATACCACCACAAAAATTCAGTTTACGGATGGTGATACAAAGTTTAATGCTGCCGGAGTAACCTTCGTAATCAACCCTTACGATGAGTGGTATGCACTTGTTAGAGCTTTAGAATTAAAAGAAGCGAATCTTGCTGAAAAAGTGACTATTATTCACGTTGGTTTAGCTGATAGCGATGCAACAATCCGTAAAGGATTAGCGCTTGGTGCAGATGATGCCGTGCGTATTGATTCTGAAGGGCCTGATGCACTTTTTGTTGCAGAACAAATTGCTGCCTATGCTAAAACAAATGTTTATGACTTAATACTGGTTGGAAAAGAAACGATTAATTACAACGGATCTTCTGTTGGCGGAATGATAGCAGGTGTTTTAGATCTTCCATTTGTGTCATTAGCAACAAAATTAGAGCTTGCTGCTAACAAAGCAACTATTGAACACGATATTGATGGTGGTACTCAAATTGTGGAATGTGAATTACCAATGGTTATTAGTTGTGCAAAAGGAATGGCTGAACAACGTATTCCTAACATGAGAGGGATTATGGCAGCGCGTACTAAACCTTTAACTGTAACGCCTGCAGTTGCTGCAAGTCCATTAACATCCATTAAATCATTTGCTTTAAGTCCAGGTCGTACAACCGTTAAGATGATAAGTGAAGATAATTTGGATGAGTTAGTGAATTTGCTTCACACTCAGGCTAAGGTTATATAAATTATTGATTTCTTGAATTTTTGATTTTTAGAATGGAGAATAATACAATAAATACTGAATTTGCAGATGCTTTTAAGGCGAGAACAAAAAAGCAAGCTGTAAGTATTATTAAATTTCTAAAAAACATTAAATCGAACGAGGAAATAATGGTAATCAAAAATCAACTAATTAAATGCTGTACATCTGTAGCCGCCAATTATAGAGCTGCTTGTAGAGGAAGATCAAAAGCCGATTTTATTTCAAAACTCGGAATAGTGCATGAGGAAGCGGATGAAGTGCTTTTTTGGTTAGAGTTGTTAGCTGACCTTAATTACGCGTCACCTGAACTTGAAAAATTAACAAAAGAAAGCGATGAGATTTTGAGAGTTGTGGCTAAATCTGTTGCAACATCAAGAAACAACTTAGTAAATTCAAAAAATAAGACATTAACAAATTCAAAAAATTAATAATTCTAAAATTCAACAAATAATATGTCAGTTCTAGTATTCACAGAAATAAATAAAGGCCGCGTAAAAAAAGCATCTTTAGAATGTATCAATTATGCTTCTAAAATTGCTGAATTAACCGGTTCTACAGTCACAGCTTTAGTAAACAATGCTGATGCAGCTCAGTTGGAAGAAATTGGTAAAGCAGGTGCTTCTAAAATATTATCCGTTAAGAATGATAAACTTAGCAGTGATAGCATGGCCATTAGCGCTGCCGTTGAACAAGCAGCAAAGGCTGAAAATGCAAAAGTAATTGTATTTGCTTTTGATATTGTTGGTAAAGCAGTGGCGCCAAGACTTTCTGCTAAATTAAAAGCAGGTTTAGTTGCCGGTGCGGTTGATTATCCAACTGTAAACGGTGCAGGACTTGAAGTAAAGAAAAATGTATTTTCCGGAAAAGCTACTGCATTATATAGTATTAACAGCGACATTAAAATTATTTCTCTTCTTCCAAATAGTTTCCCTGTAACTGCAGGTGAAAACAAAGCAACTGTAAGCGATTTCGCGGTAGATCTTTCTGCTGTTAATTCTAAAATTGTTGTAAAAGAAGTTAAATCTAATGATGCAGGTGGCATGACTCCATTACCTGAAGCTGAGTTAGTTGTAAGTGCCGGTAGAGGTTTAAAAGGACCTGAGAACTGGAAAATAATTGAAGATCTAGCTGCATCTCTTGGTGCAACGACTGCTTGTTCACGTCCCGTTGCCGACATGCATTGGAGACCACATCATGAGCATGTTGGACAAACAGGTGTTGCTATTCGTCCGAATTTATACATTGCCGTTGGAATATCAGGTGCTATACAGCATTTAGCAGGTGTAAACGGTAGTAAAACAATTGTAGTAATTAATAACGATAAAGAAGCGCCTTTCTTCAAATCTGCGGATTATGGTGTGCTTGGTGATGCTTTCACTATTGTACCTAAGTTAACAGAGGCGATTAAAAAATTCAAGGCTAATCAAAACTAAGCCAATTTTTTTTCTTAAATTAGAATTCAGTTAATGAAAAAAGTTCGATTAGAAATTGTTGGATTATCATACAGTCAAACGCAGAGTGGTGCATACGCTCTGGTTTTGGGTGAAAGTTCTGGTTCCCGAAGGTTACCTATTATTATTGGTGGTTTTGAGGCGCAGGCAATAGCTATTGAACTTGAGAAAATGAGTCCTAGTCGTCCATTGACGCACGATTTATTTAAGTCTTTTGCTCAGACGTTCGAAATTAACGTTACTGAAGTACTTATTTATAATTTGGTAGAAGGGATTTTTTACGCGAAACTTATTTGTACTGATGGAACACGTGAAGTTGAAATTGATGCAAGAACCAGTGATGCGATTGCCTTAGCGGTTAGATTTAGCTGCGAAATTTATACCTACGAGTTTATTTTAAAAAGCGCTGGAATTGTGTTGGATGATGATATTGAAGTGAGTTCTTTAACAGATGCCTCTTCTGCTACTTCTGACGTAAAAGGAAGCACAAGTAATCCAGATTCAGACGAATACAAAGAAAAAAGCAGCGAAGAGTTAAAAAACATGCTGCAAACCGCTCTTGAAGAAGAAAAATACGAAATGGCTTCTAAAATCAGAGACGAGTTAAATCAAAGGAAGAAATCTTAATACCTTTTTCTGTTTCCCTTATTTTTTTAGAACTTAAGTTCTATTACGAAAATTTGATTTTTTATTTACAGTATACTTTTAGTTGAGAAAAATAAAGTCAACGGCAGAAGTGTTGATCATCGTTAACTAACATTGTAAGATAGCGTTGTAAGGGTTATGTCAATCTAATGACTTGTATGTTTATCTAGAAAATTGTAACTTAGTATTAAAATTAGTATCATGGAAACCGTACTTATAAATGTAGAAAAGAAGTCTGATATTGCCTTTCTTGTTAGTCTAGCGAAGAAACTTGGGATGACCGCTAAGCCTCTT
Organism: Aurantibacillus circumpalustris; assembly: GCF_029625215.1. Classification (GTDB taxonomy): domain Bacteria; phylum Bacteroidota; class Bacteroidia; order B-17B0; family Aurantibacillaceae; genus Aurantibacillus; species Aurantibacillus circumpalustris. Next base: position 3,208,443 of record NZ_CP121197.1, read on the forward strand.
TCACATGAAGAAGTTGGAGATTGGAAATTTGCTCAAAAAATCGAAGAAGGAATGAAAACGCCAAGCGTTAGTCGGAGTGAAATTATGAAAGCTTTAGGGAAATGAAAATTGATTTCAAGAAATCATTCCTAAAAGAGCTAAAAAAAATTGAAAAATAAAAGTCTTAGAGATGGCATTCATGATTGTATTGTTCAAGTAGAGTCTTCTAAAAATCTTACTCAAATTAAAAACATAAAAAAACTATCTGGCTACGACGTATATTACCGCATAAGAGTCGGAGATTATAGAATTGGAATTAAAATCGAAGAAGATATAGTCTACTTCGTTATTTTCGAACACCGTAAAAATATTTATAAAGGATTTCCTTAATTTTTAATCGAAGACACTTTTTCAAGTAGTTTACGAAACCACTTCCTTCACTAACAATTCATTATACACCTTTTCATATAAGGGTAATATTTTTTCGATATCGAATTTTTTTGCCTGATTGTAAGCGTTCTGGCGAAACTTTTCCAACATTGATTCGTCTTTTAATAAAGTAAGTGCGTTTTTAGACATATCTTCTACATCACCTACATTGCTTAAAAAGCCGGTTTTACCTTGCACGTTAACCTCTGGTAAACCACCGCTATTGGTGCTGATAACAGGTACTTTCATGGCCATGGCTTCCAAAGCTGCCAAACCAAAACTTTCTGTTTCAGACGGTAAAATAAAAAGATCTGCCACCGATAAAATTTCTTTTGGATCGGTAATTTTTCCAAGATTGATAATATCGTGCTGCAAATTCATTTGTCTGGCCAATTGTTCAATATTTGTTTTTTCGGGACCATCGCCAACAAAAATAAGTTTAGCGGGAACTTCTTTTAACACGTTTGCAAAAACAGCCAATACGTCTTCAATACGTTTTACTTTTCTAAAATTACTAATGTGTACTAATATTTTTTCGCCATTTGGCGCATACTTACGTTTGATACAATACTCCTTGACGTTTTCGTAATCTTTAATATTAATAAAGTTGGGTATAACGGTTATCTTATTGTCGATTTTAAAAGTTTTTAAAGTGTCTTTTTTTAAACTTTCAGAAACCGATGTTATAGCATTACTATGATTTAAAGAAAAACGAATTACGGGTTCAAAAGCCGGATCACGTCCTACTAATGTGATGTCCGTTCCGTGAAGCGTTGTGACGTAAGGCAGATTTATTTTTTTGGATTTTAAAATTTGTTGTGCCATATAAGCTACAGAAGCATGAGGAATAGCGTAATGCACATGCAAAACATCCAAATGTTCATACATGGCAACATCAACAATTTTACTCGCCAATACACTTTCGTAAGGTTGGTATTCAAATAATGGATAGTCGTTGACACTAAATTCATGAAAAAATAAATTCTCATTAAATAAGTTTAAACGAAAAGGTTGACTATAAGACATAAAGTGAACTTTGTGTCCTTTATTTGCTAGGGCTATGCCTAATTCTGTTGCTACAACGCCGCTTCCGCCATACGTGGGGAAACAAACCATTCCAATATTCATAGACTATAAATTTACAAATTATAAAAGAGAATAATGTTAAGGTAGTTTAAAGGGTGGGCCTTTCGTGGAGACACTAATTGCACGAATTTCACTAATCTGTGTTTGCTAGGAAGACGCGAATGGCACCCATTTCACGAATCTGTGTGTGTTAGGACGAAAGGACAATAATCCAATCTGTCGGAGTCGCGGATTTCACTAAATCGAAACTTAATAATACCAAACCGTAATGCTATTTTAGTTCTTCTTCGTGTAATTCGTGCAATTAGTGTCGCTTTTGAAGAAACTATCCTTAAATTTGCAGCCTTGAATTACAAATTACATAGTTTATCTGAAGCCGATGATGTGCTTTTAAAAGCTGGGAAACTACTGCCTTTGATGGAGGAGTTCTATACCATTCAAGGTGAGGGATTTAATACCGGTAAAGCTGCTTATTTTATTCGGATTGGTGGTTGTGATGTTGGTTGTCATTGGTGCGACGTGAAAGAAAGTTGGGATGCGAACATTCATCCTTTAACTCCGATTGAAAAAATAATTGAAAATGTAATTGCTTATAAAGCGAATAGTGTTGTGGTTACTGGCGGTGAGCCTTTGATCTATAATCTAGATAGTCTTACCGCTTTATTAAAACAAAATAATATTGAAACGTTTATTGAAACGTCTGGTGCTTACACCTTAAGTGGCAACTGGGACTGGATTTGCCTTTCTCCTAAAAAAACGATGGCGCCTTTAAAAGAGGTGTATTCAAAAGCAAATGAGTTAAAAGTGATTATTTTTAATAAGCATGATTTTGTTTGGGCCGAAGAGCAAGCTGCTCTGGTTGGTAAGGACTGTTATCTTTATTTACAACCTGAATGGAGTAAACATGCGCAATTGGTTCCAGAAATTATTGAGTATGTAAAGGATCATCCGAAATGGATGATTAGTTTGCAAACGCATAAGTACATGAATATTCCTTAGTCTAGGAAGGGTTTTCTTAATTATTTTTGGTAAGATATACTGCAAGCCCGTCATTCCGAGGCAAATGCATGTAAAGAACAGAACCGAAGGAATCTCTGCAAGGTATTAGCTCGCTGAGACTGCTTCGGGTTCGTTGCAATCTTCCGCATTCCTCGCAGTGACGGGTTCATAGACCTCGTCATTCCTAGGTAAACGCATGTAATGAACAGTACCGAAGGAATCTCTGCATGGTATCATCTCGCTGAGACTGCTTCGGGTTCGCTCGAAAATTAGAAGGGCTTTGGAAGATCTCAACGCGCTATTACAAAACGTTTATTCACACTATTAGAATTACTACTTTTTAATCTCAAAAAATAAACACCATTTGGTAAATCACTTGTTGTTATTCTAACAGACTTATTTTCAAAATTTATTTTTTGCTCATCGATTAATTGACCGAGATTATCATAAATACTGACCGTCTTAATTTCTTTGAATAGTTCTAGGGGTGTAATTTTTAATTCTAAATAATCATCAGCGGGATTTGGGAATGTTTCTAATTTATCATTTAACATCTCTAATTCAACATTTCCAACAGGATTCATATAAACAACGACAGTATCCCATTTCTCAGCACTGCAATCTAGTACTTGTTTTACAACATACGTTGACGTGACAGTTGGCTTCACCCATAAACCAGAACTAATTTTAATAGGTGTACTCATATTTGGAAACTTATACCAAGTGCAACCTGAATCAATCGCAAAATCAGATTCTCTTCCAATATAAACACTGTCTCCTAAAAGCAAAGCTTTATCAGGACCTGCATAAGCAGGAAGATCCAATTCTATAACACTAACAGCATCTATTAAATATTCTGCAAAATTTGCAGGGAAGTTTGTCGGATTTGTTAGAGCTGTATCAGTGTTTGCGTTACTTTTAAAATTACCAATGAGCATGTACTTTTCAGAACCGTTGGCAACAAAAGTGCCTGTTATCAGTACCCAGTTTAATGTATCAGTAATAATGTTGTTTATTGGATTTTCGATTTGTGGAGTTAAATAGGTAATTGGGTCTGTACATTTTGTAATAGTATCCAAAGCATTACCACCGAAAAAAGCACCAATGGCGTCAACACCATGAGTGGATTGATCTGAAAGATTTACATAAAATGAAACGCAATAAACGGAACCGTTTTTTAAATTTTCTTTAAGTCTGTTTCTAGGGTAACCTCTATTGTTGTATGTATTTATTGAAAAAAACGCCGTTATTAAATGATTTTTTCCTTGTTTCGGAAATTGAAAAGTGAAGCTTGATAATGGAATATTTGATGGGGTTGTTAATAACCCACCGTAAAACTTAGAACTATCTGTAGCACCCCAATAATAAGGTACTTTATTAAGAATATTTGGCATGAAATAATTCTCAAAGCTTCCATTATTCACATAATTCCCAATTTGCTGGCCCTTTATACAGGCCACACTCAAAAAGAATAATCCTATGAAAATTATTTTTTTAATGCTATGGGTTTTATTTAGCATGGGTAGTTTTTGAAAATCTCTTCGGATACTTATTATCTAATTTACAAAATAAATCTTGCTTGACAGTTTGCGTTTATTTTTTTATAAGAAACATTTCTATGGCCTGATAATAACTCAAAGCCACTTTATACAATCTATCATTCGCTCTAATACCGTAAATATCCATGTCAGAGCGCATTAACAAACCGGTTTCTTTTTCATTATCCTGATACAAACTCTCGCCGTAAACTAAGGGTGAGTTTACTCTTCGACACAGTGCTAAGTTTCTACAGAATACGCCTGGACTAACAGTGGCAATACAATTATCCTTCAAATAATCGGCATCGCTTGCTTTTGCCAATGGTATTTCAAGAATTTTGTTGAAGTTAGAAACAGCTTTAGCCGAGAGATTTTCAGAACGGTTCAATTGATTGGTTAAAAGAAGCCGAAGAAAATTAATTTTATTATCTGTTTTGCTTAAGTTATCCGCCGTGAAAGCTCCTCCAATAAAGGTCATGGAGAAGTTCTTTTGTGTGTGCTGTTTCCAAGGTGCGTTTTTTTCATCAACGTTGTAATGAATAATCACAGTCACATCTGGTTTGTAAGCATTAATTTTATCGGCTCTGTTTGCTAATTCATAATCCCTAAAAAAATCCCAGAATAAATCATGATTATTGGCGTTTAAGAGTTTTTTATATTTTTCTTGGCTTAAGATTTTAAAGTGCTGTAGACTGTCGAGCGCTCTTTCTTTATAAAGTTTAATCCAATCTTGATAAGTACAATTAAAGGATGTGAAATCTGCTTGAGTTCGTGTAATAAACACCTCTGCCCCCTTCTCTTCCAGCATGTTTTTTAAAATATGTGCCGTGTTAAAAGTCAACGCGCTCTCAAAAATCTTTATCGTATCAAAACGCGCATTAATCGTATCGGCAACAAAATACAGGTATTTTTGTTCAGACTCCGCATCAGCCAGATTCGTTGAAAAGTGCCCAGGATCAAGCGCAATGCGGTAACCCTTTAATGGTAAATTTTGAGCTCCAAAATTTCTTATTGTTGGTCTTTTGAAAGAGGAGACCAAACTATCAACCTGTTTTTTTGAAAACTTATTTGTTTTTTTTATACGAATTAAACGTTCTTGTTCTTCGGCGGTAGCATGTTGAAAGTAATCGGAAAGTAATTTAATTTCATTGGCATACACAGCGAATTCTTTTTCGCCCTTATTCATTAAATAAAAAGCATTGCTTTCAAACTTTACCGATCGGTTTAAAGAGCCTTTAAAATTGAGGTAATTGTCAAATCGGTATTTACAGTCTTTTATTGTTTGAGCCGAAGAAACAAAAACAAACAAACAAAAAAACGAAGCGTAAAATTTCATTGTAATAAAAATAAGACAAAGCCGCTGATATATTTAGTATTTTTAAAGGGTATTATCAAACCATACATGTTAACAGAAGAGCAAATACAAAAGATTTTCAAAAAGGATTTAAGCTTCCAAACCTCCCGCTCTGGTGGAAAAGGAGGCCAAAACGTAAATAAGGTAGAAACCAAAGTATCTATTGATTTTGACGTAAAAGCATCGGTTGCGCTCACTGAACGTCAAAAAGAAACCATCCTTAAACGGCATTCTGATTTTATTGACGATTCTGTAATTCAAATTATTGGCAATATTCACCGCAGTCAGCTCGAAAACAAAGAAGAAGCAAAAAACAAACTCATAGCTCTTTTAAACAAATTATTAAAACCAATCAAAAAAAGGGTGGCGACGAAACCTGGTAAAGGTGCCAAAGAGAAAAAGCTGAAGAACAAAAAAATACGCGGAGAAAAAAAACAAACGCGTAAAAAGATCACTGATTTTTGATCTTAAAATTAAATTATATGAGGCGCAGAGTCCTTTCTATTATCAACTTCCTAATTTTATTTGGCTTAATAGCTCTAAATACTTACATCTATTTTCATAGAAACGATGGTTTTGCTTATAAAGAATCATTGAACTATAGACAGTTGTATGAGTTGAAAAACAATCTCAAAATTGTATCCATTGAAAATAAAGCGACTAACCTTATAGAAATACAATTTAATACAGTGTTTCCAAATTCAAAATGGCGTGTTTATAGTGCCAGCTTTCAAACGCAAGTGGAATCCGTTTTTCCAATCATAAAATTGCACGAAGGAAAACATCTTTACACAATAGAGAATCTCGACGATACGACTATTCCACCAATTACATTGGGCTTTAACCACACAGCGTCGGAGACTTATCAAAAAAACAAGAGAGATCGTGAATCAGTTACAGAACTCTATTACGCTTCGATACCAATTGGTAATATTGGTGCTCGTTCTATTAGCCAATGGCAGAAGACTTCACCTTTCACTACAACAGAAGAAACAAGATTAGCACGTAAATTAATTTCTGAAAATGTATCATTGCAAAAAGGTGATTCTACGCTTATAAAAGTAAAAAAAATCAGTGCCTTTCTTTTGAAGACATTAGATGCTCATCGTGGTATTCCCGGTGACACCATGAATACGGTTAGTCCTTGGGTAGCTTACAATTTAGCGATCCAATCAAAGTCACAAATTTGGTGTGGTGATTTTACTTCCATTCTTTCATTTTTTCTTTCGACAGAAAGTATTGTAACACGCGAAGTTTGTTTCGAAGGAAAACTTGATTCCATTTATTTGGCAGGACACAATTTAAATGAAGTGTATGTTCCGGAACTTAAAAAATGGGTGTTGGCAGATCTAACATCGAAAGCAATTTTTATTACACATAATTCCGAATACCTTAATTTGCTTGATTTTTATGCACTTCACAAAAACAATGCGGCAGATATAGAAGTACAAACGTTTGAGAATGATAGTCTATTTGTTAGCGATTACACTGAATTTAAAGGGTTTTATGACCATTACCTGAGTGTAGCACCACAGTTTGTTTATTATTATAGCAAACACTTTGACGCCAATTTATATTCGTTTCGTTCTAAATGGATGCGCTACTTTTTTAAAGACGCAACCTTCGCGACCTATTCAGGCAACTCGGACGTTGATAACGAGAAATTCTATGTCAAACAAATGGCAGCTATTACACTCAAGCTATTTAGTTTGTACCTGATCGTTTTGTATCTAATAATTGGAATTCAAAAAAAACAAAATCTGTAATGATTGTTTTCATTACATACGTCTTTGTATTCGTAAGTCTAACTTATTACAATGGCTTTTTTGGATTATTTAAAGATGAGTTTATTAGTAGAAAAAAGCACGCATTTCTTTTATTGACAAAAGCTTTAGCGGTGCCCGTCTTCTTTTTAGCCTATGCTAAACTTTATGGTGGAATAGAAAATTTTGATACGGGAAAATTCTATCATGATGCAGTTGTGATAAATACCTATGGAAAAACTGATTTTGGGTTCTTTATTCGCTTACTTATTGGACTGCAAAATGACAATCCGGGTTCATCAGACTTCAACAATTGTCTTGTAAATACATTAAACTGGGACAATGGCATCCTTAAAGATTATTTGTACAACGATAACCGAATAGTTATTAGAGTCCATTCACTACTCCATTTTATAGCTTTTGATTCTTATTTAGCGCACGCATTTTTTAATTGTTTTTTAAGTTTTATTGGAATTTATTTTCTCTATAAAACGTTTAAGGAATGGTTTGTTGGAAAAGAGATGTTAGTCCTGCTTATTTTATGCTTTTGGCCGGCACTGTGGTTTTATACAGGCGCTTTGCTAAAAGAAGGAATCACGCTCTTTATCATGGGTTTAACGCTCTATCAACTTAAACGATTTATTAATAGAGAAAATAGTTTTAAATCCTTGGCGTTTTTGCCTGTACTAATTTTTATTTCCTTTCTTCTTAAACCTTATATTTTAATTTTCGCAAGTATTACGTTTACCTTATTCTTTATTTATTCGAAAATCAAAAAGCAAGAAACCAAATTTCTTTTTTTCATTGGATCGTTTGTACTTCTAGTGTTGATTGCAAACGGAGCTTCTTTGGTTCTAAAAGATAAATCATTACTATCAGCGGCTTTTGAACAGCAACATAAATTTGTTGGTGTTTCTAAGGGCGGTGTTTTTGTATCAGATTCTATTAAATTAATTCGTTTAACGGATACACTTGGTTTGGAAAAACTCGCGAACAAAAAGGATGTGTTCACCATTAAAAAAAACATCCCGTACATGTATTGGCAAAGGCCAAGACTTCAGGATACTAATTATGTGGTCGCGAATAAAGATACTGCCACACATTATAAACTGATGTATATTATTCAAGAAGGTAATTCAAATGTACACTTGTCTCATAAAAATTCAGTATATACAGCGGCTTCGGCTCTTTATTATACCTTGTTTTATCCAAGTGTTTTTAACGCCAAAAGCTCTTTGCAATTTCTTGCTTCCTTCGAAAACATAGTAATTATCATCTCATTATTTTTAGTTTGCTTTAATCTGATAAAAAGTCGGCGCGACAAATTTCTTCCTTTTGTATTTTTATTCTTCTGCCTTTCACTTTGTTTATTAATAGGATTAACCTCACCCAATAGCGGTGCGATATTTAGGTATAGAAGTCCGGCTATTATTTTTTTATTAATGGCAGCTTTGTATTCCATCGATTTTACAAAACAAAGAACTAGATTTAGTGACTAATTAGGTAATGCTATTTAACAGCCTCATATTCACCATTTTTCTACCCGTAGTTTTTGCTGTGTACTGGATTTTAAAACCCAAGTACCGCAATTTCTTTCTGCTCCTAGCTTCCTACTATTTTTATTATAGTTACAATCCTGTTTTCGTTTTGTTGTTATTTGGCACCTCTGCTTTTGATTATTGGTGTGCTAGGGAAATAGATAAAACACTTACCCGAAAAAAATTATATCTAACACTCAGCTTAATTAGTAATCTTGGAATACTCGCTGCGTTTAAGTATTCGGCTTTTTTCTATAATTCTTTTTTTGGAACCTTTCAATTGATTACAGGCACAACCTTTAATTATGTGGAAGACTTTATCATTCCAGCAGGTTTATCCTTCTATACTTTTCAATCCATAAGTTACACGGTGGATGTTTACAGAGGAAAATATAAAGCAAATGACAGTTTGTACCAGTTCTTGTTGTTTGTATCCTTCTTCCCACACATGGTTGCAGGACCGATTGTTCGCTATAATACCTTAATGCCACAATTTAAAATTGTAAGCTACTTTAAGAATATTAATTGGCAGTCCTTTGCAACACTTACTACTTGGGGCTACTTTAAAAAATTAGTAATAGCCGATAATTTAAACCTTATTGTAACGCCCATTTTTAATGATGTTGACGCTTATAGCGGTTTAGAATTACTATTGGGTGGATTTTTATTTGTGATACAAGTGTATTGCGATTTTAGTGGTTATAGTGATATAGCTACTGGAATTTCAAAATTATTTAATATCAACCTGAGTTTAAATTGGCGGCGTCCCCTACTCTCCAGTTCTTTACACGAGTTTTGGAAACGCAACCACATTAGTATTACCACTTGGTTTAGAAACTATTTATACATTGGTTTAGGTGGAAACCGTGTTCCTTATGAGCGCTGGCTACTGAATGTTTTTTTAGTGTTTGTGATAAGTGGATTGTGGCATGGCGCCAATGTTACTTTTATTGTTTGGGGAAGTATTCATGGTGTATTTTATATTGGAGAGATTTTTTTACGAAAATGGTTTCCTAACTTTTATGTACCAAAACCCCTTGGATGGTTTTATCTCATTGTATTTCATACACTTTCACTCATTGCATTTAGAGCGTCGAATGTGGTAGATCTCACAAACATTTATAGTACTATTTTTAGTTTCAAAACAAATTATTTTTCACTTGAACATTTGTTAAACTTGCAGGATCGCTTTTTCTTTGTGATTATACTATTCGTGAGCTTTGTACTATTTATAAAGGAGATCAACGAAGAGTTTGCGCTGTTAAATCGTTACAAGACAATTTACGATTTTGCAAAACCCTTGCTTTATATCTGTTTTATAGTGCTCATTTTTATACTTGGTAATTTTTCGGCCAATACCTTTATCTATTTTCAGTTTTGATAAAAAGAATAATTACATATTTTTTAATTGTAACGGCTTTGTTGTATGGCTTGCGTTATTTGCATTACAAAGGATTGGTGAAACAAAAAGAAGGTTATTATGGCAAGCTTCAGGAGGCTTTTTTTGAAGAAAACGCTTATTCTGTTTTGTTTTTGGGTTCTTCACGCGCTGAAATGCATTATGACACTCAGCTATTTGATAGTTTGACAGGCGAAAATTCTTTTAATCTTGGTTTAGCCGGAGCAACACCGCGGGTGGCCTTCTCCGCCTTAAAAGCCTATTTGCTTCATAGTAAAGCACCAAAGTACTTGATTTACGAAGTAGATTATTACGCTTTAAAGAAAAAGAGTTCTGAAATAAAGGAATTCAATAATTATTTTCCGCTTTTAACTAATCCTGTATTAAGAAAACAGTTTAGCAATATTGATTCCAGAATGAGCCAATTTTACTACAATCCTTATTTTTCATGGCCTTATACGGGTCTAAAAAACTTGAGTACTTCCATTCATGGTTGGCTTAATATTCCCAATCAAACAGATAGCTTGTATTACAAAGGTTTTGTGCGAGAGGTATTTAGACCTTCTTTAAATTTTATATCCACTAAAAAGCAATATGCTTACTTTAATATTTCCGAAAGAAGTTATCTTGATTCGATTATAGCTTGCTGTATAGAAAATAACACAAAGATTACCCTAATGAGTTCTCCTATATTTGCCGGTGGTTATTTAGATGTTTTAAATAAAGCATCAATTATTTCCCAACTTAAAAACATCGCCACAATAAATAAAATAGACTACTACGATCTGTCTTCTTTACCATTTTGCAATAATCGTGGTTTATTCATTGACCATAGGCATTTAAACTATACTGGCGCCAAAAATTTTAACCCCCATCTGGTTAATATCTTTAACAATAAAATAGTCTTAAGTGCGTTAAAATAGAATTAATTATTGTTTTTTCGCTTATCTTTAGTTGCTGATTATGTATAGACTACTTCCCGTTTTAATTCTGTTTATTTCTCTGGGCTACCAGGCGCAAACCCGTAAATACAGTAATGAATTTCTAAATATTGGTGTTGGCGCCAGAGCCTTAGGCATGGGAAATGCCAATATAGCTTCGGCTGATGGCGTTAGTGCGGGCTATTGGAATCCGGCAGGTTTATTAAGCCAAAAGAACGATATTGAAGTCGGTTTAATGCATGCAGAGTATTTTGCTGGTATTGCTAAATACGATTTTATTGGGGCTTCTAAACGTATTGATTCTAATAGTGTGGCTGGTTTTTCAATTTTACGTTTTGGTGTAGATAATATTCCCAATACACTTGAACTGGTTGATGCCAATGGAAATGTAGATTATGATCGTGTAAGTACCTTTAATGCAGTTGATTTTGCTGCTCTGTTAAGTTATGCCCGTTCAATACCAAAATTAAAAGGCGTTGAGTTAGGTGGGAATTTTAAAATTATTCGCCGTAAACTTGGTCCGTTTGGCGGTGCTTGGGGCTTTGGTTTAGATGCAGGAGCTAAATATACCACCAAAGGTTGGACTCTAGCCGCTATGGCTCGTGATGTTACCGGAACCTTTAATGCTTGGAGCTTTAATCTCGATGATAAACAAAAAGCAACCTTATTGCAAACGGGCAATGAAATTCCAAGTTCGTCAACCGAAATAACAGCACCAAAATTAATTTTAGGAATAACAAAAACATTTAAAGTTTGGAAAGAACGCGTTTCGATACAAGGAGAAGTTGATTTTATAAATACGTTTGATGGGATGCGTAATACGGTTATCAATTCAGAAGTTTGGAGTATGGAGCCTGCTGTGGGTCTTGAGTTAGGATACAAAGGTTTTATTTATTTAAGAGGCGGCATTGGTAATATTCAAAAACAATTAAACGACAGAGCTACTTTATATGTTACCACATTTCAACCAAATTTTGGTGTAGGAGTTAAATACAAAATTTTCACACTTGACTACGCGTTAACGGATATCGGTGACCGTTCTATTGCAATTTATTCAAATATTTTTTCACTAAAAATTGATATAAATAAAAAAATGAACAAGTGAGACAACTATCTTTCTTAGCCATATTTGTTTTTTTTTCGATTGCCCTTAGTGCACAGAAATACTGCAATGAGTGGATAAACTTCTCTCAAAAATATTTTAAAATTCCAATTGTCAAAGAAGGACTTTACAGAATTGATTCGATTACCCTCGCTAATTATTACAACCTTAATTCGGTAAACCCAAAAAACTTCCAACTTTTTTTTAAAGGAAAAGAACAACATTTATTCATCCAAGGTGAATCAGATGGTGCAATAAACTCAGGCGACTTTATCGAGTTTTACGTAAACCCCATTATGGGTGATCTAGATTCACTGGCCTACACGGATATTAAGTATGTTCCAAATCCCTACACGTATTTATTTAACGATACTATTTATGCCTTTCTAACGACAAACAATTCAATTACAAATAAACGTTATATACTAGAAACTGACATTAACTTTAGCGGCTATCCGCAGGTAGATTATTTTTACACCGAAAAGGTTTTTACTCAACGATCGAGTTATAATCCAGTTGAGGAATATTCTTATGGTAGCGCCGATCCAAGATACACGCAGGCTGAGGGTTATGGAATAAGCCTTGGAAAAGGAGCCTCCTACTCTTTTCCAGCAACAGGATTAAATACGTATACAACTACTTCTTTACCTTTTTACATAAGTTTAAATTATTCAGGACAAAGTATTGCTGCAAATTACACTCCTGATCACCAAATCCAATTGATTTATAATGACCAGAATAACAGTCTGGTTTTGCTTAACGACACCTCTTTTTACGGTTACAAGCCTATCCGCAAAACGTTTACACTTAGTTCTCAAAACACAAACAACAGCACAAGCATCACTTTCAGTTCTATAGCTGCTCCTTCATTTACGGCTAACAACGCCACTATGATTCATTATGTGAATTATTTTTATCCGCATACTACCGATTTAAATAGTCAATCTTTTTTCAAACTTTTTATTGATAATCACCCAAATTCAAACAAAAGCTATTTTAATTTTTCTAATTTTAATTCCGGTAGCGGAAACGCAGTTTTACTAGATGTAACGAATGGTAAACGTATTAGTAATGTTGTTACAGGTTCACAAGTTGAAGTAATAATACCAAATGGCTCTGGTAAAAAAACATGTATTTTAATTGCTGAAAAAGATACGATTGTTATCAAAAAGTTAAGTCCTGTAAACCAAAGTGGAAACTTTATAAATTATAAAAATCAAACGGCGAATAAACCATACGTTCTTATATACCATAAAAGTCTTGAGAATTCTGCGATGGCCTACAAGTCATACAGAAAAAGTATTTCCGGCGGCAGTTACGACGTAATTGATGCGGATATTGAAACACTTTATGAGCAATTTAGTTATGGCGTAAAAAAAAATCCATTAGCCATTCGTCATTTTGTCAAGTATTTAAAAGATAGTTTAGCGAACGTTCCAAATTATGTTTTCTTAATTGGGAAGGGTGTTTCTTATCCATCAGGAGTTTACCAGGATGTAAATTTAATCCCCACAATTGGAATACCAAGTTGCGATAATCTACTAACCACCGAACTTAGTACAGGAAACTTAAGTGATTTTTTACCCGAAATACCTGTGGGACGGCTTGCGACACTTACAAATAGTGAGGTAACGCTTTATCTCAATAAAATTCAACAACACGAAAGCACGGGTCAGGCAGACTGGAAAAAACGTATTTTACATTTTGTTGGCGGAGACGACGAAGTTCTTAACGCTACATTAAGCGGTTATATGTCTAACTTCGCTTTGATCGCCTCTGATTCTTTATTTGGAGGCGACGTGTTAACCTTTCAGAAAAACACAACCTCTCCAATTCAAACCAATATAAGCGACAGTATTAAAGGCGCTATTGCGAATGGCGCGTCTTTGTTCACGTTTTTTGGACATGGTAGCGAACAAGGGTTTGATCAGGCGATAGACGATCCTGAACTTTATAACAATGCAGGTAAATATCCTTTGGTAATTGCCAACTCCTGCTACTCGGGCGATATTCATGTACCTACACGAAGATCGGTAAGTGAACGCTTTGTATTTGCAAATCAAAAAGGAAGCATAGGATTTATTTCCACAACCTCTTATGGATTTGATTATGCGTTAAATAACTACACCAGAGAATTTTATAAAGCCTTCTCTTATTCGCGCTACAATACTGGTATTGGCGATATGATGAAAGAAGCGATTCTTCAAAACGCCAATCAAGATCTCCTAACCAAATTAGTCGCAATGGACATGACGCTTCACGGAGATCCTGCTGTTAAAGTCAGTAATGGCGTACTCCCTGATTATCAAATCTTCGCTAACGATGTATCATTTGATCTTAAAAAATATACAGACTCCATTGGAATAAATATTCACTACAAAAATCTGGGTAAATCAATTTGCGATTCTTTTTACGTTAGAATTGAACGTTTTTTACCAAATGGAGATTCTGCAACGTATTTCAAACGTATACCCAGCCCCATGTACAAAGACAGTTTTAAAATCTTTGTAAACTTAGATTTCACAAAAGGAATTGGCTTAAATAAATTCAAAGTTTACTTAGATTATTTAAATGAAATAGTGGAATTAACTAAAAGTAATAATACCACACCTGGAAGTGTAGACTTATTTGTGCCTGGAGGAGATGTTCTGCCTGTGTATCCTTATAAATACGCAATAGTTCCAACAACCCCAACGATAACCTTAAAAGCCTCTACTACAAATCCTTTTGCTCCTTCAACAACTTATAGGATGCAATTGGATACCAGTGACACATTTAATCACCTTATTACCACAACACTTATAACCTCTACAGGTGGCGTTTTAGAATGGAAGGTGAATTTACCTTATGGAGACAGCACTGTTTATTATTGGCGCGTGAGCAAAGATAGTACCGCTCCTACTTCAAAATTTGTTTGGAAGGAAAGTTCTTTTCAAACTATAGGAACTAAAAGAGGTTGGGGACAATCTCATTTTAATCAATTTAAAAGCGATGTCTTTCAATTTGTAAACTATAAAAAAACAGAACGTAAATTTATTTTTGAAAACAATAAGCACAGTCTTAGTTGCAGAGACGCAATGGCGCCTGTTATTGAAGGCGTTTCAATTGGTTATTACTTTAACAACATCACTTTAAGTAACTGGAGTTGTGCTCCGGAAGGATGGAATTTTGTTGTCTTCGATTCCATTAGCGGTCTTCCTCAAAAAGTACAAAGTCTAAATTTTCCAACACCTGGCGCCGGCACTTATAATAACTGTGTTTGCGTTCCGCGTCCTTTAAATTTTTATTCTTTTGGAACAGGAAACTACTGCGGCCTTCCAACAGCTACTTGGCAAATGGATGTTGAAAATTTTTTAAATGCTGTTCCTGTAAATAATTATGTTCTTGCATTTACCGTGGGCGATTCTTCGGGTACTTACGCTCAGATTCCGACCTACTCAAATTCACTCTACACTGCCTTTGAAAAAATTGGTGCAAATACGATTAGAACAACAAGCGACGACGTTCCTTATATTCTGTTTGGGCAAAAAGGAATGAGCGCTGGGCAAGGACATGAATTAAAAGGCACCAGTAAAAAATCAATTATATATTTGGAGGACAGCATAAAGACCCGTTGGCACAGTGGTTATGTGAGTTCCGAAATTATTGGTCCTTCCTACAAGTGGAACAGTTTACATTGGCGCGTAAAAAGTAGCGATGGGCTTATTGGTGATACAACAGTTTTAAAATTAGTCGGCATTCAAAAAAACGGACAAATAGATACACTTGCCAGTTTCAAACAAGATAGCAGCGATGTAATAAATCTTTCATCTTATGTAGACGCAATAAATTATCCAAATATTAAATTGATTGCCTACATGCACGATAATATAAACCGCACATCCCCTCAACTACAACATTGGCAAGTTTTATACGATGAAGCGCCAGAATGTGCTATAAACCCTTTAAAGGGTTTTGCGAGTATCAACGATAGCTTACAAGAAGGAGACGAGGTAACGTTTAAATTTCCAATTGAGAATATTGGCGTTAAAGATTTTACGGATAGTTTAGTTGTTACCTATTGGATAGAAAATAAGGACTTTGTGAAAATACCTTTGGCTCCTAAATTGAAAGCGGGTCCTTTCACTTCAGGTCAGATAATAGTTGACACAGTAAAAATAAATACCTTAAATTATAAAGGAAGTAATGCCTTATGGATTTTTGTAAATCCTTTAAATGATCCGCATTACCAATACGAACAAAGTCAGTTTAATAATATTGGAAGGTATCCATTTAACGTAACTACCGATATTACCAATCCATTGTTAGACGTCACCTTTGATGGTATTCGGATCTTGAACGGAGACATCGTTTCTGCAAAACCTAGTATTTTAATCACCTTAAAAGATGAAAATAAGTTTTTAGCTTTAAATGATACCAGCGCCTTCACTATTTTCCTGCAAACACCAAATCAAGGTCAACAGCGGATTTATTTTAGTGAACAATTGAGATTTACGCCAGCTAACCTACCAAAAAACAGTTGTAGTATTAATTATAACCCTATTTTTCCTTTGGATGGAAAATATACGCTTATAGTGCAAGCTAAAGACAGAAGTAAAAATGTTTCTGGTGCAAGAGAATACAGAGTTCAGTTTGAAGTAAATACAAGGCCAAGTGTTACGCAAGTGATGAATTATCCAAATCCATTCACCACTAGTACTCGTTTTGTATTTACACTTACAGGTAGTGAAATACCCGAAGTGTTCACCATTCAAATAATGACCATTACAGGAAAAATCGTTAAAGAAATAACCCGCGCTGAACTCGGAAACCTGCATATTGGTAGAAACATTACGGATTATGCCTGGGACGGCCGCGATAATTTTGGAGACCGCCTTGCCAACGGTGTTTATTTGTACAGGGTAATCACAAAATTAAACGGACAAACTATTGAAAGAAATTCCTCCGGCGCTGATAAATTTTTCACAAAAGATTTCGGAAAAATGGTACTGATGCGCTAGTATTTAGCTCAAGGGAGATATTGTCTTTAATTGATAATAGTTAAGTTATTTTAAGCTTATCCCTTCATAAATTTACATTTGTTTAAGCCATTGGTACTAGAATTATTTTACTTTTGTACAAATAATAAACTATATGGCTACAAAGGTTTCTGGTAAAGAAAAGTCTCTGAACTCCAAAACAATTTATGACAGACTTGGTAACTATTTTACCAAAAAAAAGTTAGTAAACGTATTCCTCCTGCTCGGTTCTATTTTCTCAATCATGAGTTTTAATGCTCGCATTAGTGAAGCGCATGACGATTCACTTTACATTGAAGCTGCGTACAGATATGTACATGAATTCCCTAACTATTATTACACCTCCAATGCCCCGCTTTATCCTATGTTCCTGGCTTTACTGACCTTAATTGTGGGGACAAACCTTGTAATATTTAAAATATTTTCTGTTATATTTTTTGTTTTAGGTGCCTGGGTTTATTACAAAGCAGTAGATAAAAAGATCCCTGAAATTCTGAAATACTTTACTTTCATTTTTCTCTGCATCAATTATTTGGTGATTTATTATTCCAGTCAAACTTTTTCAGAGTCCTTTTATCTCTTGATTTACGCCACTTTCCTCTATTATTTTTTAGAATACAATTTTGGAACGAATCAATTTAAAAACGATTTGAAATCTGATTATAAGAAATGGTTAATGATTGGATTTTTAATGATGGTATTAACCATTGCTAAAAACATTATGATATTAGGTGTTTTAGCCGTACTCCTATTTTATCTATTTAAAAAAGAATACCGTAAGGCCATCTTCTCTATGGTATCATTTGGCATTTTTAAGGTGCTCTATGAATTGGTTAAAACACTTATTTGGGGTTCTTCTGGTATTCAATACGGCTCACAAACAAACATTCTTCTTAATAAAGATGCCTATGACCCTTCACAAGGCCGCGAAGATATTGCTGGGTTTATTACAAGGTTTATTGATAACATTGGTCTTTATGTTGGAAAGCGCTTCTATCAAATAATTGGTTTTATGGATGAGGACTCCACAAAGGTTTCCTACTTCCTGGCTCTTATTGTGCTTGTGTTAACGTTCTATGGTCTCTACAGAGCCATTAAAGCAAAACAAGATACTGTTGCATTTATCGTCCTTTTTGCTGGTGTTATTTCTTTTGGGACATTTTTTGTATTGCATGCTAAATGGGATCAAACACGTTTTATCATGGTTCACATGCCAGCTTTATTACTTGGTATTTTTTACGGACTCTATAAATTTTTTGAAAAGGATAACAGCAGTCAGATGATACCTGTGGCATTTATGTTACTTATTGTTTTTTCAATGTTTGGTTCAACTATTAAACGTGGTGTGAACAACATTCCAGTTGTAACAAAAAACCTGAGTGGAGATATTTATTATGGTTACACACCCGATTGGAGAAATTACTTGGAACTCAGTGCTTGGTGTAAAGACAGTCTGCCTGAAAACAGTTTAGTGGCCTGCAGAAAAGCTCCTATGAGTTTTGTGTACGCAAAAGGAAAACATTTTTATCCGATCTACTCTGTTATTGCACGCGATACTGTGACAAAACAATCTGATCCGGACAGTGCTCTCGCAATTTTCAAAAAAAATCACGTCAGTCATTTTTTAATTGCAAGTTTGCGTATAAACCCCAATGTGAATAGTGGTTATGTGATTAACACCATGCATAATATTGCCGAGCCAATCATGCGCAAATATCCTTATAAGTTCAGGCTTGTAAAAACAATGGGTTACAGCGAAGAAGCTAGACTTTACGAAATAATGTATTAACAGAAGTACTTAATGGATTTTAATTACAACAAAATAAAACTAGGTAACTGGTTATTCAAGAATAGTTTTCCGCTTTATAATTTAATTTACAAACGTTTTAAACTCAAAAACGATTACGAAGAAATACGACTTGTAAAAAAGCTGGTGAAACCCGGAGACTCTGTCCTAGACATAGGTGGGAACATTGGTTTTTACGCTTCTTTATTAAGTACACGCGTTGGAGCCCAAGGAAAGGTTTTTAGCTTTGAACCAGATGTAACAAACTTTAAGCATCTTAAAAAAAATACAGCATCTTTTAGAAACGTTCAAATTTTTAATAATGCAGTTTCTGATAAAAAAGAAGTCATTAAAATTTACACGTCGAAACTTTTAAATGTTGATCATAGAACCTACCCTGTAAATAACTATGATCAAGTTCACGAAATTAACGCAGTAAGCATTGATAATCTGATTGCAGATAAAATAATAGACCGTGTTGACCTTATCAAAATAGACATTCAAGGTTATGAATTGGCTGCTTTTACAGGGATGAAAAATCTTTTGCAAAATAGTTTTGATCTTAAAATTATGGCTGAATATTGGCCACACGGCTTTAAAAGAGCCGGAACTTCAGCGGTAATTTTCTTTGATTTTTTCGATACACTTGGTTACAAATTTTCAATCATTGAAAAAGATAAACTTGTTCCATTAAGCAAAGACTTTGTTGTAAAACACAATGACGAACCTTTCGAGTTTAGTTTTAACGTACTAATAGAGAAGAAATAACTACTGCGGCACGGCAATTAAATCGGTTGAGCCATTTTGCGGAATGTACTTTTTATAATTACTCAGATTTACTTCCTTATTCGTTTTAGCATCAAACAGTTTGTAATTGAGTGCTTTAAAATAATTGAAATAAAATTCGAAATTAATTTTCTTCTCTTCCATTAAAAACAAACCAATTTCAAAAATGATTTTTGGTCTGAATTTGCCAATAGCCACATCAGCGCCTTTAAACACTTCGTATTCATGACCATCTGTATCAATTTTAATAAAATCAATTTTCTCTAGCTTTTGATTAGCAACAAAATCATTTAAACTTATTGATTTCACTCCTTCGGTGCTTTTTGGTGTGCCCCAGTGAACAGGATGATCATTTGCCTCCCTCTCTCCGTTTACTTTCCAGCTACTGTAAGCAATTATATTCGGATTGTCACTCGATTTTTCAGAAACAAAAGAATTTATTACTGTTACGTTTTTAGTCATTTCGGGATTAAGAGCCAGATTACGCTTAAGCCGTTCAAGTGCATAAAACGTAGGTTCAAAAGAAATCACGCGTCCCTCACTAGCGAGTTTAGAGAACTGAAGTGTCATTAAGCCTACATTAGCACCAATATCAAGTATGGTATAATCTTTCTCAATCTTTAAATTTGAATTTTTGGTAATATGACTTTGAAATTTATGAAACAAAAATAAAGACAATTCAATTCCCTCAGCTAACTCAACTTCGTACTTTACGCCATCTCTTTCAATAATCCGCTTTTCTTTCCCAACAAAAAGAGTTGTGATTTTGTAAAGGACTTTAGCACCCAGAATTTTTATTTTTGTTATCGGTAACCAGCTATTAAACATAATTCAAAATAATAGCTGCAAATATACTTGAATTATGCTTTAATCAGCCACAAAAAAACGTCTATAAACCCTCAGTGTACTAACAAGCTTGAATCCCTTTCACGCCTTATGATTGGCCTTAAAAAATTAAAACTTAGCTAAAGAAAAACTCCAAAAGCTCCTTTATTTTATTAATTTTACAAACCGCATTTATGTTTAAAAAATACGTCATACCCTACCATCTCGATGATCCAAAAACTACACTGGCTCATAGAGAAATTATTCTTGAAAAACCGTTTTTAAAACGTTTGTATTTAGATTGGTACAATGTTTTTATTAAAGAAGCTAAAAAACATAAAAATGGGGAACATCTTGAAATTGGATCTGGTGGCGGATTTTTAAAAGAAGTGTTTCCTGAAGTCATTACCTCTGATATTTTAAGTCTCCAAAATGTTGATAAGGTTTTTAGTGCTGAACAAATGCCCATAGGTGATAATCAACTGGCGAGCATAATGATGCTAAATGTTTTTCACCACATTCCGAAACCGTATTTATTTTTAAAAGAAGCAGAAAGAACACTTGTAAAAGGAGGCGTGATAATTATGACAGAGCCAGCCAATAGCGCACTTGGAAGATTTATTTACAAACGTTTTCATCACGAACCCTTCGATGAAAAAGGTGGTAGAGAAATTGAAGCTGGGAATCCCTTGTCAAACAGTAATCAAGCGCTTCCTTATATTTATTTTGAAAGAGACTTAGATCTTTTTAAAAAAGACTTTCCGCACTTAAAAATTCGTTCAGTAAAATACCACTCTCCTTTTTCTTATGTAATAAGCGGCGGTGTTTCAAGAAGTGCCATGTTGCCTTATTTTATGTACTCTCTTGTAAAAGCCTCAGAATGGCTCTTATCTCCGTTCTCACGGCAACTTGGCTTGTTTTGTACGGTAGAGATTGAAAAGGTTTAAAAACAAGGTCAAATTGCGATATTTTTTATAAATTTAGGCTCTATTTTTAAAAACATTGGTTCCACTCATACAGTATTTTGATTCTCTGGCTAAAAAGCGTAAACAACGCGGTTTTAGTGCCTATTATTGGAACGAAATCTCAAATTACATTAAGTACTTTTCGCATGAAGACGGCTCCGTTTTAGAAGTCGGTTGCGGAAGTGGTGATCTCTTAGCAAAAGTTTCAGGCAAAAGAAAAGTAGGAATCGATTTTAGCGAAGAACACATCAATTGGGCCAAAGAAAAACACACTAATGCCGGTATTGAATTTTTGGTAATGGACGCCAATTCTATTCAATTAGATCAAACATTTGATCTAATTGTAGTGAGTAATCTAATTGGTTACGTGGATGATATTCAAAATGTATTTGAGCAAATTAAAAAATGTTCACATCCAAACACAAAAGTGGTCGTTCAATTTTACAACTCCATTTGGGAACCGATTATTAAGTTTGCTGAACTCATTGGTTTAAAGCACAAAACACCTACGCAGAATTGGTTAAGCACGCGCGACATCAACAATCTTTTATTTGTATCGGGTTTTGATGTATACAGGAATAGTAAACGTCTTATTTTACCTTTCTTTTTCCCCCTACTCTCTTTTATTTTTAATAAGTACTTGGCGAAGTTTCCAATTTTTAGATTCTTTAGTTTTAATATTTACAGTTTTGCCAAGCCTTTGCCTGAGAGTCACGAAGAAAATTATTCGCAAAAATATTCCACAACGGTTGTAATACCGGCACGAAACGAAAGTGGGAATATTGAGAACGCTATTCTTAGACTTCCAAAATTTGGTAAACATGTGGAGATTATTTTTATTGAAGGAAACAGTACTGATGATACTTGGGAAAAAATTCAAGAGATTCAGAAAAAATATGCTGCTACCCATGATATAAAAATTGGGCAACAAAAAGGA
The DNA here is from genome assembly GCF_029625215.1 of Aurantibacillus circumpalustris. GTDB lineage: Bacteria > Bacteroidota > Bacteroidia > B-17B0 > Aurantibacillaceae > Aurantibacillus > Aurantibacillus circumpalustris. The sequence goes on from NZ_CP121197.1 coordinate 3,230,888, forward strand.
AAAGGAAAAGCAGATGCTGTGCGGGAAGGATATAAAATTGCTACAGGAGACATTCTCATGATCTTAGATGCTGATCTAACGGTTCCACCAGAAGATTTACCTAAGTTTTATAATGCCATTGCCAGTGGCAAAGGTGATTTTATTAATGGTACCCGCCTTGTTTATCCAATGGATAAAGAAGCGATGCGTTTTTTAAATTATCTTGGTAATCATTTTTTCAGTTGGGCATTTACTTGGTTACTCGATCAACGCTTTAAGGACACGCTTTGCGGAACGAAAGTAATGTTTAGAGAAGATTATATTAAACTCACGAAAAACAGAAAATACTTTGGTGAGTTTGATCCTTTTGGTGATTTTGATCTTTTATTCGGCGCCCATAAATTAAATCTTAAAATTGTGGAAGTTCCCATTCGTTACCGTGAAAGGACCTACGGCTCAACAAATATTTCCCGATTTAAACACGGCGTTATTCTGTTGCGCATGTGTGCTTTTGCAAGTAGGAAGTGTAAGTTTATTTAATATTCTCCCATTTTAACCACGGAGTAAACAGAGGAAGGCACAGAGTAACACGGAGCTTTAAAGTTTCTGCTAGATCAGCGTATTTGAATCAACGCATTCGTGATAGATTAATAATGTGGTATTTTCAAAACTCCCAATATTGCTCGCTGTCGCTTTTTATTTCTATGGATTTTCTTTAACCACAGCTTTCCTATTCGTGACAAAATAAATAGCAAATCCAACCAACACAGTAACCAATCCGTATATTGATTCTACAGGCCTTTCATTAATAATATGAAAAAGAATCCATGAAATAATTACCAAAAAGATTATTGGTGTTACAGGATACAAAGGTGTTTTATAAGGTGTTGGAATATGTTTAAATTTTATTCGCAAAACAAAAACACCCATTACCGTTAAAAATGTGAAGAGATTTAAGGTGAAACTTACGTAGGTAATTAATGACTCAAACGAAGAAGTTGTTACAAGCATCAATGCGATTAATGATTGAAAAATAATGGCCACATAAGGCACATTGTTTTTATTGGCAATGGCAAAGAAACGTAAACCTTTAATGTTTGTCCCCATACTTTGCATGACCCTGGGGCCTGCAAGAATCATAGCGCTGATGGTTGAAATTAAAAGTACGGCAATTACCAGACTCATAAACTGTCCAACTTGTGCGCCAAAAATTTTGCCGGCACTTAAGTAACCAACTTCTAACACGCCCTTTAATTCAGAAATTGGAACCGTATACAAAAACACATAATTCAAAAGTGTGTAAATAATCATTACGGCCAATGTTCCAAGAAACAATGCACGCGGCAAATTGCGATTTACATTTTTAATTTCACCGGAAATGTATGCAGCTGCGTTCCATCCGCTATAAGCATAAGTCACATAAATCAAGGATCCTGCGAAGGCCGATGAAAAAACGTCGTGCCAGGCATCTGGTCCGGGTGATAAACTGATAGTGTGATCAGGAATATAAAACAAGCCAAAACCAATAAACATCACTATACAAATAACCTTAATCCAGGTAAAGGCACGTTGAAAAAGACTTCCAGCTTTTAAATTAATAGAATGTATAATGGTGATAATAACAATCACAGAACTAGAAAGTACTAAACCATTTACAGAAGGATAAATTTTGGTAACATATTTTGAAAGTGCTACTGAAGCCGCCGCGATTGGTGCTGCAAAACCGACCGTTACACTTACCCAACCACTTAAAAAACCCAAGGCGGGATGGTAAAGCTTTGAAAGATAATTGTACTCTCCCCCACTCTCAGGAAACGCAGAACCAATTTCACCGTACGAGAGTGCGCCACATAAAGCAATAACTCCCCCAAGCACCCACAATAAAAGAATAGAAAAAACAGAACTCATGCCCATTACTTGAAAACCCAGACTTGTAAAAACGCCAGTGCCAATCATGTTAGCAATAACAACTGATACGGCGGTGTTAAATCCAATTTTGTGCTGAGACATGGTCGGCAAAGTAAATAAATTCTTACCGACTGTTTAACATCCTTTAAAAATTATTTTCATACTGTTGAATTTGACAGTTATTGTAATAACGTTTTAAGATGTTTATTTTTGACACTATATTTTTTACAGTATTAAATTAAAAAAACATGAAAATTGCAATTTTAGGTACAGGTGGTGTTGGCAAGGCCTTCGCTACAAGGTTAACAGACTTAGGACATGAAGTGTGTGTTGGAACAAGAGACGTTTCAAAAACTTTAGAAAAAGATGGCGAAGCGGGATTTAAACACTTTCAATCACTAAACCCAAAAGTAAAACTCGCGACATTTTCTGATGCGGCAGCATTTGGTGAAATAGTAATCAATGTATCAAAGGGTGCAAACACCATGGACGTGATTAAGGCTGCAAGCAGTAACTTGAAAGGGAAAGTTCTTGTAGATATTTCGAATCCTCTTGATTTTAGTAATGGAATGCCACCTTCTTTAATACCGGAATACAGCAACACAAATTCACTGGGCGAAGAAATTCAAAAATATTTACCCGATACTAAGGTTGTAAAGACATTGAATACCATGTGGAACGGTTTAATGATTAATCCGGCACTTATTGGAAATGGAGATCATGTAAATTATATCTGCGGTAACGATACTGAAGCAAAGAAAAAAGTAATTTCTCTTTTAAACGAGTTTGGTTGGAAAAAGGAATCCCTACTCGACCTTGGAGATATTAATGCCGCCAGGGCAACGGAAGCCGTACTTCCAATTTGGTTAAGAGTTTACGGAGCTAAACAAAGTGGCGCGTTTAATTTTAAAATCGTGAGCTAGATTGAAATATTCAGGTAACTAGTTTACCACGATTTTTTTTGTTGAATAAAAAACTAGTCCTTAATAACTATTTTTTTTGCTGGAAGACTAAAGTTATTTCCTTTGCAAAGCAAAGTATAAACGCCAACATCTAAGTTGTGTTCTAATTGAAAATTGCTTTTACCTTTTTGAAGATGAATATTTTTTTCGAAAACGATTTTTCCTAAGGCATCAATAATAATGAGTTGAACCTCGTTGTAATTTTGATCTAATTCAAACTGAATATTTAATTGAGAGTCAGTGGGATTAGGATAAATAAGCATGTTATTATTTGTGTTATTACAAGTATTTGCAATAACTTCAAAACTTTGTTTATGTCCATCAAAATCAACTTGTGTCAATCGGTAATAAACTACATCATTGTTTTTAAAAGTATCATTTGCGGAATAGTCTTTTACTGAACTACTATTTCCTGCGCCTTTTTTGCGATCAAACTCCATCCATTTTTCGCCGTCCAAACTTCGTTCGACGATAAAATAATTGTTATTGTTTTCTGATGCTGTTTTCCAATTCAATAAAATAGTATTTGAAATACAAGTCGCTTTAAATTCCAACAGTGTTATTGGTAGTGGATTAACCCCTGCTGATTTTGAACCAAAAGTGAAGGGACTAAAAGCTGTAACCACAGCAGTTGTTGTTATCGTTCCAGTACCAGTTCCAGAACAGGTTGATCCACCAACTGTAGAACCTGCCCTTTCATCCCAGGAAGCCCCGTTCCATCGCGCAATGGTAAGATCAGGACAATCATTAATAACACTTTGCCCGGCGTTTTCCCAATACAAGGAAACGTTTGCATTTCCAGTACCAACGGTTCTATCAATTTGCCAATATTCTAACTTACTTATGTTATTAAGTGGCGAATTAACCGGCGCGGTATTTGTGAACGCTGCATCAAAATACTCAGCTCTATATGTTGAAGAAGCTGAAATATTAGTTACTGCTGCCCTTCTCCACTTAGTTCCCTTACCGGTAGGAAAAACAAAATTTGCTGTGCCTGCTTTTGATATGGGACCAGAAATAAAACTACTTGCTGAACCACTTGTAGAAGTGGCGCCTGTGCCCAATGCTAAAATGTTGGTTGCTGTTGTGTTCACAATACCAGAAGTCAAAGTTAAGTTGCCAGATACACTTACGTCCTTATTAAGAACAATTGTTGGATTAGAGCTATAGGTATTGTTAATGGTTAAATTGGTTAAATTATAAGTACCAGCACCTGAAATATTTTGCTCTTGAACATTGGACGAAGTGCTATTCAAATTAATAGCACTTGAGCCAGTGCCGCCATTAATAGTGCCACAGTTAGTTATGTCATATGTTACTGAAAGTACTCTGTTGTTGCCAAAACTTAGTGTGACTCCTGTTCTAACCCACAAAGATGCGATTTGACCGCTGGTATTATAATTTGGTTGATTTGTTACATTCGGCAAAATAATATCGTCACCAGAACTCGGCGCAGAACCAGAAGCCCAATTGGCGTTAGTAGTCCAATTAGTATTAGTTGATCCATCCCAAACCGCTGGTTCAACCGAAATGCTGTAAAACGTTGAAGGTGAACTTTGATTGTTATATTCTGTTAGCAACCAATCTGCTGAAAGAACTGATTTTGCTACATGCACTTCATCGATTCTTCCATTTAAACGATTTCCTGTTTCACCCGCTGCGGTTTCACCAGCAATGGAACAATTTCCATTATCTGTTCCCCAATTATTGAGATATGAGCCTGATGCTACTTGCACACCATTAACGTAAATTCGCTTTATTTTGTTAGTTATATCTGCAACCGCGGTTAAAAAGTACCAGGTATTATTAGTTATTGTGTTATTTGGAGTATCTAAACTTACAGGATTTGATGATCTGGAAAAAAACCGTAAAGCTCCAGAACCCGGATCGCCCAAACTCAAAGCATAGCCTCCCGTATTGTTTACATCATCACAAAACATACGCTGACCGGCAGTTCCAACATTCCCAGAATACATCCAACCCGACATGGTAAAATCTGTTGTTAGGTTAGGAAACGAACTGGAAACTTCTAGCCACTGTGTTCCATTATTAGCCCGTCCATCGTTAATAAATGCTGGTGATTGATTGGTTGTGCCATTATTTGTTACGTTGTTGCCGCTTGGTGAATTGTCTACAAAACTAGAATTTTCAAGGTGCCAAACGCCATGATAATTTGTCCAAACATTAGAACTAGATTGGTTTGTAGTAAAGGTTGTACTACCATAATACATATAAATATCTGTATTAATACTTGTTGAAAGATTCGGAATAAGCACCCATGCAGTATACTGACCGTTCGTGGACGTATATTTTTCCATTTGAAAAGTTAGCAAAGTAATGCCGTCACTAGCTGTAAAAACAATATCAAAACCGCTCGTGCTTTCAACATGTCCAGAACTACCGGTATGGCGCAAGTCATTGTCTGATGCAATATTTATAAGTACTGGAAAATTTGTAAGGTCACTAGGCCCCATTACTTTTGTGGGATCAAAAGTGATTCTTTTACGATAGTTATAAGAACAAATTACTTGTGAAAATAACTGCAAGCAAAAAAACAAACATAATACACTACTAAGAAAACGCTTAGTGTTCATTTATTAAAAATACAAAAAAAACAAAATGGTTTAATGCAAAAAATATCTAGATTTTAGTACCCTTTTGTTAATTACCTCAATGGTTTACTAATATTTCGACTAAATCTTTACTGAATAATTAGTTTCTGAGATGAGAAGTTAACTAATTCCGAATGAAGCAAAAGCGTATACGCGCCGGATTTCAAACTTAAAGGGATTTTAATAGTTACATTTCCTTTTTTAAGTTCCATTTTCTCCAACAAACACAATTTCCCTAATGCATTGATGATTTTAATTTCGGCTGTTCCGTAATTTTTAGAAAGATTTAATTCCACAGATAATTCATTTATTGCTGGATTTGGATATATAATCATTTTATCATCTCCATTGATACAATTTGAAGAAATGAGGTCGAACGTTTCTGTGTTTCCATCATAATCAACCTGAGTTAACCGGTAATATCGCAATTCATTTTTTTTGAACCCATCGGTGAACGAATATTTTTTATAAGTCTTTGTAGTTCCCGAACCTTCAATATGTTTAAGGTCCAGCCAGTTCTCTCCATCCGAGCTTCTTTCTATCACAAAAAAGGCATTTCCCGTTTCAGAAATAGTAGTCCAATTTAAATCAATTGTTTTTTCATGGCAAGTGCTTCTAAATTCTGTTAATTCAATTGGCAAAGGCGTAGTTCCTGGACTTACTGAACCTATAGTAAAATAATCACCATCGCTAAAATTTACTCCAGCAACTGTAAATAAATTTCCAGTTAAAATACCAGTCAAAGGTGCTACATCATTATCCGCAAAGCCATCTCCGTCACCGTCTATCAGCAGTCTAAGGTCGGCCTGAACTTTCGCTCCCGGAACTATACTTAAATCAATGGAAAAATCAACCGTACCAATATTACCAGTGTGAGCAACGCGCCATACTCTGCTTAACCGGCGTAAAACTGCTGATCCATCCACGTCTACTGTATTTGGTGTAATCATTGTAGCATTATTGCTTCCCCACATTAAAAAGTCCCCATTACTTAAAGCACTTGGGTTTTGCATACGGATAAAGTCATTACTACTTTGGTTCTTACTATTACTTTGATTAAGTCCCGAACCGTTATCTTGACCAATGCCTGTAATGTCTGTTACATACCCACTGTGTGTAGTCGTTGCTGGATAAATAACGGTTCCACCAGAAGAAAGGTAATTTATTGAAGTACTTTGATTTAGCGAAAACCCATATTTTATTGCAAGGTAAGATTCAATTCTTTGTTTATTTGTGGCTGATGGGATGTTGTTGTAGATAACTATTTCGCTTAAATCTCCATTCATTCCTCCTGTAGTATTTGTGGCGTGCCTGCCAATTCGCATATTTGGCGGTGTTGTTGTTTCAGACGCATTACTTTGTGTTGCTTCTAAAATACTATTTACATAAATACGCGATAAGGTATTTGAAGAAGAGTTATAGACGCGGTCGATACTCACCAATTGAAATCCGTTTGGATCGATAACAGTAGTAGATGTGGGGCCGCCTAAATTTCCACCACCATCATTTCTTTTTTGAAAGAAAAACCGATTTGTACCACCAGAAGCAACTACTTTAATGTCGTATAACTCGTTAGTTCCTGTAGTTCTATCAAGTACATAATCACCGGCTCCATCATTAGTTCCGCCGGCATTTGCTGAAGTTAATTTTACAACAAAAAAACCAGAATAGTCACTTGTACCGTTTATACCTAAACTAGCAACGTCTAAAAAGTGTGTTCCTGCAAATCTTACGACTGGATTCCCATTTGCACCTGAACTAAAATAAGTCGGTCTTACACCTGAAGTAGCTTGGGTAGCGTTAAAACCATTTCCACTCAAATCATTCCATTGCTGAACAGCTGTATTGTTTGCACATAAAGTCGTACCAGCATTTTGGTATACACTAGAATTGGCTTTAACCCAAAAGCGCATACCAGTTGAATACCCTCCTGGTGATTGTGCGTTAAGAAGATTAATTAAACTACAACAGGAGAAAAATAAATAATAATAAAACCGATTTCTAGTATTCCTATATCTCAATAACATTTATCAAAATGTACTTTACTTTGAGACTGCAAGGTATGTAATTTAAGTTTACTACCATTGGAATTTCGACGAATACGTTTGAAGATTACTTGTAAAACAACCATTTACCAAGCTCCCGCCAGCTGGTTTTTTTACCGTACATTAAAATTCCGGTTCGGTAAATCCTACCTGCTAACCAAGTCATTAATATAAAAGATACAAAAAGAATAAATAAGGATAATACTAATTCCCAGGCAGGAACCCCGCTTGTAATGCGCGACATCATAACAATAGGGGAGGTAAACGGAATCATGGATCCCCAAAATACAGTGGACGAATCGGGATCTGTTAGGGTTTTGATGGCAATAAAATAACCTGCCATCATGGGAATCATGACGGGAGTAATGAACTGCTGAGAGTCTGCCTCTGAATCTACCGCACTACCAATGGCAGCCATTATTGAACTGTAAAACAAATAGCCTAAAATAAAGTATAGAAAAAAACAAACAAAAACCTGAGTGAAATTTATCTTCTCTATTTTTTGAAGTGTGTCAAACAACTCCAATTTATCATCAAATTTTTCAAGTTTACTGAAGTCTACATTGGTGCCGTTTTTTTTCACCAGCTCTTGTTGTTCTTGGAATACTTTTAACTGAGCTGTTGCATCCTTTAAGAAAAACACCGATAACAAAGTGCTTAGACCAAAAGTAATGATGCCCATAATTACAAACTGAATGATGCCAAGTGCTGCAACACCTAATATTTTCCCAAGCATCAGTTCAAAAGGTTTTACTGAAGAAACAATTACTTCTACAATTCTATTGGTTTTTTCTTCCATTACACTTCTAAACACCATCATGCCATACATTAAAATAAAAATGAACATGAGGGCACCTGAAATAAAACCAATAAAACCAAAACTGTTTTGTTCTTGAGTTTTTCCAATATCATCCACTTTTGTGAGAATAACTCTTACGCTTTGTTTGGAGTTTAAAATAATATTAGGATCAATATCGTTGGCTTTTAATTTGTTCTCATAAATAATTTTCTCTAACTGATCTTTAATATAGGTTTGAAATCCAAAGCCTGGCGACTTCTTATAGTAGAGTTTCACAGCTCCTGCTCCACCTTCAATAATGGTTGGTGAAATCCATAACAAACAAGTAAATCCCTGTTTAGTAAACTGTTCAATAGCCGATTGTAATTTTCTTTCGTCAGAATATGTCAAAGAAATATAATCGTTACCACTTAATTTACCACTAAATAATTGCGACTCATCAATTACCAAAACCTTTTGTTCGGTTTTTTCAGAACTTGACATTTTAACTATAAAGGCTATAAAGCCCGTAATTAAGAGCGGAGCCAGAATAGTCATTATAATAAATGTTTTATTAAATAACTTTGATTTTAATTCGCGGCCTATGATTAATCCTAATTTACTCATATTGAATTTTTTATTCGGTAAAATTACTTTGGGTTCCTAGAATTTGATTTCCCTCATTCACTTTGGTAATAAAGATGTCGTTCATGCTTGGAATTAATTCATTATAGGAAATAATTTCGCATGATGATACAAGCGTTTGCAACAAATTACTGGACGAAAAACCAGGTGCCAGTTTAATAACAAAGGTGTGAATATCGTCTTCGGTCTCTTTTTGCAGCACTTCCCCACCCGTCCATAAAGCATTTGTGAAACCCAAAGCGCTACCTTTAAATGAAACTTTAAAGGTGTTACTTCTATATAATTTACGTATTTCTTTTACCGAACCGTCTAGTATTTTTTCAGCTTTATTAATTAAGGCGATGTTGTTACATAACTCTTCAACACTTCCCATGTTATGCGTTGAGAAAATAACTGTTGCACCTTTTCTCTGTAGTTCAAGGATTTCGTTTTTAATTAATTGGGCGTTTATGGGATCAAAGCCACTAAAAGGTTCGTCGAGAATTAACAACTCAGGCTCGTGAATAACGGTAACGATAAATTGCACTTTTTGCTGCATGCCTTTGCTCAACTCTTCCACTTTCTTTTTCCACCAACTTTGCATTTCAAATTTTGCAAACCAATAATTAAGACGTTTTTTAGCATCCCACTTACTTAATCCTTTTAAACGTGCAAGGTAAAGTACTTGATCGCCAACGGTCATTTTTTTATAAAGACCGCGTTCTTCGGGCAGGTAACCAATCTGTTCTACATGTCGTGCCTGCAATTTTTCACCTTTAAAAAGTATTTCTCCTGTGTCAGGACCAGTAATTTGATTGATGATACGAATAAGAGAAGTTTTACCTGCGCCATTTGGACCTAATAGCCCAAACACTGCCTTTTCAGAGACACTTAAAGAGACATCGTTTAGTGCAACATGATTACTGTAGCGTTTTGAAACATTGTTAATCCTTAGTATTTCTGCCATCTTTAAAAATAAAATTCAAATTTATAAAATTAATTTTTGCTGAAAAGTATTTTACACAAGCGGAAAAAATCAATCGACATCGGTAACGCCGCCACTTACCACAAACTTCATAGCATTAGAAGCGTCTGCATCTAAAGGTTTAATGTTTTTTGGAGATACAATAATTAACTTACCAGATAAAGAATATGAAAAAGGTAAATACACGGCTACCTTATCATGAATATTATAATCCCTAAGATCCTCCTGCGTAATAAATCCTATTTCGTGAATATCAGCTGTTGGATTCGTGAGTACAAGTACAGGTTTATTGAATTTTCGTTTGTTCCCTACAAAGGCGTTTGTGAAATCCTTAACAGGTGAATATATATGTCTGATAAAAGGCGCGTGTTCAAGTTTGTCTTCAAAAAAACTAAATGCACTTTTAAAAATATAAGAAGAAGCTAAAATACCCAACACCAAAACAAATCCAAGTGTGCCAATAAGACCAAGAGCCGCATTTAAAATTGGGTAATTACTAAATCCAACAAATGAGAATAATCCAGAAAAAACATCAAATAATTTTACTAAGATGATTCCGGTTATTATAAGAGGAATAAACAAAATTAATCCCTGCACAAAGAAGTTTAAGAAACGTTTCATAAAATCAAAAGTATCGAATATTAAGAGCACGAACTTATTTATTTACAACATTTTTTACAAGTTTTTTTAGATTTACAAATTGTTACAAGCGAATATTTAATGGTTATTATTGAAAAATTCCTCTCATAAATTTGAACAAAAAACTTACACGTCTATATCGATCATTTTTTTTGCGTCTCATAAGATATCGCTTTATTAGTTTTATTAGTTTTATTCTTTTAACATTTTATGAGCCTTAACGAATAATTTTAAAACCGATTACTTTACTTATGACCTCTAATAGTTTTCGAACTTCTGATAAAAGTTCTAAAGAATTTTATGCGATAAAAAAATTATTTCACTTTTGTTGTCACACATTATTGTTTACTCTTTAAGAACATTTAATCACCAAAGTAGTGTCAACAATTTTATTTTAATGGTTAGGTTTTTAACTTACATAAATCTTATAGCAGTTTAATTTATAGAACCATCTTACCTAAAATGAATGTCAAAAGCATGTTTTTGTACTCAAAGAACACTTGATATATGTTTGCAAGATTCGAAAGCGGTTAATTGAAAAAAATAATAGGAAAAATGCTTATTTAATTATTTAACAGTCTTTAGGAGTTATTACGAAAAAAGTATAGAAAACGAATTTCCAAAAATCCAACAAAAGTTAAACATAAATTGATTAGCATTGATTAATAATCATTTATATTTAATTAAATTTAACCATTTGAAAGCAATGAAACCCAAAAGAAAAAACACGCTTTATTCCCTTAAAGACAGCTTTTTTAAATTGATTTGTCTTCTTTTTTTATGGATTCTTGCTTTTTCCACAAACGAGTATAGGAAGGTAGATACTTTAAAAAGGCAGAATGAAAATTTAATATCAAAAACTGTAAAAATAAGCTTGCAATGTTTGATAGCTCACAAAACTACTACTTCTCAGTCATTTCTTAATTTCTTTAATTACGAACCTCACTTAATTAAACTTGTTGGAGCAGGATATGCGTCACAACAAAAATTTAATTTGGCTGGAGATAACTTTAAGTTAGGCTTGCTCGTTAATTTCATTGCACTGGTGCCGAAAATTACTTTCAATTTAAAATGTAATTTATACAAAAATTTAAGATATGCCATTCAAATGTATTTTGTATACCAATATGGTATTTCAAAGCAAAGCATAGGTACCCAAGTATTTGAAAAAGAACAAAGGTACAATCCTAAAAAAATAGAAAGCCAGAATGAAGTAGTGACAATTCAGAATCAGTCTCAATCACAGTATTTAGTCAAAAGAAATCATCTTGTTTTCGGAGTGATTACCATTTTAATTGTAACAATTCTAATTACATGGCTCATTATTCAGAAAAACAGACTAAAACTGCTCCAACAAAGAGCTGAATTTACCCAAAAACTTTTACGTTCGCAGATCAAACCTCATTTTATATCTAATAGTCTTTCGGCGATCCAAGGACTTATTTTGTCGGGTGAAGTAAGTCAGGCTGCCGAATACTTGGCTCGATTCAGCTTGTTTCTGCGGAACATTTTGGATAGTGCTGAGAATCTGTGCATAAGTCTTGATGAGGAAATAAACAACCTTAAACTCTATCTTGACATAGAACAAATTCGTTTTGAAAACGATTTCTTTTTGGACTTTAACTGCGAAAGGGATATTGATACTTCCGAAATTCTTATCCCATCATTTATTGCACAACCCTTTATCGAAAACGCCATCAATCATGGTTTATTACCTCTAAAAGATAGACAGCCAAGATTACGCATATCTATATATACAAAAACAAACTTTATTTTCTTTGAAATTGAAGATAACGGAGTTGGTCGTGACAAATCCCTTGGTCATAATACAAGGAGGTCAAGGGGCATAAAAATAGTTCTGAATAGTATTGATAATCTGAATCAACTTGGTAAAAGTAATGACAATAAGGTCGAAATTTTCGATTTGCATGACGTTAATAATTTACCTTCAGGAACAAAAGTGATAGTAAGACTAAAAAACTGCTCATTGAACGAATGATAACGACTCTTGTTATAGAAGATGAAAAGAAAAGTCTAACGGCTATTTGTGTACTTATAAATAAATATTGCTCCGATCTTAACATCTTAGGTGTCGCTACTAACGCTGACGAAGGTTACAAGCAAATTGTGAAATTGAAGCCCCAACTGGTATTTTTAGACATTCACATGCCTGGCCATAGTGGATTTGCTATGTTACGGCGGTTTAAAGAAATTAATTTTGAGGTAATATTTGTTACAGCCTTCGATAAATATGCTATTCAAGCTTTTGAATTTTGTGCAGTAGATTATATATTAAAACCTGTATTGGCAGACCGGCTTATCGAAGCGGTATCACATGCTGTTGAACGCATTAACTTTAAAACTGGATCAAATCTTATTATACACTTTGTACATTGTCTTGCCGACAAAGAAGATCTAATTACTAAATTTTCAGTTCATCATAATGGAAACGTTATTTTCATCGAGACAACGGACATTTGCTCAATAGAATCTGATGGTGAGGCGATTGTACTTAAACTTAATGATGGTGCGCATTATTATTCAAGCAAAAGGCTTCATGAGTTTGAAAAAACTCTCGAAGAAACACACAACTTCATACGAATTAATAAAAGTGTTTTGATTAATACCAAACACCTTAAAAGCTATTCAAAAGGTGAAATATGTGTTATTGAGTTAAATAATAATCAAACATTTGAAGTATCTCGCCGACGCAAAAATGAAATTCTAAAAAAACTAAGGGAACTTTAGTCGATTTAATTCAAGCTACAGTATTATTCTAATATCAATACAAGGCATCTGAAATCCATGTTAAAATTCTTTTCTAAAGTTTGTTACCAATACTTTCCAAGTTTTATAAATCATACTGAAGCTTAAAATTCTAAGTAAATTTTCGACAGATATTAACACTTTTTAATCAGTCTGGTTAAAATACCCCATAAACGGCTGAGTTTAAAGATAACTAGTGTGGTTATTTGCCTTCGTAATTTTTCTTTAACCCATAAACCACTCAATTATGAAAAAACATCGAACATTCAATCAAAACTAAATAATATTAATTTTTAGCGCTCTGAATACTATAAATAGGAGCAATAATTATCAATTTCATCCGAACTAAGCGAACGCCGAAAAGCTAGAAAAGAGTAGGCATAAACAAAAAAAATATACTCATGAAAACAAAAAAAATGGTTCCATTAGCGGTCTTTTTACTATTACTAGCTGCTGGAAGATTTAATGCCCAACCTTGCAATTTACTTTGCAATGGAAGTTTTGAAAGTCCATTCTACAATAATGCTTCTCCCGCACCCGTATCGTCATATTTTGTTGGTACTGGATCGCAGTCTGCTACTTGCTGGCAAAGTTTAAGGCCAGACCCTTTCTCTCCGCCTCAACTTGTTGGTGGTGGTAATCTAATGGAATATTGGTTTAGTGTAGCAGGTCCGCCATTTGCCTTCGGCGGTGGTCAATTTTTAGAGTTGCAAGGCTGGGACGCCGACCCAATATGGCAAAATTTTAACGCAACAGCTGGATCGATACTTACGATAGGTTTTGCGCATAGGGGGAGATCAGGAGTTGATGTTATGAAGGTAGAGATTGGTCCTACTGGTGGTTCTCTAACCAATTTAGGTAACTTCACTGACGGTAATACTGCTTGGGGAGCCTATTCGGCTGCATACACTGTTGGCAGTACTGGATCCCACACTATTAAATTCACACCAATTTCTTGGGCCAGTCTTAATACTCAAATGGGGAACTTTTTAGATGCCGTTACGGTTACCCAGAATTCAGTGAGTTGTGCATTTAATGTCACGCCGCAGGTAACCCAACCAACATGCACAAATACTAGCTCAGTTTACTTACTTACATCAAATAACGGCCCTACATATACCTATCAGTGGTCATCAGGATCAGGAAACACCGCATCAGTAAACAACTTGGCTCCTGGTGTTTATCAGGTAACTGTAACCGCTAACTGCGGTTGTGCTAGTTTTCCTGTTACATCATCCTTTACGATCAATCCAGTCCCCCCAATACCAGTTATAACAGTTTCAGGCACACCGCTCACACGATGTGCGGGAATTCCGGTAACACTAACTGCTTCCGGAGCGAACACCTATTTATGGTGGCTTCCAGGGCCAACTGTTGTTTCTGGTAACCCAATAAATGTAAACCCTACTGTTGGTGGTACTTATAGCGTTTTTGGAACCAATCAGTATGGTTGCATAGGCACTGGTACGATCTATGTGCCAGCTCCATTAACAAATCCAGTAATTACTGTCACAGCTTCACCTGTTTCACGCTGTTTGGGTACACCTGTTTCTATAACGGCGTCAGGTGCTTCTACCTATCTATGGTTACCTAGTAATTGGACTGGAAATCCATACTCAGTAAACCCAACAGGTGCTACAACATATACAGTTATTGGCACTGCGGCTAACGGTTGTACATCATCAGCAGTTTATAATTTAGTAGCTCCTCAGCAGCTTCCTACAATTAATATTATTGCTTCATCTACCTTAATATGTGCAGGATACCCTAACACATTAACGGCTTCTGGTGCCCATTCATATAATTGGTGGCCAAGTGGAGGAACGGCTAACCCAGTGATTGTGAATCCTACATCCACCACAGTTTACTACGCCTTTGGAACCAATACAATCACAGGTTGTCAGAGCTTTGCAACAGTAACCATTACGCCAGGGACTGCTATTCCTCTTAGCGTTCAAAATTCAACTTATTGCAACAATGCTACCTCGAGCACCCCCTTAACCGTGTCTACTACGTTTAATAGTGGACCGGTTAATTACACATGGTTGCCTGGCACACTAAATGGTCAAAATGTGAATGTTAGTCCCAATGCGTCTACTGTTTATACTGTTTACGCTACTTCACCTAACGGTTGCCCTGCATCTAATACACTTGCGGTAACAGTGGTTACAAACTGCTGTACACAACCGACAACTGGACTTACTCTTTTAAATTCAGCAATGCTTAACGGCCCTTTGGCACCAGGATCTTATTTTATTAATTCCAACGTAACTTTAGGAGCTAATACTACACTATCCAGTTCAGAGTTTCTTTTCATGCCTGGCACAAAATTAACTGTACCACCAGGCTTGATCCTTGAACTTGATGAGGCACATTTATTTGCGTGCGGAGTTAAAATGTGGGAAGGTATTGAAATCAGAGACGGAGGCCGTGTAATTACATCCACCCGCCCAGTCACAAGCCTAATTGAAGATGCTCAGATCGGTATAGATCTAAATAATATTTCGCCAACAAATTCTAACCCAAATCCACCAATAGACATTAATAAGGTCGTATTTAACAAAAACTATATTGGTATAAGAATCGCTAATTCCGATGTTCTTCTTAATACACTTGCCCTTGCAATTGACGAATGTGTATTTACCAGTAGAGACATGCTTTTTGGAACTTACCCTTCTGTTTTAAGTTGGCCAAGTGCTAATAATACTTTTGGTAATTTGCGTGCCGCAGCACTTCCTACAACAGGACTGGCGGCGCCATACGACCTCCAGAACTTTACTCCAATCAATATCAAAGGTTCTTGCCATATTACTCCAACACACGGTTCACAAACGGGACATATTGGTATTGATATTGAAAATATAGGTAATCTTCAAGGTTCTATGCCAAGCGCAGGAATTGACATTGGTTATACGTTTGGCGGGGGGGTTGGTCGCTTTAACCTTTTCGATGGTCTAGGCGCTGGTTTTTATGTTGAAGATGCCAGTCTAAGTACGGTGAACAATGTTTTTCAAAACATGAGTCAATACTCTACTTTGAATGGTTCATTTGGCGGATGGGGCATTCGTCACATTACGAATAGTTTAATGAACTGCGGTTTAAACCTAACGCCAAACACACCTGCAACCGATTACGGCAATCGCTTTTGGGACAATTGGACGGGTGTATATGCAACTAATCTCTATAGTATCGATTTGCAATATGGTTTATTTCGAAGTAACCATGTAGTTAACCCTATGTTCGGACCTGGTTCGGTAGGTGTAAGTGTATTTACAAACAGGTTTGACAATAATAATATTAGTTTTAACGAGTTTAATAATATTGCTTATAATATATGGTTTGGTGCTGACAACGGTTCTTATGATGTAGGAGGAATAAATAATGGTACTTATGCAGGCAAACTAAGCATTAATCAAAACTACATTGGCCCTGAAGTAAACAGCCTTAACCCAGTCGCACCTGGATCGTTATATTCTAACTATGGCATAACTTTATGGGGGATGAGCGCTGCTAATTGGAACATAACTGGCAATTGTGAGATTTTAAGTAATAAATTAGATCGAGTATACAGAGGTATTCAAGCCAACTCTATGGATTCATATCCTATAGAAATTGGTGGTAACAACATTCGTTTAGTTGACGACTACTTTTTATTACCAACTACGGAACAATATGGAATATACGCCAATAGAAGTACTGATAACATGTTTATTAACTTAAATGATATTACTGGCGATGGTCCTGTTGGAAACAATTGGAATCAAAGAGTGCGGTTGGTACTTTCAGAAAATAACACTAGCTTATCTAGTAATATTTCGCCAAAAATTACCTGCAACACTACCACCGATGGTTACATTGGTTTCGAATTTGACGGGCCTCAACCTTTCACCGAATGGACAGGCAATGACATGAATCAAAGAATGCACATTGGCTTATCGCTCATTAACAATGGGCAAGTTGGCACACAGGGTAACCCGACCCAAGCTTGTAACGATGAATGGAATGATCTAGGTAACCCGCCACCTTTTAATTGGGTGGGTTCTGGAAACTGGCAGACATTTGTAGATAATTCTAGCACCGCCTTCCCAGGTTCTTTCCTTTGGTGCAATACATTTTCAAGTGCATGGCCGGTAACGAATGGGGGCGGCATTCCTTTCTCAAACCTTTCGCCTAATGTATCAATTGGTCAGGCAAAGAAAGGGTCGAACGCCGATTGTTTTTACTTGGTTAATTACCCTACTCTCCCTAACCAACGTGGTGCCTATCCAACAGGAATAAACGTAGCCAGTTCTTCTAATTCAAACTGGATGACTAGTGTGTTCCCAAATCCATCAAACGGTGAGATTGAAGTAAAAAGTAATATTAATGCTGAGATTCTTGATGTAAAAGTTACAGACATAACTGGAAAAGTAACATTTACACAGAAGCTCACTGGTGAATTAGGAAATATAATAAATCTAAAACACTTGCCTCCTTCAATATACATTATTGAAATTAAAGGTGAAAATAATAAGACTGTTCGTAAAAAACTTATCATAACAGATTAAACTTAACCTGTTTAGTAAGTATACTCAAAAAATAAAAGGGGTCGCTCATAGTATAGCGACCCCTTTTTTGTAATAATTTTTAGGCTTTTATCTTCAATCATCTAATTTATAAAATTTCGCCAGAATAAGTATATTTAAAATTTTATTAAATCCCATAAGGAAGTCCATTTTTATGAAAAAACTACTTTTTATTCTGCCCTTAATACTTGTATTCTCATGTACTGTTCAAAAACGTAAATACCAAAATGGTTATTATGTTGAATGGCATAATAGGCAGGCAAAAAAGGAAACTAAACTTGTGGTTAATAAAAAAACTTTAAAGGAAGAAAAGGCTAAAAGTGATAAACAAATAGTTGAACAGGTTGAAAATACAGAAGCTTTTGCATCCTTAGAAAACAAATTAACTGCTTCGGATTTTAAAAAACCGATTAAGCTTTCTTTTACTGCCCCAGAAGACTCCTGCGACGTATTGGTATTTAAAGATGGTGCTGAAATAAGAGGTAAAATAATTGAAAAAAACCAAAACGAAATTAAATACAAACGCTGTGATAGTCCTGATGGCCCCACTTACATTAGTAAAAAATCGGAACTTTTTATGATTAAGTATTCTAACGGAACACGGGAAGTGATGCGTGTTCAGGAAGAACCTCGTATTATGCGAACTTCTGAAAATCCAACACCTCATAAGAGTACGAGTAGTTACAGACAAATGCATCCTTCATCAATTTCAGCCCTTTCTTTAGGAATTGCAAGTATTATTGCGCTTATTTATGCTGCCTTATTTGCAACTGGAATTGGACTACTCGTGGCAGCAATTATAATTTCGGTCATTTCAGCAGTTGCCGCCGTAATAAGCGGTAAAACATCCCTGAGTAAAATAAAAGAAAATCCTGAAGTTTTTAAGGGCAAAGGCATGTCTGTAACGGGATTTATAATGGGTTTAGTAGTACTCGGGATTTGGGCTATAATCTTAATGCTTACATTACTAGTACTTAGTTTAATATAGTTAGTAAACTCTTCTATTTTAAATAATTCACCGTTACTTCGTTTCGTAAAAATAATAGATGTCATCATCCGTATTATTTTTTCTATTGCTGCTCAAATAACCTTTTTTATTGCCTTTTAAAATAAACACCCCAAAATCATCGAAACGACTATTCATTGGGGCTCCAGCGTTTTCTGCTTCCTCAAAAAGTTTATCTTTTGCCTTAGATGCTTTAGAAAAGAAAATATCTAGTCCTCCTAAACCGGGTATGTGGTCACTCGAAAAATACAAAGTACTATCCTCCGCTATGTAAGGAAAAACTTCGTTACCAGCGCTATTAACCTGTGGACCAACATTTTTTGGAGCAGACCAGCCGTTGCTTGTCCAATCGCTCACAAAAATATCTACTCCACCCAAAGAACCCTTCATATTACTTGCGAAAAATAAACGCTTACCATCCTTACTTAAACAAGGCTGCATAAAATCGTAATCAGGAGAGTTGTATCTAAATGCTTTTATTTCTGGTTCAAGATTATCTATTGTACTCATGGTTAACGTATACAATTGAAATCGAAAAAAATCACTTGTGCTTTTAATTTTTAATTCTTTATTGGAGACAGCACGCGCAAAATACAGTGTGGCAGCATCAGGTGAAAAACAAAAAGAACCTTTTATGGGTAATAAGTGTAACCTTTCATTCAGAATACTTGGAAATAAACTCAAGGAATCTTTTTTAAGCGCACCTCCAATATGCTGTGTTTCTTCATTGTTGAGTGTGTAAAAAGTTCGAGGTGATCTGATAAGATCTGAAACATAATAAAATTTATCTTTCAAAATTAAAGGATTTGATTCAGGAAGTTCAGTATTTAATCCGTTTACCTCAATTACTCTTGTCGCAGCTGAGTCAATGTAAAGCGCTGCGGGGTTTAAATACATTTTACCCCAGGCAGCCAAAGATTTGTCTTTGCTTCTACTCAAAACCATAAAAATTTTCTTTGCTTGTGGAATTCGGTTATTCGCCAACAGAGACTTGCCATATTCTAAATAATCCTTTTCAGTGGCGTCACTGCTTTCAACAACAATAGGCCAATGATCAATTGCATCATCGGGTTTATTTAGTTTATTGTAACAAAGCGCTGCCTGACGTTCAGCATAATACTCTCTAGGATATTTTTCGAGGTACTTTAGATAAACTTCCACAGCAGCTTCGTAATTACGGTTAATAAATAACTTGTCAGCTTTTAGAAGTGTACCATCTAAAACCTCCTGAGATAAACAGTTGGTAAAAAAAACAGAAAGTAAAAAAATAGAAAAAATGGATTTCCTCAACATGACTTTATTTCGAATAGAATACTAAGTAAAGTATAAAAATACTATTCGTTTTTTATAAAACAAGAATTGGCTTGCGCGTTATTATTAGAAATTTTAATATAGTAAATACCATTTTCAAATGAAGACACGTTCAAATACCCTTTAAAATCAGACTGTTCAATAACTTGACCTAAATAATTTGTGACGGTTATTTTCGAAACATTCTCATCAAAAATATTTCCTGCTTGTATGATTAATTGTGTTGAACAGGGATTCGGATAAAGTCGGATTTCCTGTCCTTTATGCTTTAAAAGACCTACCGTTGTAGCAACCTGAATAGTTGACGCGGTAGAATCAATCAAGCAATTGGCAGCATTTTTAATAATCAGGTTGACCATATAATTACCGCTTAGGGTGTAGGTGTGTGAAGGATTAACTGCTGTTGACACTGATCCATCTCCAAAATTCCAGAAATGTGAAAAATTTGGAGCTCCAGATGTAAACTGAAAAACAGTTGTTGATTGCGCGTTAGCTGTAAACGAAGCTACAGGCTTATATTTAGGGATATTCGTAATAACAGTGCTATCGGTAACCAATTGGTGCGCCACCTGATTTAGTAAAGTGACAGTGGAAGAACCTATGCCGGGATTATAAGTGCTACTTAAAACAGATTTTTGAAAAAGAGTCTCGTAAAAAACAGCCGCTGCCAAATACGAGCCTTCTATCAAAGGATGACTCTCATCACTCTGATAAAAATCAATAAGTGTATTTGTTGCTCGTGCCAACCGCCAAGCCTCGCCAACTGGAGCCATCAATCCATGAACGGTATCAGCAAATAACCTGTAAGAATCTCTTAAACGATTTTGCATTCCAAGGTAAGTACAAATTGGTGGATAAAACGGACAATTGGCAGCGTCGCCATTTTTACGTCCCCATGTTTCATAAAAAACAGTGTAAGCGCAAGGATTGTAGTGTTTAATAATACTATCTAATTTAATAGCGTAAGGAAGTGTTTGGCCGCTAACTTGTCCTGGTGAAAAAGAAGGCTCCTGACTCTGAGCTTGCAATACCACATAATCCCAATTACCAAGACTTATTTTTGAAAGTGTTGCTGCATCAGACGCATGATTGTTGAAGGTATAACCACCCGGGCAATAACTATCGAAAACAAGCGTGTCTCCAAGCGACAGAGCTAAATCATGGGCCAGCTGCGGTAGATTATTAACGTAGGTATAACTATTTCCCAAAAAAAGAACTCTTATTTTCTTTAATGAAGATTGAGAATTTAACAATAAGGGTAAACAAAATAGAAGTAATGTTTTTTTCATGGAATAAAAATAGGATTTTTATTTTTACAATAAATCATTAATTCGTAAATGGTTTAATTGAATGAGTAAAGAATAGATTTAATAGAAGAGTTTATTTCCCTATCAGAGAAACATACATGTCTTCTACCTTTTTTCTTGCCCAAGGTGTTTTTCTCAAAAATGTTAAACTTGACTTTATACTTGGATTCTCATTAAAACAACGAACATTTATTTTTGTACCGAGGTGATCCCAACCATAATAATTTACAAGATGTTCAAGTATCATTTGAAGTGTTTTTCCATGCAAAGGATCTTTCGAAGTTGGCTTATCCATGATTTAAAACGTTTTTTCTTACTAATTTTCTTACAATAATATCAACTTCCCTATTTATTTCATCTCCATCTTTTTGATGCGCTTTTACTTTTGTGAAGTCTATATCGTGACTTTCAATAAGCTCAATTAACAACTTAACGAGATCACTATTTTGTACTTCGGTTCCCTTATTCGTTATAAATTTTTTCTGTTTAAGCTTTTCTTTGCGACTTAATAAGTTAACAACATATTGACTATCAGAATACACTTCTATTTTACTTGAATTAAAATTTCTTTCATCTACATAATTTACTGCTTTAATAACAGCTAGTAATTCCATGCGGTTGTGCGTTGTTTCTTCCACATCACCTTGCAAAATAATCTTTTCTTCACCAATAAAAATAATTGCTGCCCAAGCTCCCAGAAGTAATTGCGTGTGACAACTTCCATCGGTATATATTCGGATAATCGGTTTCACGTTAAATATTCTATTAACAGAACAAAAGTTAATTAATTTCGCTAAGATAGATACTTATCTTTTATATTACTTTTATATTTAAAGCTTTGCAATTATGAAGACACTAATTCCGCCTGAAAATGCTACCGAAATTACCGCCTTTTGGACCTGGATGGGTGAGGACGGAATTTGTAGGACTAAAACAAAACCTATGGCAGAAATATCCATAAAGGAAGCTATTGAAAATTCTGCTGCCGTATCATCTTATTACACAGACAAAAAATTTCCATTATTAATTGATGCACGAAATATTAAATATATGGAACGTGAAGCCCGTAAACATTTTTCAACAAATGGGCGTGACATTAAAATAAACTGTTTTGCTATAATGGTTAAATCTCCGCTTAGCCGCATGATTGGTAATTTTTTTATGGGACTAAATAAACCTTTTATTCCTGCACGTTTATTTGACGAGGAAGATAAAGCGATTAAATGGTTAAAAGAATATTTGTAATCGATGCCTTTAACAACTAAGAATATTGATAAATTTAATAAGGAAAGGGTTGAGAACATTCTAAATGTTGTTATGTCTTATGCGCAACTTGATTTTTCAAAAAAAACTGAAGTACTGGGTAATGAAGATGTTCTGGATGCCATTGGTGCTGGAATTAACATGTTGGGAGAAGAATTGGAAAATTCAACAGTTTCCTTAAAAGAAAAAGAACAGCTTTTAAAAGAGGTTCATCACCGGGTTAAAAACAACTTACAAATTGTATCGAGTTTACTAAATTTACAATCAGACAATATTCTAGATGAAAAATATCTGGCAATTATAAAAGACAGTCGTAACCGTATTAACTCCATGGCTATTGTTCATGAAATGCTATACGCCTCAAGGGATCTAAGTAAAATTGAAATTAAACAATATATTGAAAGGCTTTGCGAAAGTATTCATCAGTCCTTTTCTCGTCCTGGTTCCGAAATTAATTTTAAGTTTAAAATAGATCAAAATCTTTATTTTGAAATAGATCATATGATTCCGCTTGGATTAATTATAAACGAAGTAGTAAGCAATTCTTTTAAATATGCATTTCCAACTAACAAGGGCGAAATATCTATTAAATTACATTCAGAGAACAATGAATTTAAGCTCGATCTAAGTGATAACGGTATTGGCCTGCTAGAAAATTTTGATCCTAGTAGGGATGGTCAACTTGGCATGCAACTAATAATAATGCTAGTAGAGCAAATGGAAGCCAAAGTGGCTATAGACCAAAAAAATGGCACAGCTTTTTATATCACATTTAAAATTTAATGCAATTTCAACCTCACATATTTATTGTAGAAGACGAAGAAAATCTTGCGAATACAATCTCCCTTAACTTAAAATTTGAAAATTATCTTGTAAGTATTGCTCGTAATGGATCAGAAGCATTGCAGTTTTTTAAAAAGAATCAAGAAACCATACACCTGGTAATTCTTGATGTAATGCTTCCCGACATTAATGGATTTGATCTATGCAAAGAATTTAAAAACGCACTACCCGATTTACCAGTCATTTTTCTAACAGCAAAAAATCAAATGGCAGATAAAATAGACGGATTAAAACTCGGAGCCGATGATTATATTACAAAACCATTTGATCTTGAAGAACTTTTGCTAAGAATCAGCAACCTATTAAAACGTACTCAAAAAGAAAATACGGCAGTTTTTAGTTTTGATAACTGTCATATCAATTTTCAAACATTCGAAATAATGGATGCTAAAGGTACCGTTCAAACATTATCGAAACGCGAAATAGGTTTACTTGAACTTTTAACAGCAAATACCAACAAAGTAATTTCTCGTGATGAAATCATTGAAAAACTCTGGGACGTTAGCGAGAATGCTTCCTCTCGTACCATTGATAATTATATTCTTAATTTTAGAAAGTATTTCGAAAAAGACCCAAAAAATCCTCAACACTTCCACTCGGTACGTGGTGTCGGATACAAGTTTATCGTAAATAGTTAATACCTTTGCTAAATATAGTATACCAAAAAAAACATTCATGTTTAAAGAAAAATTGCATAAAAAACTTGTGTCTGCACTAGA
Source organism: Aurantibacillus circumpalustris (assembly GCF_029625215.1). Classification (GTDB taxonomy): domain Bacteria; phylum Bacteroidota; class Bacteroidia; order B-17B0; family Aurantibacillaceae; genus Aurantibacillus; species Aurantibacillus circumpalustris. Next base: position 3,255,200 of record NZ_CP121197.1, read on the forward strand.
AGAATTTAAACTCGAAACGCCTAAACTACTGCAAAGTCAATGCCTTTCTAAAATAAATGCTGGAAGCGACTTAATTGGTATTGGTCCAAACGGTTCAGGCAAAAGCACACTCATAGTAATATCAACTATCCAAAAAATACAACGCGCTTTAGATGATTTACCAAAAGCATTAATTTTAGTTGGTAATAAAGAAAGCGGACTTGAAATGAATGACCTATTTAAACATTTAGCAAAAAACACCGACTTAAGAATTAATTGTGCTTTTGAGGATGGTGATATTGATAAACAAAGTATTGAAATATACGAGGGGACTGATATTTTGATAGGGACAGCCAAACGCATTCTCGATCTTTATTTTAAACGCAGCTTAAATCTCAATAAAATAAAACTTTTTGTAATTGATGATGCTGAGCTAATGATTAAAAACTCATGGCAAGGACAAATTGATAGACTGGCCTTGAGTCTGCCAAAATGCCAACATCTTGTCTTTACGAATGAAATGGATGCAAAAATTGAAAAATTAATTAGCAAATTTATTATTGCTCCACATCTAGTTGAAGTGGACTAAACATTGTGAATGTAAAACCACAGAAATTCTGTGCTTTTTTACTTTAATCTTTTACTAACTATTCTGTACATCTCCTTCTCTAATTCCTCTGCGTTAAAACTTGTGATGTTAACAAAAAAGCCCCTATTACAAATAGAGGCTTTTCATTTCAATAAATTAAGACTAATGTTTTTCAGTTTTTGTAGGCTCTGCCTTTTTACCTTCTATTTGTTTAGCAGGAGTTGGCGTTCCCTTTTCAGGATTTACCATTTTTGGATTGTTTTGAGCTTTTTCTTCAACTTTTTTATCAGTTGGAGCTGATAGTATGTTATCATTAGCTACAGGAGCTGCCGTTGCTGAGGGCATTTGAGATAAAGTTCCATCTGGATTTACAGTTTCAACCTTAGCTGGTTCTGATTTTTGAATATTATCAGAACTTTGAGCGTTTAACATTGTGCCAAATACGGCAACAAATGCAATGGTGTAAATATTCTTTTTCATAAGCATAAATTTAGTTAGACATTTAAGTACAAGTAAAGCTAACAAATTCTTAGGACTTTACAATTGACTGTCGAGATTTTTTAATTCTTCTACTTTTTCCAAATAACCAAGTTTTTCATAGGAAAAAATAAGATTGTTCAGGCAACGTTTTAATATTTCAACATTGCTACATGGGAGGTAATATTTAGCTTCGGGCTCTAAGTTTAATTGTTTTAAGAATTGATCAATGTCTTTTTGATTAAATATAAGTCCTTTACTAAACGGATTTATATAGAATAGAATATTATTAGAAAGTGTTTTATTATTTACGTCTATTAAATTGGCGTTGTCGTTAATGTAAGATAATACAAAATGTTGAGGGAGATTAATTCCATAAACAGGAATATTAAGTTCTTTACAAATAAGCATGTACACAACACTTAACATCAAAGGATTTCCCTTTTTACTCTCAAGCACGTTATTAATAAACGAATTTTGCGGCGCATGATAATTGGTAATATTTCCACTAAAATTATGTACTTCAAACAAAATATGATTTATGATTTTTACCTTTTCTAGAGCGGTTAAATCTTCATGTAACTCCAACCAAACATCTTGTTTAATTTGCTGGAGTTGTTTTCTTATTTTATTTTCGTCTAAATCGGGGTACTGATACCGAGCAAGAATAATTACACCATTTAAAAGATCATCCGAATCGTCCTTGGCCCAGAATTTTAAAGCCTTTTGAAGAGTTTCAAATTGAATAGTATGTATGATTGTTTCGATGCGTTTTTGCATGATAGCATCAAAACTGTTTTCCCAAGCAGTCTCAAGATGCGGAATAGTTGGAGGACCTAGAGTTACAAAACGTTCCTTTACCTGAGAATAAATTATTTCATCAGGATCGTCTAACAATGTAATCAGTGCAATTACTTCTTTCAGGCTTATTTCTGTTTTACGTTTCGCTGCCATTAAAAACAAAAATAATTGTATAATAGCTACGGGGATGGGCGCTTAATTTTAATTCTTAACAAAAGCCCTGTTTATACCTTTGAACAAAGTTCTTTTAATAAAAAGGGCGTCAATTTTAATGTTTATAACTTTTGAACCAAATAATAACCATTGTAATTTGTTAAGTAGTTCAAAGGACTCACATAACAAATTACAATGGTTATGCCGATATAATAAAATAGTTGCAAAGTTAATTGGACTATCTATTTTATATAATCGGTATAACCCCGCTTTGCATGTAATTAAAGTGTAGAACAAGTAAGGTCCATTAAAAAAGACAGACCAAAACTGATCTGTCTCTTAAAAACATGTGAATTTACTGATTAAAATAAATACAAATTACATTTATTTACTTAAAATGAGTTTTTTCAAAATCCTTTCTTCACCGCCAGTAATGCTAAGTGTGTAGATACCATCTGAATAATTATTTAAATCTAAGGTAATCGTATTACTACCTGCAACGGTATAATCTTTAGCAAACACTAATTGTCCTAAAGAATTAAATACGGTAACAGATACCTCTTTAGAAACAGTAAAATCGATATTCAAATTAAATATACCAGTGCTTGGATTTGGACTCAAATTAATTTTGTTGGCAATTGAATTTTTTCTCAAACCAGTACAGTCTTCCACTTGAAACGCCACTGTTTGAGAACTGACCCCAAGACTATTGGTGGCAACCATTGAAAGAGTGTAATCACCAGTATTTGGAAAATTAATATTTGGATTTGCGTTGGTACTAGAAGGTGAGAATGTAACACCATTAGATGGTAACACTGACCAAGAGTAGGTTGGCGCAGGGGTGCCACTCGTTACGTTTTGCGGCTGATATCCAGAATTAATACACACAATTGCCTCGTAATTAATATCAGCTAGCGGCATTCCGTCGCATAACGAGAATGAACTCGTGCTAAGCAAAAATCTAAAATAACCATTTAATAATGCCGTCTGCATTCGATCACTTTGATCAGGAGTAAACATGTAACTAGTGGCGTCATCTGTATAATCCATAAAGTTCATAAACATATCACCAATTTGTGAAGAGCAGCTGAACGCATGAACAGGGTATGGTGGAGTTCCAAAGTTCTGACCATATTGCCCACCGCTATATCCTCCTTTTTGTGGAGGAGTGTCGTCACAATAATCGGTTGCTAAGCAATCACCATTTAGATTGCCGTTACCATCGCCTCCAATATGCCTTAAACCAAGCCAATGTCCTGTTTCGTGCACAGCAGTTCTGCCACGATTATATGGAGCAACAACTGAACCCGTATTTCCAAATGCTTTTGCTGAAACCCAGATTCCGTCGGTAACTGAATTTCCAATATTCGAAGTTATACCGGATAAAGTTGAACCACCAGGAAAAGTCGCAAAGCCTAAAAGTTGTGTATTTTGGTTCACATCACTTACCCAAATGTTGAAATAATAGGTTGGATCCCAAATACTGTTAGGTTTTACAGTGCCATCCATATACGATTGAAACGCAGAAGTAGATGTTGGACCTGTTGGACTTGGCCAACCCATTGTATTATAGTTAACGCGATCGATACCAGGTTCGCTTAGAGGGATTCCATTTGGATCAAGTTGAGCCAAACAAAAAGTAATGTTTGTGTTTGCCGCACCAACAACTGAAAAACCAGTGTTAGCAAGCTGTCCCGAATTAAAACCAATACCTGCAAAATCTTTATTCAGCACATTTATTTGTGAATAGATTTGGGCTGAAGATATATTGGGAAAAAGACCAATAGTAGATCCTGGATGAATAACATGCACAATTACCGGTATAACAATCGAAATGGATTCCGTTTTATTATTACGTTTATTGTCTTTAAACTCCTCAACTTTTTTATTAAACCAGGCATCCCATTCTGCACTTGGAGCTACTGTTCCGCATCCCCGCTTATTGATTGTTGGATCTTCTAAGACTGTGTTTTGCGATTTTGTTATGAGCGATAAACTTAAAGCTGCAATAATAAGTTTGAAATTAATTTTCATTTAAAGTGGCAATTGTTTAGTTAAATTATATTTCACTAAAATACTGCTTTAAGGAAGAAGTTTCAAATTAAAATAGCCTTTCTTTTCAATAATTGCGGTCAATTCAGCAATTTTTAAGGTGGTTTTTAGTATGAAAAAGACCTTCCTAATTAAATTGGAAGGTCTTTTGTATAAGCATTCAAACTAAATATTAATCCGCTTGCAAAAATGGGTACTTATAATCTACAGGAGGCACAAACGTTTCTTTAATTGTACGAGGCGAAACCCATCTTAATAAATTGATTTTTGCGCCTGCTTTATCGTTTGTACCACTACCTCTCGCTCCACCAAAAGGCTGCTGACCCACAACTGCACCAGTACATTTATCATTGATATAAAAATTACCTGCCGAATTACTTAGTTTTTTCGCTGCCAATTCAATCGCATAACGATCAGTAGCCAGAATAGCCCCGGTTAAGGCATAAATAGAGGTCTTGTCAACCAATTCTAAAGTTTCTTCAAATTTATCTTTGTCATAAACATATATAGAAAGAACCGGACCAAATAACTCTTCGCACATAGTTACATAATTTGGATCTTTAGTAACTATAATGGTTGGCTCAATAAAATAACCTTTGCTCTTGTCGTAATTACCACCAGCAATCACTTCAACGTTTTTATCATTCTTGGCTGCATCGATATATTTAGCAAGCTTATCAAAACTTTTTTCATCAATTACCGCATTGATGAAGTTAGTAAAGTCTTCGGTTGGACCCATTTTCATTGATTTCAAATCTTCCAAAACAAATCCTTTTACTTCTTCCCAAAGATTTGATGGAATATAAGCGCGCGATGCCGCCGAACATTTTTGTCCTTGATATTCAAAAGCTCCACGTGAAATAGCTACTGCTAAAGATTTCGTTTCAGCTGACTTGTGAGCCATAATAAAATCTTTACCGCCTGTTTCTCCCACAATACGAGGGTAAGAACGGTATTTATGAATATTATTTCCAATTGTTTGCCAAATATTTTGGAATACTTCAGTACTTCCTGTGAAGTGAATCCCAGCAAAATCTTTGTGATTAAATACCACTTCAGCAGCATCTGGCCCGCTCGGATAAATTAAATTAATAACACCATCTGGTACACCAGCCTTTTTAAAAACCTCCATTAATACGTTGGCGCTGTACACCGCTGTATTACTAGGTTTCCAAACCACTACATTTCCCATCATCGCACAACTGCTTGGTAAATTTCCAGCAATAGCTGTAAAATTAAACGGCGTTAACGCATAAACAAATCCTTCCAAAGGCCTCCATTCTAATCTGTTCCAAACGCCAGGAGAAGAAATTGGCTGTTCATTATAAACTTCTGTCATGTATTGAACGTTGAATCTCAAAAAGTCAATGATCTCACAAGCGCTATCAATCTCAGCCTGGAATGCATTTTTACTTTGTCCTAACATGGTTGCAGCGTTTAATTTTGCACGGTAAGGACCAGCAATTAACTCAGCAGCTCTTAAAAATATACTTGCGCGATGTTCCCAGCTTAGTGCTGCCCATTTTTCTTTAGCAGCTAAAGCCGCATCTATCGCCATGGTAACATGCGATTTATCACTTTTATGAAAATGACCTAATACATGCTGATGATCATGAGGAGGATACATGCGAACTAGAACATTACTTTCTACCTCTTTACCGCCAATATACATGGGGATATTTATTTTTTGACTGCGCAATTCTTTAAGCATTGCCTGAAGTTCTTTGCGTTCCGGACTTCCGGGAGCGTAACTCTTAATGGGTTCGTTTACCGCTACGGGTACTTTGTAAATTCCTTTTGGCATAAAATAAGTTTATAGTTTTTAGTCAATACTTTAATTAGAACACATTTTACTAAAGTGAGGAGCAAAGATACTATCTTTCAATAAATAGGAATACAAGAAAACAAATAATTAGGGTTTTTTACACTTGTTTTGTTATTAGCTTTGCAGCATTAAAAATCAAAACACATATTACGGGTTTGTTCTCTTTCTTGTTCTTGCATTCTCGGTTTTTTGTGCAACGCGACTAGTAAACCTTAAATTTAATTACGACTTTGAAGCCTTTTTCCCCAATGAGGATAACGAACTTGAGCATTACAACAGTTACCGTGAGACCTTTGAGTACGACAACGAATTTGTATTAATTGCACTTGAAAATAAAAAAGGAATTTTTAGAAAAGATTTTCTTTTACGTGTTGATAGCTTAACCAAAGACATTTCTGCTCTTAAATACGTAAAACACATTAACTCGCCAACAAATTTAAAAAGTTTGGTTCTTGGAGGTTTTGTCCCTATCCAAACACCTTTGCTGCATTTTGAAGATGAAAGTGCGTATTTAAAGGATAGTTCAGTCATTTATAATTCTCCGTTTTTGGTTGGTTCCTATTTTCCTCAAAACGCCCAATCATTGAGTTTATTTATTAAGACAGACGATGTTCTTACAAAAAAACAATGCGATCAACTTGCTGAAAGTTTAGAAAGTAGTATTCAAAAATACCGCTTTGATGGAGTTCACATGGTTGGCCGCATCTTCGCGCAAAACATTTACCTGGTCAATCTTCAAAAAGAGTTCAGCGTTTTTCTTCTCATTTCTTTTGTGCTTGTATTAATCTTTTTGTGGTTTAGTTTTAGATCTATATACGGTATCATAGTTCCGGTAACTATTGTAATCATTGCAATTTTATGGACTCTCGGAATTATGGATCTAATGGGTAAATCAATTGACATTATGTCGGCCATGTTACCAACCATGATTTTTGTTGCTGGAATGAGTGATGTAATTCACTTTTTTTCAAAATATTTTGAAGAATTAAGTAAAGGAACTGAGCCACAAAAAGTTTATAAACTCGTCGTGAAAGAAGTCGGTTTCCCAACCTTCCTAACACTAGTAACAACAGTTGTAGGCTTCTTATCCCTTTTATTTTCAAGCATTCAACCCATTCGTGAATTCGGAATTTACACCTCGGTTGGTGTCACCATGGCTTTTATTCTCACCTATACCCTACTTCCCGCTCTTTTGCATTTTTTTAAACCCAAAAAATTAATCAAAACTCATAGTCAAAATAACCGCAGCAATAATTTACTTCAAAAAGGATTGTTTCTAATTTTTAGAAATCAAAAAACAATTCTACTCGTTACTTCAATTGTTATTGTGGTTTCGGTGATTGGCATCAATAAAATAAAAATCAATAATATTTTACTCGAAGATTTGAGTGATAAGGTGAAACTAAAACAAGACTTTAATTTTTTCGACAAGAATTATAGTGGAGTCAGGCCTTTTGAGTTAAGCGTTACAGTATCCGACACAAATCACTCCGTTTGGGATTATGAAGTAATAACTGAATTATATAAGCTGGATGAATTTATTAAAAAGGAGTACAACGCAGGATTTATATTGTCTCCAGCGGGTATGGTAAAAAATATTTACGTTAGTTCAGTTAACGATGCCGGAGATCGATTTCCTGACAAAGAAGACTACGAGAGCATTGCCAGCTATTTTAAGAAAAACAAAAAAAACAAAGACATCAAACGTTTGGTAAGTGAAGATGGCAGAAGCACACGAATTAGCGGTAAAATAGCCGATTTGGGAAGTATAAAAATTAACGAACACGACAAAAATTTATTGGCCTACATTGAAAAAAATATTAATAAAGATCTCTTTCACTTCGAAATAACAGGAGCAGCACATTTAATTGACCGAAACAACGAATACATGGTTAAAAACATGACTCAAGGTTTTGTTTTTTCAATCATCGTCATTGGTCTGTTGACCTTCTTCCTACACCGCAGTTGGCGTATGGTGGTGGTGTTTATCATTCCTAACATTATTCCCTTAATTGTTATTGGCGGTATTATGGGTTATGCTGGCATTGAGTTAAAGGCGGCCACATCTTTAGTATTTAGTATTGCATTTGGAATAGCAACCGATGATACCATTCATTTTATCTCCCGTTTAAAGATCGAATTAGCTTACGGTAAAAGTCTGATTTACGCCTTTAAACGTACTTATTTTGAAACTGGCAAGCCCATTGTATTAACCACCTTTATCTTAATGGGGGGCTTTATGAGTTTAATGATTAGCAATTTTGAAAGCACTTTTTATTTTGGCTTTTTAATTTGTATTACGGTGATTGTGGCACTTATAGCCGACCTGTTTTTGTTACCAGTTTTGTTACTGGCGATTTACAGAAAAAAATAAATCAGTGAAGGAATTACTTCTCTAAATCTATCAAATAAAACAATCCTAATATTAATTTTCTACTTAATCTGCACATTTAGTTTTTGATTCTTTAAATGGATTATATTTGTTATAAGTTTAATAAATATCAAACTTATCGCCCTTGATTCACATACATTAGTTTAATAGATTTTGAAAACATTTTACAAGAAACTCAATAAGGCTTTTTATGGCATTTTCTTGCTATGCCTGTTTAACTCAGCACTCAAAGCGCAGCCCGCGGGTGCGCTTAATTTCGATGGTATTAACGATAACATCAATTTTACGTATAACGCATCGCCCTGGGTGCTGGGCAACGCCTTCACTATAGAGATGTGGATTAAGCTGACTGCATACTCCGATCAGTTGATCGTGCACCCAGGTTACGGCTGTAGTTATTGCCCTGCTTATGCAGTAAGCATAGGAAATGAGACAACATGTTATAGTTTAGCGGGTAATACGGGTAAATTAATTTTCCAGGGCTCTGTAGGCAAAATCATGTCCGATGCGGCATTGCCTCTAGGAGTATGGACACATGGGGCAATAACTTACGACGGCAGTGTTTTAAAAATGTATATCAACGGCGTTTTGCAACAGCTTATGCCGCAGGTTACTGGCACTGTAACAACTGGAACCAATCCATCTAATCAACACAGAATGTTTGGTGCCGATAACGGTGGCTGTGGCATGAGAAGGCCTTTTAATGGCAGTGTTGATGAGTTCAGAATCTGGACTGGGGCTCGCAGCCAGTACGAAATCCAATCGTATATGAATTGTGAAGTTTCTACCAGCCCGGCCAGTTTAACCGCCAATTATCATTTTAATCAAGGTATAGTTAACGCAAATAATACCGCAGTAAGTACAGTAACAGACGCCTCTATAAGCGGAATAAGTGGCAGCCTGCTATCCTTTAACCTTACAGGTTTAACTTCTAATTGGGTTGCCGGTGCTATTGTAAACGGTTTCTCAGTGCCTGTTCCGCCACTGGTTAACATAAACGTTCAGGGAAACGGAACAACCATTAGCGACGGAGATATAACACCATCCATAACTGACCATACCGATTTTAACGGTGCCCTTACCCGCACTTTTGTGATCCAGAACACAGCCATAGGCAACTTAAATGTTGTACCTTATTTAACGGGTCCAGACGCCACTTGTTTTTCAATCACCACCCTTCCTTCTCAAAATATTTCAGGTATTGGAAGTACTTCCTTTGTGGTTACAATGATTACCGGCGGTACCAAATCAGCTACTCTAAATATTAATTGTAACGATGGCACCAAACCTATTTATGACTTCGTGATCACAGCAACGTCAAGCAAATATGAAGCTATAAATTTTGACGGTGTTAATGATTACATTTCTATTCCAAGAACCATTGAATATGATTTTACGATAGAGTTTTGGATGCGAAGTACACAAACAACCACCAATGGTAGTGCTCAATGGTACCAAGGTGCAGGCCTGGTCGATGGAGATATAGGTGGTTTTAATGACGATTTTGGAGTAGCTCTTGTTACCAACAAAATTGGATTTGGGATTGGCAGCGGCGGCGGAGACTTGACAATTTTTTCAACATCAGCTGTAAATACGGGGCAATGGGTACATGTGGCAGCAACCAGGAATAGTAATACTGGAGCTATGAATTTGTATATAAATGGCGTGCTAGAGGCGTCTGGCAGTGGCTCATGCTGTTGGAAAGGCGCTCCCGCGAATCTAACACTTGGATCTTTAACTTACTTGTCGGGTACGGGTTTTTATAATGGAGACATGGACGAGTTGAGACTCTGGAACGTTATTAGAACACAAAACGAAATTCAAAATTATATGAATAGTGAAATTCCTAATGCAACTGTAGGACTTCTTAATAACTATCATTTCAATGAGGGAACAGCAGCCGGAAATGCTTCCGTTACGACCCTTGTTGACCTGTCTGGTCAAAATTATTATGGTATTTATAATCACGGTAATCTAAATAATTTTGCATTAACCGGTGCCACCTCTAATTGGATAACGCCAGGAAGAGTAATAACTAATTACGCCACACCTGCCTCTTCATTAGCGGTTATTAATCTAAAAGGAAACACCAACGCAATTGCCAATAACGCGAGTACCACGAGTACACTTAATTTTACCAACTTCCAATCTAACAGCACCAGAACGTTTGTAATTGAGAATACGGGTACGGGTATTTTGAATATAAATGCAGTGCAGTTAACTGGTGTAAATGCGTCGGAGTTTTCGGTCACCGTTTTTCCATCAACTACTCTTTCAACAAGCGGAACAACCAGCTTTGTAGTCGCTTTTACACCAACAGCTGGTGGTTTAAGGAGTGCCAGCGTTCAAATAGCAAGTACTGACAATGCTACTGCTTTATACAGCTTTAAGATAGAAGGAAACGCTCCACCGGCAGATGCCTTAGGTTTTGACGGAAGCAATGATTATGCTTCACGGACAATTTTAACAAATAATACTACGAGCGTCACTTTACAAGCAAAAGTATACTGGTATGGTCCAAACACATTTCCGCAGGTAGTAATGTATAACGGACATTCGAGTATTCGTGGTTCTGGAATTTATGTGATGGCAAACGGTGCTGTACAAGTTCTTTATGGAGGTGTTACTTTTACACCGTATAATTATACGTTAAGTCCCAATACCTGGGTTTCGCTTTCAATGGTAGTAAAGAATGGGCTTGTGGAGTGTTATGTCAACGGCATTTTAGTAAGTGCCACTAGTGTATCAAATCCTAATACTCCAAATGCTGGCCTTGGTGATTTGTTTACAGTTGGGTCCAACCCTGTTGGTTCTGAAAATTTCAGCGGGAGAATAGATGAAGTAAGATACTGGGATAAGGCGCTCACGCAATGCGAAATTCAGACTTATCTTAATTGTGAGATCCCCGGTTCAATGCCGAATTTGCTTGCAAACTACCATTTTAACCAAGGCTCGCCAGGCCTGAACAACTCTGGAATTACCAACATCATTGATGACTCAGGAAATAGCAATGATCTGACTCTACTCTATTCCTCTCTTACAGGCACCTTTGAGAACTGGGTGAGTCCTGGGGCGGTTACCCCAGGATTTACAACAACTTCTGCGCCTTCTTCAAGTATTACCTTAAGCGGAAATAGTAATCCTATTGCGAATAATTCTACCACTGTCACAACTTTAAATAATACAGATTTTGTTTCTGCTGCTTCACGCACATTTGTAATACAAAATTCGAATAGCGGAACCTTAAATATCGGCGCACCATATATAACAGGTTTAAATGCTTCTGAGTTTTCACTCACGGTTTTACCTTCTACTACCTTGGCAGCATCAGCTACAACTACGTTCGTAGTAGCATTTACACCCACTGTCGGCGGGATAAGAGCCGCTACTGTAAATATTAATAACAATGATTGTAACATACCGATCTTTAATTTCACGATTAAAGGAAATGCCCCTTTAGCTTCCGCCCTTAATTTTGATGGAGCGGGTGACTATGTAAATTGTGGGACAGATCCTTCTCTCGATATAACGGTTGGTACCTGGGAAACATGGGTGAATTTAAATGCACTTACTACACAACGGCTCTTTTTTAAAGACCTTGCTGATGCTACCTATACAGGGATGTATGAGATTTTTTACTTATCAGGTAATTTTTATGCTGCATTAAAAATAGGGCTTACTACCCATGTGATTTTGAGTACGACTATCCCTGTAATAAATACCTGGTATCACGTGGCGGCTACTTACGACGGAACCGCATTTAAATTGTATATCAATGGTATATTAGAAGCAACTAACCTGGCTCCTTCAGGCCCAATGAATCCCGGAACAGGTCCGCTAGGGCTCGGAGCTTCAGTGGTTAATCCAACAGCAGTTAACAGCAATTTAAACGCTAAGATGGATGAAACAAGGTTATGGAATGTAGCCCGCACGCAATGTGAGATCCAGAGCTATATGAACTGTGAGATTCCAACAACAGCGCCCGGACTGGTTATGAATTATCATTTTAATCAGGGTGCTTCAAACCTCGCCAACTCTTCTGTAACACTGGTTACGGATGCTGCTGCTTCTAACCAGGGAACTGTTAACGGTTTTGCTTTAACAGGTACAGTATCAAATTGGGTAAGTCCTTCCATTATTGCGAACGATTTTACGACGAGTGTTGTACCAGGCGCCAGTATTACTGTGACAGGAAACTCTAACCCTATTGCAAATAATTCTACAACAGTAACAACTTTAAACTTTACAGATTTTGGTTCAGCTTCAACAGGAACATTTGTGATACAGAATTCAAATACCGGAACTTTAAATATTGGCGTACCCTACTTAACAGGACTGAATGCTTCTGAGTATTCTATAACCGTTTTACCATCTGCTAGTCTGGCAGCTTCAGCTACTACCTCATTTATAATTGCTTTCACGCCAACAGCAGGAGGAGTTCGGACGGCAACGGTTAACATCAACAACAACGATTGCAATAAACCTATTTTTAATTTTGTTATAAAGGGTACTGCGGCGGTAGCCTCAGCGCTTAATTTTGATGGTGTAAATGATTATGTAGATATCCCTTTAAATGGTAATATTCCAGTAGGCTTTACGCCTTATACTATTGAGGCTAAAATTAAACCAAATGTGCATGGCATGAACGGAATTATTGGCTGGGGAAATTACGGTACATTGAACCAGACAAATGCACTGAGACTTGGGCCTTCCAATACCATAAACAATTATTGGTACGGTAACGATATTCAGGTAACAGGACCAAATCTTGCAGATGGTAACTGGCATCACCTTGCTGCAACGTTTGACGGAATAGCCAGAAGAATTTACATAGATGGCATTCTTTACGGACAGGATTTTCCAACCGCACATACAGTGGCCAATAACGCTAACATGCGCATAGGTTCAACCTGTACATCTTGTGGTGGAGAATTTTTTAATGGAAGCATAGATGAAGTAAGAGTTTGGAACATAGCCCGCACCGAATGTGAAATTCAATCTTACAAGGACTGTGAGATTCCAACAACAGCATCGGGACTTGTCTTAAACTATCACTTTAATCAAGGTTCTGCCGGGCTTAACAATACAAGTGTGTCAACAGCAACAGATGCTTCTGCAAGTGCAATTACAGGCACACTTACAAATATGAATCTAACCGGATTATCTTCTAACTGGATAAGTCCTGGCTCTGTTGCAAATGGGTATAGTACATCCTTGGTTCCTACAGCCAGTATTAGTATTACAGGCAACAGTAATCCAATTTCAAGCAACTCAACAACAGTAACTACTTTAAATCACACCGATTTTGGTTCTGTTGCCACCAGAACATTTGTTATTACTAATAGCAGCGGCAGTGGTACTTTAAATATTAGCACACCCTATATAACCGGAATTAACGCTTCAGAGTTTTCAGTAACGGTTTTACCTTCAAGTAGTACTTTAAGTAGTCTAGCAAACACATCTTTCGTTGTTGCCTTTACTCCCACAGGGTCTGGAGTCAGGCAGGCTACGCTTAACATTTCAAACAACGATTGTACTAAACCTATTTTCAACTTTGCCATTCATGGTGAAGCACCACCAGCAGCTGCTTTGAATTTTGATGGGGTAGACGATTACATTGATCTACCATCCAATAACCTACCAAGTGGTAACAATGATTTTACTGTTGAGTTTTGGGTAAAAGTAAAGTCTGTTCAAGCTGGGCACAAGTGGATTACATCTTTTGGTACAGCTAGTTCTGGTTCACTTCTAACAATTGGATACGACGCATCTAACAGTAATAAAATCAGGATCCATCATTTTGGCCCAGATTTAATCGCAACTACTGCGTCTATCCCACAAAATATATGGACGCATGTTGCTGTGAATTACCGAGGTTCTACTTTTTCAAATGAAATTTTCATCAATGGAACTTTTATTGAAACGTTGAATTTCGGAACGGCACTAACCCTGCCAACCAATCCAGCCTTCCAGATAGGTTCATTTGCGGCAACACCTACCTATTGTCCGCATATGGACTTAGATGAATTAAAAGTGTGGAACCGTGCATTATGCGCACCCGAAATTCAAAACAATATGAATTGTGAAATTGTTACTACAGGTATGGGACTGGTTGCGAACTACCATTTTAATCAAGGTAATATTGGTGTTAATAATTCGAGTATAAACACGTTAACCGATTTTAGTGGAAGCTTAAATACCGGAACCTTAATAAATACTGCACTCACTAGCACAATTTCCAATTGGGTGGCACCAGGGGCTGTAACTTCCGGCTCTTCTTGCGGTGTTTACCTTGATCCGGAAATTAACCTAATGGGTAATGGAATTAGTATTCCCGACGGTAATGCAAGTTCTTCAACCGCCAATAATACTGATTTCGGTGCTGTATGTATCAACACCGTGGTAGTACGAACATTCAGTATCCAAAATTTAGGTGCTTCTCCTCTAACGGTTAGCTCAATTACAATGAGTGGTTCAAGTGCTACTTCGTTTAGTGTTGGACCATTATCTCCTGTATCACCTATAGCCGTTGGGAGTTCAGCCACATTCGCTGTAACCTTTACCACCACAACTAGCGGCGTTAAAACAGCTACTCTTAATATCTCCAGCAATGATTGTGACGAAGCTCTTTATGATGTGTTGCTAACCGGAACCTGCAACGCTCTTCCTGTTGTTTCTGCAAACACTAGTAACTCAGTTATCTGTAATACAGCTAGTACAAGTGTATTTGGTAGTGGAGCACATACTTATACGTGGACAGGCACTATACCCGCAGTTAATACTATTCCATTTTCACCTTCAACAACCACAAACTACACAGTAGCAGGTACAAATACCTTAACAGGATGCAGAAGCACTAATATTGCTGTAACAACCATAACGGTTAATAGCTTGCCGATAGTGGCTGTCTCAACACTTAGTGGTTCTATTTGTCTTGGTAACACAACCACTCTTACTGCAACTAATGCGGATACTTACACCTGGAGTCCCGGTTCCTTGAATGGTACAAGCATAACCCCTTCACCGGTTTTAACCACAACCTACTCAGTGATAGGTACGAATACACTCACAGGATGCTCAAGCACTAACACAGCTGCTCAAACCATTACTGTGAATGCTATTCCTTCGGTAACAGCCACAACACCCAACGCAGCTATTTGCGCCGGAGCCCCGGCAACATTAATTGCCAGTGGAGCAAGCAGCTATACCTGGCTTCCGGGTCCGGTTATTGGAACTACCGTTAATCCTATCCCCGCAGGAACGATAACCTACAGTTTAACCGGAACAAGTACTGCAGGTTGTACAAGCACTAATATTGCTAATCAGCTTATTACAGTAAATCTGTTACCAACCGTTACTATCAATCCTCTTATTTCGGTTATTTGTTTAGGTGGAACTGCAAGTTTGGTAGCCACTGGTGCAAATACCTACACATGGGCACCGGGTGGACCTGGCACTGCTACGTTAACGCCTTCTCCACCAAGTAATACTGGATACACCTTATCAGGTAGTTCTGCAGCAGGGTGCACAAACACAAACATAGCCGTTCAAATAGTAACGGTTAACGCCTTACCGTCTGTAACAGCAAGTACCAGTAATTCTGTCATCTGTAACAGCGGCACTACTTCACTCATTGGTTTAGGCGCAGATACCTTTACCTGGAATCCATTTATTGCAAACGCTACACCTTTCTCACCTTCAGCCACAACGATCTATACCTTAAGTGGATCCTATACACTAACAGGTTGCACTAGCACAAACCTTGCAGTACAAACCATTAGTGTAAATTCAAATCCTACGGTTGGGTTAATGGTAATAAATCCTACCGTTTGTGAAGGAGATTCACCTACCTTAACGGCAAATGGTGCTATTAGTTATACTTGGGAACCTGGTACTTTAACAACTACAGTTATTACCCCTACTCCAGTAATTACTACAGTATACAGCCTAACCGGTTCAAGTGCGGCAGGGTGTTTAAGTTCAAACACAGCAACACAACCAATTACTGTGAACCCACTACCATTGGTAACTGCAAATGCTTCTACTCTTTTGGTTTGTTCAGGAAGCAGTGTTTCACTTTTTGGTAGTGGTGCAACTACGTATACATGGTCAGGTAGTGTGCTTAATAATATTAGCTTTACACCAAGTGCATCGGGCTCATACACTGTTACCGGTACTGATGTGAACCTCTGTCAAAATACTGCAACAATTTCTTTTACGGTAGATCCTGTACCCTCTGTTTCTGCTAACATTACATCAACAACCATTTGCAACGGACAGTCTTTAACCCTCAGTGGAAATGGAGCTACTACTTATTCGTGGACTGGTGGAATAACCGACGGCATATCTTTTACTCCTATAACAACGGGGAACTATACATTAAGCGGCTTTAGCACAGCAGGTTGTAGCAATACCAACGTTGTTGTTGCATCAGTGAGTATTAATCCTTTACCCGCCGTTACAGCTAATGCAAATACAACCGTTATTTGTTTTGGAGATTTAGCAACCCTCACTGGTAGCGGAGCTGTCAATTACACTTGGACAGGAGGAGTGTCCAACAACACTCCCTTTACTCCAACAACAACTAACTCGTACACCGTGTTTGGCGAAGATTCCAATACATGTTCTAATAGTGCAACGATAGATATAATTGTTAATCCACTTCCTCTTTTAACCATTGTAAGCACAGCAACAAGAAGTTGCGAAGCGGATTCGGTGCAACTTACCGCAAGTGGTGCCAGTAGCTATACATGGACTTTAAATCAAACGAATCAAACCTATATTGTAACGCCAACAATTTCTACAACTTATACTGTAATTGGCAGAGATAATAATGGTTGTGTAAATTCAGAAGTATACACCCAGTCTGTAACACCTTGCATCGGAACTTTAACAGCCATTGCAAGTCAAACAAACTTAAGTTGTAGTGATAAAAAAGATGGTCAAATTTTAATTACCACAACTAACTCCTACTCAAATAGTCAAATAACTTATATTTGGTCACCAGCTACCCTTTGCCCTTTAACCAACTGCAACCATTTAGAAAATTTAGGCTCGGGAACAGTGAACTTAATTGTTAAGGTAACTTATACGCTTAACAATATTCTCGTAAAAGTAGATTCATTGGTTATTAATCCTATTCATATTCTTGACGAAAATGGACCATGCATTATTAAAGCTTATAGTGGCTTTTCACCGAACGGTGATGGTATAAATGATATTTGGCAAATAGATAACATTACCCAATTCCCTTTAAATAAGGTAACCGTATTTAACCGATGGGGACAAGAAGTGTACGAGGTGACTGGCTACGATAATGCAGAAAAATCATGGCCTGCAGCTGGAGAAGAATCAAAACTAAGTTCAAATACCTACTTTTATCTCATAGATTTAGGCGATGGAAGCAAATTAATAAAAGGATGGGTTGAAGTAACTAAAAACTAATTTTTTTCTCTTTTAATAACCGTACGTTTTTACACCTCTTTTTCATTTTAACCCAAACTTGCTGTAATATTAAATTTAGCACAATTTATTTTTGCTCTTTTGAAAGCGGAAAAAATGATTTAAAATCCTAAAAGTGATTTCACTTAATACAATATGTTTTTTTAGTCGCTAAATGATTATTCATCAATTTTTATACGCTTTTTTTTTATAACTCATCGCATTTTTGTTGTAGTTTATCGAATATCGTTTATATTTGTATGTCGCTGTGTATTATAATTTTAAGTCTTAGTACTTGATTTTTTAATGCAACAAAAAAAACAAACAAACACAATAAGATATTTACCTTGAAAACAATTCTTCAAAAAATTCTAAAACGCTTTTTAGGCATTGCTATATTCTTTTCTTTTCACTCTATTACTCATGCTCAAGTTGGGCAAACGCTAAATTTTGATGGAGCCAATGATTATGTTCAGGTTTCATCCTTAAGTTTCGGCACTAACTGGACTGCTGAAACCTGGATTTATCCTACTAATCTTTTTGGTAACTGGAATACCGTTCTAGGTCAGTGTTTCTATAATAACAATCAGGGATTTGTTATGGCTGTTCAGAGTGGATCTGTTTTTGTGGATTCGCCATTAATGGGAGGAGCTATATCCACATCAATAACGGGCAGTGTTTGGACTCATATTGCAGTTACTTACAATAATGGCATTTATGCTTTTTATAAAAACGGACTACTGGTTGGTGCAAAAACAGCATCTTTTACAAATTCAACAAATCCATTTTATATCGGAATTAGAACCAACAATAATAATGTTGGATTGATAGATCCGTATCAGGGAAATATCGATGAAGTACGAATTTGGAATGTAACACGGTCGCAATGTGATATTCAGCGATTCATGACTGCTGAAATTCCATCAACAGCCGCTGGTTTAGTAGCTAATTATCATTTTAATGAAGGGATCGCTAATGGAATTAATTTCATCCCAATCATTCTGAATAACAATACTTTAACAGATGCTACAGGAAATGGAAATAATGGAACCCTGAATAACTACGGTCTTTCTTTGGGCGGTTCAAACTCCAACTGGACATCACCAGGCTGTAGCGCTCAAGGAAATACCACACCAGCGAGCGCATCAACTGCCACAATAAACGTTACCGGTAATGGTAATACTATAATAGACGGAAGCACTTCCCCAACGACTTTTAACCATACCGACTTTGGAACAAATCCTACCAGAACATTTGTAATTCAAAGCACTGGCAGTCAAACTTTAAATGTGGGAACCCCAATAATTACAGGTGCTAATGCCAACCAGTTCTCAGTAACGGTAATTCCTTCATCTATACTAGCGGCAACAACTGGCTCAACCAGCTTTGTTATTACATTTACTCCCACTTCTGTTGGAACAAAAACAGCAACCATACATATCTACAACTCTGAATGTACCAGAACGATTTATGATTTTGTAATAAGTGCTACCGCCTCCTCTAACGGTTTGGATCTTGACGGTATAAACGACTATGTAGATTTTGGATCAGCTCCAACAACCATATTTGCAGGTACTTTACCCTATACTATTGAAGCCTGGGTAAAACGCAAAAGCGGTGGTAATGGAATTATAGCTGGACATCACAATTTTGGGGTTTCAGCTTCATGGAATTTAGCTGTTAATGCAGATGGTTCCTTACAATCCTACAGAAATCTTGCACCGTGGACTGTTATTTCCGCCCCAAATCTAGTTCCGGAGGATGTTTGGACGCATGTAGCTGCAACGTTTAATGGTTCTGCGCTTGTTCTTTGGGTAAATGGCGTGTCTGCAGGATTAACTGTCTTTGGAAGTCAACCTAGTACGACTGCGCCTTTATTACTTGGTGCAGGGCTCAGTGGCGGAACTCCAAGTACTTTTTTTGGAGGAGAAATTGACGAGTTTAAAATTTGGAATGTAGCCCGCAGCTCATTAGAAATAGCTAACGGAATGGTTGCTGAATTAGTTGGAAACGAAACCAATCTTGTTGCCTATTATCATTTCAACAAAGGCATACCAAGCGGTGGTAATGCGATATACAACACTGTTTCAAGTTTACCAGCAGGCATTACAGGCACTCTCACCAATTTTGCTTTAACAGGCTGCAACTCAAACTGGGTTTGCGGCGCTCCTTCTGTGGGTGGTTGTCCAAATCAACAAGAAATGACCGTAACCGGAAACTCAGTTGGAATTGTGAGCGGAGCTTCAACTGCTACGTCGACTAATTTTACAGATTTCGGCTCCGTGATAACTGGCGCAACGCTTACCAGAACTTTTGTCATCAAAAATAACGGTAACCTATCACTGACCATTTCAGCTTCTAATTTAACAGGAAGTGGGGCTTCCAGCTATAGTATAACTAGTCTACCCACAGGAGCAGTTGCTGGAGGAGGCACTACTTTTATAACAGTAACATTTTCTCCTACAACGCTTGGCTTAAAAAGTGCAACGCTTTCTATCACAAACAATGACTGTGATGAAAACCCATATAGCTTTGCAATTGAGGGTATAGGAGTTGCTGCAGGTGCAGGATTAAATTTTGATGGGATAGATGATAGAGTAGTTGTATCAACTGGAGTAAGTATAAACAATCAACCCATGACAATAGAATTTTGGGCAAAACGTAATGGTACAAATTCAAATGATTATATATTAGAACAAGGTACTTTTGCAACAAACAATACGTATTTACATGTTGGTTTTAGAAATACAAATCAATTCACTTTTGCATTTTATAATGGAGATTTAGATTATACAGGACCTGAGACAACTGACGGGCTTTATCATCATTGGTCTTGTGTTTACAATCCAACGGCTGTTGGGAAAAACAAATTTATTTATTTGGATGGTATTCTAGTTGCCGCTAATACTGCAACTTCTAATTATTTAGGCACAGGCACCTATTCTATTGGTGGTAGTAGTAACACCGGCTATTTTATTGGAAATTTAGACGAACTCCGCATCTGGAATGTAGCCCGCACACAATGCCAAATTCAATCATTTAAAGACTGTGAAATACCAACAACCGCAACAGGGTTATTGGCTAACTATCATTTTAATCAGGGTGTTGCATCGGGGAGCAATTCAACGGTTACAATTCTTGCGGATGCTACTGGTAGTTATAATGGAACGTTAACTGGTCCTTTTGCATTAACTAGCACCACTTCCAATTGGGTAACACCAGGAGGAGTAACAAGTGGTTCTATAACTGCTAATCCGCCCCTTGTTTCTTTTGTAGTAAGCGTAAGTGGCACAAACATTGCCCACGGAGCAACTACACCCACATTAAATGTTAATGATTTTGGAACAAATAGTACCCGCAATTTTACCGTTCAAAATACCGGCACAGGTAATTTATACATTAACACGGGTTATTTTACGGGTGCTGCGGCTTCACAGTTCAGCGTAACAGTTACTCCTTCAGGCACGCTTAGCACCAGTGCAACTAGTTCTTTAACAATTGTGTTTACCCCAACGGCTTTAGGCACGCAAACAGCGGTACTTAATATTATTACCAACGATTGTACAAACCCTACATACAGTTTTGTGATCACAGCAAGTGCTAGTCCTGCTTCAGCATTAAGTTTTGATGGGGTTGACGATGTTGTAAATTGTGGTACCGACCCTAGTTTAGATATCACTGTTGGAACCTGGGAAGCATGGGTAAGTCTTTCGACCCTAGCAACAAATAGCCGGATTTTCTTCAAAGAAAATACAGATGTTGTTGGAGGTGGAATGTACGAGTCATACTTTTGGGCTGCTTCTGGCAAATTTACTAGTGATTTAAAAATTGGGGTAAGCAACTATAAAGTAATAGGAACCACAATTGCGGCAATTAACACCTGGTACCACGTTGCAGCAACATACGATGGTACATATTTTAAACTTTATGTAAATGGTGTTTTAGACGGAATAACTAATATTTCGGGAGGTAATATGAATCCCGGAACCGGACGCTTATGTTTAGGAGCATCGGTTCTCACTCCTACTCCCATTGGTTCTGGATTGACCGGTAAATTGGATGAAGCTAGATTATGGAATGTTGTGCGCACGCAGTGCCAGATTCAACAATTCATGAATTGCGAAATTACATCGACTGCTTCAGGACTTGTTGCTAATTATCATTTTAATCAAGGCATTCCTTCAGGAGCAAATTCTACTCAAACCTTATTAATTGATGCCACTGGTGTAAACAATGGAACACTTACTAATTTTGGCTTAACAACAGGAAGTATTTCAAATTGGGTCTCCCCGAGCAACATTGTTAATGGATACACAATAGCAAGTGCTCCAACCTCATCTATTGCTTTAAGCGGAAATAGTAATAATATTCCACAAGGCACGTCAACAAGCACAAACAACTTAACCGATTTTGGAACAACCACCACAAGAACATTTGTGGTTCAAAATTCTGGCACGGGTACTTTGTCTGTTAATAATATTTCTTTTACGGGTGCCAACGCTGCACAATTTAGTATAACCTCTAGCCCTGCTTCTACCTTAGGTGCTAGCGCTACAAGTTCGTTTACCATTTTATTTACACCAACGGCTGTTGGTTCGGCAAGTGCAATTGTAAATATTGTAAGCAATGATTGTACGAATCCGACTTATAGTTTTGTGATCACAGCAAGTGCTAGTCCTGCTTCAGCTTTGGCATTTGACGGTTCAAATGATCAAGTCTTAATCAATAACACACCTGCACTAGACAATCTTATCACAGGCCCATTCTCTTTTGAAGCTTGGGTAAATCCAAGTTTATCTAAAAACAACACTATTATCAGTAAAGGCCATGGTGGATACGTAGTAAATGGTGGTGAATATATCTTCCAATTAAATCCTAGCAATCAACTTGCTTTTTTTCATAGTGATGTAAACGGTTGGAAATATTCTTCAGGCGCAGTTCCTTTAAATGCATGGTCGCACGTGGCGGTTACTTTTGATGGAAGCTACCTTAAATTTTATATTAATGGGCTTTTGGATGCTACTAAAACCTGTACAGCAAGTTTATTTACAGCAGGTAACAATTCTGTTTACATAGGCAGACAAGGGTATAATTGTAACTGTAATTTCTTTCAAGGAGGGTTGGATGAAATAAGAATTTGGACGGTGCCACGTTCTGAATGTGAAATTCAACAATACATGAATTGCGAGATTCCTACAACGGCAACAGGACTTTTGGCCAATTATCATTTTAACCAGGGAATTCCTGCGGGTAGCAACTCTACCGTTACAACACTCTCAGATGCCACAGGAGGTAATAATGGGGCTTTATTAAATTTTAGCTTAACAAATGGAAATAATGCTTCCAATTGGGTGAATCCAGGTGGTGTTATTTCAGGCTCTATTACACCGGCTGTATTAAACACTACTCTTGTTGTTAGTGGAAACGGTAATAACATTGCGCCTGGAAGCTCCACATCAAGTACCCTCAACTTTACAGATTTTGGAACATCTACAACACGCACATTTGTGCTTACAAATACCGGAAGCGGAAACTTGCACATTGGCTATGGTTTGTTTACAGGTGCTAACGCTGCCAATTTCTCTATAACCACCCTCCCTGGCACACTCATTGCAAGTGGATTAAACACGAGTCTTGTTGTTACTTATAGTGCAACTTCTCTCGGAACAAATAGCGCGGTTTTAAACATCTTTAGTTCTGATTGTACTAATCCAACTTATAGTTTTGTGATTACAGCAAGTGCTACCCCTGCTTCTGCTTTGGCATTTGACGGGGTGGATGATTATGTTATTACACCAAATTTATCTTCTGCTATTACAGTAACCAGCGATATTACCATCGAAGCATGGATTAATCCTAACGGAGCCGGCGTTGTAATTGATGAACGTGGAAGCACCTCCCTTGCTACATTTTGGAACGCTTCGCAAATAGAAATTCTAACCAATAGTGTTGTGGCTATTAGGGTTTGGAGTAGCGCTCCTGTAGCCTCTGTAACCTTAGGACCAATTAATTTTGGAACCTGGAACCATATAGTGCTAAGGTACAATCATATGTTGGGCAAACTAGATGGATTTCTTAACGGAGTTTCCTCCAGTACATTTGTTAATGTTATCAGGGAATCGCCAATAACTAATGGTTATAACCAACATTATGGTATTGGCTTAGGTGATTCGCAAAATTTGGGTAGTGGTGCTTATTTTAATGGTAAAATTGACGAGGTTCGTATTTGGAATACAGTCCGCACCCAATGCGAACTGCAAACCTATATGAATGCTGAAATTCCAACAACAGCAACAGGTCTTGTTGCTAATTATCACTTTAATCAGGGCGGCGATGGGATAAATAATTTGGCTGTGACGACCTTGACAGACGCAACGGGAACGAATACCGGAACATTAACGAACATAGCACTTACAGGTACAGTTTCGAACTGGATAGCACCAGGTCCATTTGCATCCGGATATACTGTGACTTCTGCGCCGCTTAGTACCATCACACTGAGTGGTAATAGCAATATCATTGCCAACAATTCCACATCTACTTCTACGCTGAATTTTACTGATTTTGGTTCTGCTACATCACGAACATTTGTTATTCAAAATACCGGTGCAGGAACTTTAACAATAGCAGCGCCATATCTAACAGGAATCAATGCTTCAGAATTTTCAGTCACTGTAGCACCGGCAACTACCGTGGCCGCATCAGCCTCTACTTCATTTGTGGTTGTGTTTACACCTACAACGGGTGGATTCAGAACAGCGACTTTAAACATCAACAACAACGATTGTGGTATTCCTATTTTTAATTGTGCTATTGGAGGAACCCCTTCAGCTGCTGCTGCACTTGATTTTGATGGCGTGAGTGATTATGTTAGTATCGCCCACACGTCTTCATTAAACGCATTTCCTTTAACTGTAGAAACGTGGGTTAAAACATCTTACACTGGTAGTACAGCCACATCCTTAGTGGGAAAATATGTAACCAACTCCAATAATGGTTGGCTTATTTACTTGACGAATGGAAATCTTATTGCGCATTATTTTAAAGATGCTACCAACTATATAAATTCTATCAACGCTACAACCAGCATCACAGATAACAACTGGCATCATCTAGCGCTTGTTATCGATGTGAATGGAGGTCGGTTTTACATAGATGGTATTCTCAGTTCTCCCAATCAGCCATGGGCAGGAACACCATCGCCACCAACCACAACTCAAAATGTACTCATCGGTAGCTACGATACCTATTTACCAGGCTCAATGGATGAAGTAAGAATCTGGAATGTTGCACGAAATCAATGTGAAATCCAATCCTACATGCATTGTGAAATTCCAACCAGCGCTACTGGACTAATGGCTAATTATCACTTTAACCAAGGCGCTGCTGGATTAAGCAATCCTACACAGTCGGTTTTGATTGATGCCGCTGGAACAAATAATGGAACTTTGAATACTTTTAATCTTGCGGGCGCTACTTCTAACTGGATAATTCCTGGTGGTGTAATTTCAGGCTACACTACAACCGCTGCACCAACTGCATCCATAACTTTAAGTGGAAATTCGAATCCAATTTTAAATAATTCAGTTGTAACCTCCACATTAAACTTTACAAATTTTGGAACTACAACAACAAGAACTTTTGTTATACAAAACAGCAATACCGGTACATTAAACATAAGCCTTCCAAATATTACAGGTACAAACGCTTCCGACTTCAGCGTTACAGTTCTTCCAACATTATCACTAGCAGCCTCTGCTACAACTTCTTTCATTGTAGTGTTCACCCCAACTGCAAATGGATTAAAAACGGCAACTATTAATATTAATAACAACGATTGTAATATTCCGCTTTTCAGCTTCGCAATTGAAGGAACTCCGCCTCCAGGTTCAGCACTTAGCTTTGACGGAGTTGATGACAGGGTTAACACAATTAACATGAACCCTTCCACCTATTCTGTTCTTACGTTTGAAGCGTGGGTATACAGAGAACCGTCAGCTAACGCAATTCAAGTTATTGTCGGTAATGAAGACGGTGGCTATGACAGGTGTTTAGTATCGGATAATCTTGGTCAAATTCACGTTTGGGCAGGAAGGAGTATTCCAACTGGGCTTACTTCTACATTAAATACCTGGGAACACTTTATGGTTACTTGGTCGGCTGCTGAAGTAAAATGTATTAAAAACGGAACAGAGGTGTTTATTACCTCTGGTGAAACTGCAAATTCTAGTGCACTGAATGGTGCCGTTGGTGCTTTAGAGGCCGCCTGGCGTTTTCCATTTAAAGGGCGTATCGACGAAGCACGTTTCTGGAATGGTACCCGCACACAGTGTGAAGTTCAAACTTACATGAATTGTGAAATTCCTTCCTCTGCACCAGGACTTATTGTGAATTATCATTTTAATCAAGGAGCTGCAGCACTTAATAACACTCTAGTAACTACGTCAATAGATGCATCAGGAAGCTCAAACACCGGAACTTTAAATAGTTTTGCATTAACCGGAACTATCTCAAACTGGGTTGCACCAGGAGGTGTAGTTTCTGGTTATACAACCGCTGCGCCACCAACAGCTTCGATTCAAATTAGTGGAAATTCGAGCTCCATTCTAAACGGCTCAACAAGTACATCAACTTTAAACTTTACAAATTTTGGAACTTCAACAACAAGAACTTTTGTTATACAAAACAGCAATACTGGTACATTAAATATTAGTGTTCCGTATATCACAGGAACAAATGCTTCTGATTTTAGTATAACAGTATTACCAACTTTATCCCTTAGTGCTTCAGCAACAACTTCTTTTGTTGTCGTTTTCACACCAACGGCAAATGGTATAAAAACGGCAACGATTAATATTAATAATAACGATTGTAGTATTCCGCTTTTCAATTTTGCTATTGAAGGAACGCCGCCGCCAGGAGCTGCTTTGAATTTTGATGGAGTTAATGATAATATCATAACATCAATAGATGCCGATACAGATGTAATTCCAAATACAACATGGGAAGCATGGATTTATCCAACAACCACTTTAGCATCTTACAGAATGGTGGTTAGCATTGATGATGGCTTTTTTGATAGGTATCTAACTTTATTTGGAAATGAAATTAGAATTTCAACCTCTAATCCAAATCAAATTACAATAACAACTTATTCAGCTAACCAATGGTATCACCTAGCAGTTGTATATACACAAGCAACAAATAAGGCTCTGGTATATGTGAATGGTATTTCCTATGGACCTTACTCTACAAATTTCGCAATTGGTACTACCACAAATAATATCAAAATTGGGGCAAATTTAAGTGGAGCAAACTATTTTGAAGGTCTAATCGACGAGGTAAGGATTTGGAGTACTGCTCGTACACAATGTGAAATACAAACCTACAAGAATTGTGAAATTCCAACCACAGCACCAGGTCTTATAGCTAATTATCATTTTAATCAAGGATCAAATGCGCTAAACAACACAGGTGTTATAAACCTTAATGACGCAACAGGTTCTAATACAGGAACTCTAACCAATTTTTCTTTGCTAACAGGTACTGTCTCTAACTGGATTGCTCCAGGAGCAGTAGTTTCTGGATACACGTTAACCTCTCCATCAAGTTCTTCTGTTTCAATTACAGGTAACGGTAATGGCATTGTCGCAGGAAGCACTACTCCAAACCTCACAAACTTTACAGATTTTGGAGCCGCAAATAGCAGAACATTTGTTATTCAAAGTAGTGGCGGAGGAACCATGTTTATAAATACACCTGTTACTTTAAATGGAGGAAACGCATCTGACTTCACTGTTGTTAGCCAACCCTCTTCTTCAATAACTACCGGAACAACAAACCTTATTATAAATTTTCTTCCAACAGGCCTTGGAACGAGAACTGCCATAGTGAACGTGAATAGTTCAGATTGCACCTCACCAAACTATAGCTTTGTAATTACGGCAAGTGCTTCGGCTGGTGCTGCTCTGCACATAAATGGAAATATTGAGACTATAGGAACTCCTGTCTTTAACACCCAAACTCTTAATAATACGCTTCAGGCCAAAGTATTTTGGAGTGGAAACGCCTCCAACCAAATGGTGGTATATAACGGAAACTCCTCTAACAGCGGTTATGGTATTTATGTTGGGGCTGCTGGTACTCCTTCCTTATTATTTGGCGGTGTTAGCTATTATAATGGAAATTACACTTTAACTCCAAATGTTTGGACTTCTTTGTCGGCAGTTTTAAAAAATGGAACTGGTGAATTTTATGTAAATGGCGTTCTCACGAATAGTTTTGCTATCGTAACACCTAATACTCCTAATACTAGTTTTAATATTGGTTGTAATTCAGCAGGTACAGAAGTTTTCAAAGGTAGTATTGACGAAGTGCTATTATGGAACAGAGCACTTACACAATGTGAAATACAAGCCTATTTAAATTGCGAAATTGCAACCTCCGCTTCTTCACTAGTTGCGAACTATCATTTCAATCAAGGTATCGCAGGTGGATTAAATCCAACGGTGACTGTGCTTACAGATGCATCAGGTAATAATCATCCTTTAACGCTTACAAATTTTAGTTTAAGTGGTTTAAGTTCTAACTGGATTGGTCAAGGTGCAGTAACTTCAGGAAGTTCATGCACGGCGTTTGTAGAACCTGATATTAATTTGATAAGCAACGCCATTACAATTCCCGATGGCAATACTGTGGTTGCAACAGCTGATAATACTGATTTTGGGAACATTACCTCTACATCGGTAACCGTAAAAAGTTATACCATTCAAAATACAGGTTCGGGTCCTCTAACGGTTAGCAGCATTACAATGAGCGGCGCAGATGCTTCGCAATTTATTGTTGGTGCATTAGCTCCTGCTTCGCCCATAGCTTCTGGTTCTTTTGCAGTATTCTCAGTAACGTTTGCTCCAACAAGCATCGGAACTAAAACAGCTACAGTAAATATAGCGAACAACGACTGCGACGAATCGCCTTACGATTTTGTATTGTCAGGGTCAGCAAACGTTGCAGCTGCCATTGCGTTTGATGGAACGAATGATTTCATTAATTGTGGTAATATTTTAACCGCTTCTTACACAAAAGAAGCCTGGGTTAAATTTTCAACCTCTTCTAACGGAAACAATTTTATTAGTGCTGGTAACGTAACCAATGGAAGTGCTTTATGGGCACCTGGTATTTACAATTACAGCCTTTCGGCCGGACATGACGGTGCCTGGAATCAGGTACAGGATAACGCTGTAATGATTCCTGGAAATTGGTACCACATCGCAGTTAGCTATGATGCACCTTCCACAACAATGAGTTTATATAAAAACGGAATACTCGTATCAAGTAACACAACAGTTCAACCTTTCACGGGGAATAGTCCCCTGCAAATAGGAGCGTTTAGCAGCACGTATGTTGCTACAGGTTTAATGGACGAGGTACGTATTTGGAATAGACCCTTGTGTGCCGCCGAAATTCTCAACAACATGAATTGTGAAATACCAACAACGGCACCGGGTCTGATCGCTAATTATCATTTTAATCAGGGTATAGGTTTTGGAGGCAATACCACAACCACGCTTGTTACTGATGTTTCAGGAAGCGCAAATACCGGAACACTCGTTAATTTTGCGGGTACAGGAACAATTTCTAATTGGGTACCTACCAGCACTGTGACAACAGGTTCTTCTTGTGCACCCTACTTTGCACCGGAAATAAATCTTGTTGGAAACGGTATAACAATTAACGATGGTGCATCAACTGCTACTATTAGTAATCATACTGATTTTGGTGCCGTTTGTGTTAACGGACAAGTTGTGCGCACATTCACCATTCAAAATACCGGTAATGCAAATTTAACTGTAGGTACCATAAGCGTTGGTGGAGTGAATGCTTCTCTTTCAAACATTGGTCCCCTTACCCCTGCCTCGCCGATACTACCAGGAAATTCAGCTGTGTTTTCGGTGACGTTTACTCCTACATCAAGTGGTGTAAAAACGACAACACTATTTATTACTAATAACGACTGCAATGAAAGTCCCTACGATTTTGTAATGACGGGAACTTGTAATCCTTTACCTGTTGTAACAGCTAGTGCCACAAGTTCGGTTATTTGTAGTGGATTTTCAACAATACTTAACGGTGGTGGTGCCGATACATATACTTGGACAGGAGGCATACCAACAATTACAAATGGTGTTTCTTTTACACCAACTACAACCTTAACCTATACAGTAATTGGAACAAACACTCTATCAGGTTGTGCCAGTACAAATCTTGCAGTTCAAACAATTACTGTTAATCCTAATCCAACCATAACAGCAACAGCAAACAACACGGTTATTTGTGATGGAAGTTCAATTACAATAAATCCTGGTGGTGCTAGTACATACACATTAAATCCAGGGTCAATCATAGGCACTAGCTTTACAATAGCTCCTTCTAGTAACATTAGTTATAGTGTAAGCGGCACGAGTACTAATGCCTGTGTTGGAATAAATACTGTTGTAATTTCAGTAACAGTAAATGCTTTACCTGTTGTAACTGCAACGGCAAGTAGCCCTGTAATATGCAACACAGCAACAACATCTTTGATAGGTGGAGGAGCAGATACTTATACTTGGACGGCTGGAGCAACAAATAATACAGCATTTACTCCATCCATCACAACTACTTATACGGTTATAGGATCGAATACTTTGACAGGTTGCACGAGTACCAACTCGGCTATTCAAACAATAACAGTAGATGTAACGCCTACAATAACTGCAGTCTCTGTGTCCTCTGTTCTTTGCGAAGGCGAGTCAGCAACCATAACTGCATCCGGAGCAAGCTCATACACATGGAATCCTGGCAATGTTTCGGTTACTATATATAATCCGACGCCGAGTGTCACAACAAGCTATACAGTTGTTGGAACAAGTTCCGCTGGTTGTACAAGTACCAATCTCGCTGTACAAAGTATTAGTGTGAATTCATTACCTAGTGTCACCCCATCCATTTCAAAGTCAAAAATCTGCGAAGGTGACTCTGTTATACTAACTGGAAGCGGCGCAAGCACTTATACTTGGACTGGTGGCGCCATTGACGGAGTGTTCTTCACTCCTTTAACTACAGGTGATTTTACGGTAAGCGGCACAAATGTTGCTGGTTGTACAAACACAAATAGTGCGGTAGCGTCAGTAACAGTCAACGCTTTACCATCTCTCACAATCAGCAGCACTAAATCAGTAATTTGTATTGGCGATCAAACAACTTTGAATGCAAGTGGAGCAGTAACTTATACGTGGACCAACGGTATAATTAACGGAAGTGCATTTTCACCTTCCGTTACAACAACATACACATTAACCGGTACCGATTTAAATACTTGTGAAAACATGGCTTTAACAACCATAACGGTTAACAACTTACCGGTCATTTCATTTACAAGCTCTGCTATTGAAAGTTGCGAAGCACAATCTGTCACATTAACTGTTTTAGGTGCTTCTTCCTATACTTGGAATACAACTGAAATGCTCAGTAGTATTGTTGTATCACCAACAACAAGTACTATTTATACCGTTAACGCTATAGATGTTAACACCTGCACCAACACAGCGTCTTACACACAATCTGTTATTTCATGTCCAGGAACATTTACAGCTTCTACCAGCAAAACCGATGTAACATGTAATGGTAAAGATGATGGTAGTATCAACGTTAGTTCAGCTAACTCTTATACAGGTTCGACATTGAGTTATTATTGGAACCCATCAATTTTATGTCCAAACAATAATTGCGATAGTCTTAAAAATCTGAAAGCTGGCACTTACAATTTAACATTAAAACTGACGTACACCTTAAACGGCACTTTAGTTAAAGTTGAATCGATAGTTTTAAATCCAATAACAATACTTGACCTTAATGGCCAATGTGTTGTGAAAGTATATAATGGCGTTACAGCAAATAATGATGGAGTAAATGACATCTTAACAATTGAAAACATTGAAGAATTTCCGAATAATACTGTGAATATTTTTAACCGTTGGGGACAACAAGTATATCAGGTAAAAGGATATGATAACGTAAATAAAGCTTGGCCAAGTAATGGAGATGAAAACAATTTATCATCTGGCACTTACTTTTATGTGATTGACCTAGGCATTGGCGGAAAACCAATTAAAGGTTGGGTTGAGTTGATTAAGAACTAATTTTGAATGGAAAATGTAAAATGTTTGATGGAAAAGGAAAAAACTCCAACCATCCCCATCTTGCATTTTACATCTTCAATTTTCCATCTTAAATAAAACCTCAGTGTTAGTCATATTTTAAAACCTAATTATCGTAATCTATTCAGTAAATTTACGGCATCGTAAAAAGTTGTATAGTTATAGGAGGTGGAGCTGCAGGTTTTTTTGCTGCTATTAACTTAGCAAAAAAAAATCCAAATTATAAAATCACCATTCTTGAAAAAACAAACAAACTACTTTCTAAAGTAAAAGTCTCTGGTGGCGGCCGTTGCAATGTAACACACCATTGTTTTGAAAATTCGGAGCTAGTAAAAAATTATCCCAGAGGGAATAAAGAGCTACAACAAGTTTTTTCAAAATTTAGTGTTCAAAATACCATAGATTGGTTTAAACAACACGGTGTTATTTTAAAAACAGAAGAAGACGGCCGTATGTTCCCTTACTCCAACGACAGTCAAACCATTATTGATTGTTTTTTAGAACTTGCCAAAAAGCTAAACATAAAAATCGTAGCGCAGTGCGAGGTCTTTTCAATCCAAAAAAATACTGAACACTTTATTCTTAAAACCAATAAAGACATTCTATCAGCAGATGTGATAATTTGTGCTTTAGGTGGTCACAATAAAACAGGCGCTTATGATATTTTGAAAAACATTGGGCACACCATTGATAAACCAATTCCAAGCCTTTTTACATTAAACCTTCCAAACGAATCCATAAAAAAAGATCTTCAAGGAATTAGTGTAAAAAATGCTCAAGTGCTAATTGAAGGCACGAAATTAAATTACAATGGTCCTATTTTAATTACCCATTGGGGTTTAAGTGGGCCAGCTGTTTTGAAATTATCGGCCTTTGCAGCGAAAGAATTTTTCGACATCAATTATCTCGCTCAAATACGGGTGAATTGGGTATACCCTGAAAAAATAAATAACATTTTGGAACAGATAAAGCAGATTCAAAAAGAAAAACACAAGGCACTTCCCCACTCTAACTCAGCTTTTGATTTACCAAAACGTTTATGGGAGTTTTTATGCGAACAATCTCAAATCCCAACTAACAAACCTTGGGCAGAGGTTTCGAATAAACACTTAAATAAATTAGCAGTGAAGCTCGTAAACAGCAGTTTTAAGATGGAAGGAAAAACAACCTTTAAAGAAGAGTTTGTTACTTGCGGCGGTGTGAATTTAAAGGAGGTCGATTTTAAAACCATGCAAAGTAAATTGGTACCAAATTTGTTTTTTTGTGGTGAGGTTTTGAATATTGATGGGATAACGGGTGGTTTTAATTTTCAAAGTGCCTGGAGTACGGCATGGGTTTGCGCTCAGAGTATTGAATAACGCTTAAAAGTATTTTTGCTAAAATTCCACACAATCAACTATCTTTAAGCCTTCAAAAAACTTAACAACATGAAATTTTTTATTGATACAGCCAATCTGGCTCAAATTAAAGAGGCGCAGGATATGGGCGTTTTAGACGGTGTAACAACTAACCCATCATTAATGGCAAAAGAAGGCATTAAAGGGCAAAATAACATTTTGAAACACTATGTGGATATTTGTAATATTGTTACTGGTGATGTAAGTGCTGAAGTAATTTCAACAGATTTTGACGGTATGGTGAAAGAAGGCGAAGCGCTTGCAGAATTGCACGAACGCATTGTTGTAAAAATCCCTATGATAAAAGATGGTGTAAAAGCCATTAAATATTTTACCGAAAAAGGAATAAAAACAAATTGCACACTAGTATTTTCTGCTGGACAAGCTTTATTAGCTGCTAAAGCAGGTGCTACTTACATGTCACCATTTATTGGCCGCTTAGACGATGTTAGCACAGACGGTTTAAGACTTATTGAAGACATTCGTTTGATATACGACAACTACGGTTTTGAAACACAAATTTTAGCGGCAAGTGTTCGTCACCCAATGCACATTATTGAGTGTGCAAGAATAGGTGCAGATGTTATTACAGCTCCATTAAGTGCAATCAGCGCCTTATTAAAACACCCTTTAACGGATAGTGGTTTAGCTCAGTTTTTGGCTGACGCAAAAAAATAAATTAAAATGATGATAAATTGAAATCCGGCCCACAAGCCGGATTTTTTTGTGAATACACGGCATACTTTTTGTAAAAGAAACGAAAACGCAGGTAATGATAAGACTCATCATGATTTTTGGAATCTTTTTGTATTCAACCAATAAGGCACAACCTATCAATTTTACTATTACGAATAATTCTGGCACTAATACTATAACCTGCATAACGGCGTCTATAAATATTTCTTTAAGTAGTTCTTGGCTTGCAACAGTTAGTTATTCTTGTTTTAATGCCACTACTATTCAAACTGGAAGCAATGTTACTATCACAAGTCCTGGAAATTATACAATTATTGCAAGTTCGGGCACAATAAGTTCAACGCAAACAATAGCTATTACAATAAATACTACCACTCCAAGTTCAACTTTAAGTCCAATTTCACAGTCGATCAATTGTGTCCCTCACTCATTAAGTGAAGTAACAGTAACATCTGCACCTTCGTTAAACATAACGCATTACTTCACTACGCCAGTAGGCGGCACGTTAACAACAACTGTTAACCCAACGTATTACACACCATCAACAACAGGAACATACACACATGTAATAATTGATAATATAACGGGGTGCTCTTCAAGCAATACCTTTATAATAAACTCCCCGTTTAGTAATTTTCCCTGGACAACTCTGACGAGTCCACAAAATTTTTCGGTTGGTTGTTCTGGCACAGCCGCTGTCATATTTAGTCCATCTACCCCAACTTCCGTAATTAGTCTATTTACATATAGCCTCATAAATCAAAATAGTTTATTTCCTGTCCCAACAGGACCTCTAAGTAGTTCACCAATACAAATTGCAAACGCAAGCGGTACATGGACATATGTTGTTAGAGACACGAACATGTGTACTCTTTACGTGCCCTTAAGTATTGGAATGAATACAACGGCGCCTCTAATTGAATCAGCTAGTTTTACTAATTGTCAGGGCACAAATACTACAATTTATCCAAATATGGTCTCCGGCATTTCATCATCCTTAACAATAAATTACACCTATCAGTGGTTTACTCCTGCTAGTGTGCAGCTAACGTCGAGTTCATTGCAATATAGTGTATCAACACAATCACCCGGTAATTATACAGTCTTTGTTACGGACACAGCCAACGGTTGTTTTCAAAAAGCAGTTGTTTCCGTTGAATTTTGTGCTGGAGTAAAAGAGTATTTATTCGTAAAAAATAATTTTTTATTATTTCCTAATCCCAGTAACGGCATTGTTAACATTAGTGGATTAAACTTAACAGAAAGTATATGTGTTAAAGTATATAATTCAATAGGTGTTTTGGTTCACGAATCTGTAATTTTTGAAAATAATTATAGTATAAACATAACGGATTTACCAAGTGATACCTATTTCATACGACTTCTAATTGGAAAACAACCATTTTTGCTGACCTCAATTTTAAAACATTAAACAATTCGAAATTTTAACAATTAAGTAAGTATTGTTAATAAAATTATCGATAAAAGAAGGAATGTCAAACTCTTTTGTTACCTTTAATTATGGGTAAAATTGTCTATACAATTTATATCGTACTCATTTCAATCAAAATTATCGGGCAAGCCCCCCTCGATTTTACAATTCATACAACCTCTGCGTCAAATAATATAACTTGTACAAATCCGACCGTTGATTATTTTTTAAAGTCGAATAATGCCGAATCAATAACATATACCTGGATGGGTCCGATTCCAACTGTTACGGGGTATTCGATAAGCATTAATGTACCAGGAACCTATTCTATTTTTGCAACAACCCCAAGCGGTCAGTCGCAGTTTAAAAGCGTTATAGTTGGTCTTGATTTTGTTTATCCAATATCTAATTTAAATCCTATTATTCAATCAATTAGTTGCAATAACTTTTCCTTAGCTCAAGTAACAGCTTCATCTACTGGCTCTGGTGTAAATTTTAGTCATCGTTTTTTGTCACCTTACGGAGGTTCTTACGTCACAAACACACCCACAACTTCATATGTACCATCTGTTCCTGGAACTTATACGCATGTGTTAGTTAACATTGATAACGGGTGTGAAACTACTAAAACATTTGTGGTAAACGCTTCTTCAGGTTTTCCAACCTTTAATGTATCAAGTATATCTAATTTTACATTAGGATGCGGAACATTCAGTACAACTAACATTTCAATCACAGGTGCAGCAACATCACCCACGCCTGGGGGTGCTGTATCCTACACTATAATAAGCCCACAAACATCCACGAACATCGTCATGGGTAATCTTAGCTCAATAACTAATTATTCTATAATAGTTCCAGGAAACTACACCTTAGTTACAAGAGACAATACAAGTCTCTGCGAAACCCGAGTTCCAGTTTCGGTTATTCAAAACACAACATCGCCAGACCTAGGCGTTCTTGTTCCAACACATATCTTAGATTGTTATAAAAGCCAAGTTAAATTAGAAGCCTTTAGTTTTACAAATGGCGTTTCAATTCATTGGCAATGGACTGGTAGTTCTAGTGGAACTTTACTTGGCGATTACATGTCAGTTAACACGAATACCCAAGCTTTAAATACGGTGATAAATGTTTACACTATAGTTGCTTTAAACACTCAAAATCAATGTAAGACTGCTACAGTTATTCCGATGTACCAAAACCTATTTAAACCTAATGCACTTATTAACTCACCTACTAACAAACTAACCTGCGCTAGCCCAACTATTGTTTTGACAAATCAAAGTTCTAGTTCAATTCCACCGTCAAGTATTTTCTCAAACACCCTTCCAGTTGTATCCTATTGGAAAAGCCCATTAGCTCAAAATTTCTCACTGTCGTCTACCTTTATTGCTGATAACTCAGGATATTATACATTGGAAGCGATAGATCAAAATAATGGTTGTAAATCTTCTACCACTATACCCATTTTTAATGAAAAGGTTTATCCAATGGTTAATAATCCAGTCGTGCCACCTCCTTTTTGCATCAATACAATTAGCACCTCGGTATTTGTTTATCCAATAATCACTCAAAATTCACAAAACTTTTCTTATAGTTGGACAGGGCCGCCGGGTGCTATTTTAAATTCAGTAAATAACGCTTCATGTTCGGCTAATGCCTTAGGCATATACTCTGTTATAGTTACTAATACAGTTAACGGATGCGCAACTATGGCTCAAGTTATTGTAGCCAATTGTTATACTGGTATTAATGAAAACAATTTTACCTCGACTAGTATTTCTGTTTACCCTAATCCATCAACCGATATATTTACTTTAGATTATAATACTTTAGAAAAAAATACTTCTATTAAAATCTACAATTCACTTGGCATGCTTGTAACTGATCAAACCCTTAATTCTAGTTATAACACACTTGATCTTACTGGACAAGCAAATGGTATTTATACCCTGCTAATCATTCAAGAAAACAAGAACATTACTTCAGTTAAGTTAGTAAAACGCTAATTATTGAGTTCGGTACCCCAACCTTTTTCATTCCTAATTTGTATATATAAAGAGAGAATTAAATCTCAAGATATTTGAATCCACACTAAACAAACCCCAATGAAAAGACTATTTAAATTTGTTGCGATAATTTTTCTATACGGAAACATCGATGCGCAAGTGCCAAACTTTACTATTACTAATAATTCTGGTACCAGTATATTAACTTGTATACAAACTTCCATAGTGCTCACAGCTTCCACGGCTGTTACTCCGCCAAATTCTTTTCATTGGACAGGGCCTTCATTTAACATTACTGCACCAAGCGTTACTCTAACACAAGCGGGCACATACACGGTGAATGCTTTAGATTCTATGAATAACATTTTTGGAACCCAACAAATTACAATCAGTTCAAATACTCTTGCTCAATCATCAGCTGTCTTGCCATCCATCCAAACAATAACTTGCAACACAACCGTTGGCGCAACGATAACTTCAAACGCTTCAGGTAATGTAACTCATACATTTGTGAGTCCTTTTGGCACTTCAGTGATTTTTTATTCTTCTGTAGCAAGTTATACAGCGCTTGGTCCTGGAACATACTCGCATATTCTTCTTGATAATACTAATGGTTGCACTAGCATATCAACATTTACCTTAGTAGGTAGTGGCCAAAGCTTTCCAACATTCAGTGTTACTAGCCCACAAAATTATACTTTAGGCTGCGGTACAAAAAGTATTGCAATTATCAATATTATTAACGCTGCAACAAGTCCTACACCAGGCGGACCTGTTTCTTATACCCTTATGCCACTTTTAGGCTCAAATCCTGTTCCACCTGGCACTTCAGGCTATACAGTAGCAGTCCCAGGTATTTATTATGCAATAGTAAAAGATAATACAACCAATTGCGCTGCACAAATCCCATTAAGTATTATTTCAAATACAGCAACTCCTAATATCAGCGCCTCGGTGCCTAAGCAAATTTTAGATTGTAATACTTCACAAGTGATATTACAAGGTAATAGTTCTACAAATAATGTATCTATGCAGTGGTCTTTTATTGGAACACCAGGCATCGTTGCTTCAAGTACTATTCAAGTATATACAAACTCTATAACTTCAACACAAACTCTTGTCAATACATTCACTTTATTAGTAATTGATAACAACAGTACATGCAATAGTACGTCCATAATTCCTATTTATCAAAACCTATTTACTCCAAATGCGATAATTTCAAGTGGAGGAAGTACAGTCATTACCTGCATCACGCCAACCATTATGCTTACCAATGCGAGTGCAACTGGCATTCCGAACACTTCCATATTTCCGTCTAACCTACCGGTTATTGGTTTTTTATGGGTAGGACCAAATCCGCAAACTCCGCTTTCGATATCAACGTTATACACCGCAGCTATTGCCGGAATATATACACTGACGGCTAAAGACCTAAATAATGGCTGTACATCGATTGCAACAAAAGAGATAAGTGGAGGTTGCGACCTTGTTGGGATTCAAAAAAACAATTCATCTACTATTGCAATAAAAACATTTCCAAATCCCGGAACAGGTTTCTTTACACTAGTTATAGATAACTTCATTAAGAATGTCAACATAGAAATTTTTAACTCAATTGGCGTTCTTGTAAAAAAACAAGTGCTTTATACAAATGAAGCAATTCTCAACATTAATGAACAAGCGAACGGTATTTACATTATTCGCTTGGTTCAAAATAATTCGGTGATACATACTTCTAAATTTGTGAAAGAGTAATAGACTTTTTTACACATACAGAGAAAGGCTGCCAGTTTTGGTAGCCTTTTTTTATTATATTTAACGACTTAATCCCAAACTCATGAAAAAACTTCAGGTAATATTATTTTTTTTAGTCGCAGGTTTATCAATTAAATCACAAACTTACACCACTATTTGTGCTGGCCCCTAACCCACAAAATCTTTCGAATCCAACGTATTCGTTAAACCCAGGTGGCTTTAGCAATTCGAATGGAGCCTTTGCGGTAACTCCAAATTCAACATTAAGCTATAGTTTATATACAAGCGGCCAAAATACCGCAAGTGTGATGGAAACAACCTCGGTTGTAATAACGGTATCTGTATTGTCGCAACCACAAGCGGTACCAAGTGTTACGCAATCTAATTGCACGAGTACGCTATCTATTGTGAAACTAAATTTAAGTTTTACTCCTGCTAGCCCACTACCTGCGTATACAATATCTTGGACCCCAATACCTGCAAATGTATCTTTTCCGCAACAAACGTCGGTGACCGCTGTAAGTCCTGGACCTTATAACGCAATCATAACAGCTGCAGGAGGGTGCTCAGCTTCTGTTAATTTCACAATAACTCCTCAGCCGGAACCGGCCTTTTTTACCATAAATGCACCAAGCTTGGGTATTGTTTTAAATTGTTTCAATCCAACATTACCGATAACTGCTGCGCCTTCAACGAATTCTTATACATGGACCAGCTCTACAAGCGCTCCATTAACAGGCTCTATCATAAATGTATCTTCTCAAAATATTGGTATATGGACTGTCAATATGGGTAACGCATCTGGATGTACAGCTTCACAAACATTTGCTATTTCTCAAAATACTAGCACGCCTACTTCCACATTATCCACTAATTTAATGAATATTACCTGCAGCCAAACCATAACTCCGACACTTTCAGTAGTAGTGACACCATCTTTAAACGTGTCTCATTATTTTTATGCGCCGACTACCGGAATCTTCATTGCAAATTCTTATACAGCTATTTATGCACCAGGCGGAACCGGCACTTTTACACATTGTGCAATCGACAATTCAAGTGGTTGCAGTACGTGCAAAACATTTACTGTGGCATCTACATCTAGTTTGCCAACTTATTCTTTAAGTAGCCCGCAAAGCTTCACTCTAGGCTGTGGTACAAAAAGCGTCGCAATGATTAATATTATTAACGGAGCAACGAATCCTGTAGGAGGTCAAATTTCATACACATTGTTGGCACCAGGTTCATCAACCGTAATCGCACCTGGCAATTTAAGTGGTGTTAACACCTATACTGCAGTGTTTCCAGGAACTTGGACGGCGATTGTAAAAGACAATACATCAGGTTGCATCACCAAAACAAACATTTCAATTATTTCCAATACCAACCCTCCAGATATTAGTGTTGTTGTGCCTTCTCAGATTCTTAATTGCAATACCACGTCAGTTACCTTGAAAGCGACAAGTGACTCGCCAAATGCGACTTACAGTTGGGTACCAGGTTTTGTTGCAAGCAACTCGATTAACATTAACGCATATCCTTCATCGATAACACAATCATTAATTAATAACTATACCGTCACTGTTACTGATATTTATAACAACTGCAAAAGTTATTCTGTAATACCTATGTATCAAAATATCTACCCGCCAAAAGCCAAAATAAATACAAATGGAACTCTGGCGATAAACTGTGTTAGCCCAACCGTTGTTTTGTATAACAATAGCTCAACTGGAATCCCGCTGAACACACCATTTACAACAAACAGCTTAATTGTTGGTTACCTTTGGGAAGGTCCTTCACCTCAAATACCTTTGCAGGTCAGTTCAACCTACACCGCTGGAACACCTGGCGTTTACACATTAACAGCTAAAGATCTGAATAACGGCTGTACGTCACAAACTGTTACAACCATCACCGATAATCGCTTTTATCCGGATGTTAGTTCTACCCCAGGCGCCTTTCTTCTGCCATGCCCAGGTATTGTTACAATATTTCCAACCGTGAATGGCCCGTTAACTGGGGTTACCTATAGTTGGACCTCTCCTGCAAATGCAACTACTTCCGCATCAAACGGTCCTAACCTAACAACAAATACCCCGGGAATCTATACGATAGCTGTAACAAATGTTACGTCTGGTTGTGTATCAACCGTTACTATTGCTGTATACGCTTGCGTAGGTATAGATAAGAACAATGAAAAAAATAAAAACATTCGCATCTTCCCCAATCCTAACAATGGTGAATTTACAATCATAACCGAGGATGTACAAAATAATTCCTTTATTGAAATATATAATTCTATCGGTACTCTTGTTCACAAACAAGCAATCCATGCAAATAAAACCCTTTTAAATCGAAGAGAATTATCAAGTGGTATCTACGTAATTTGTGTTGTGGAAAACAATACCGTGATATATACTTCCAAATATGTGAAGGAGTAATTTACCCACCACGGCAAAAGAAAAAAAGCTACCTCGATGGGTAGCTTTTTTTGTAGTGCAAGATTTGAAGTACGATCAAAGATTAACCCTTTTAACATGAAAAATACGCGCAAATTGAATAGTGTTGCATTGATGATCTGTCGACGCAACGCGCTAGTACTAAAACCAAAAACCCGCCTTTATAGGGCGGGCTTCGGCTCTCAAAAACTAAAAACCCGGCAAGGTTTTTAGTTGCCCTACAAAACGACACGTCGTTATAGGGATTTACTAAAGCCACTCTTCGGCAAGCTCAGAGTGACAGACGGATTATTTTTTACCGTCTAATTTATCCTTAAGATCCGATAAGGCAGAGATATCACCTAAAGTGGTTTTCTCTTGACTATCTTTCACTTTTTTCACAGCTTTTTTGCTATCCTCAAAATCAGCTTTTTTAGAAGCTTTTTCTGTTTTGCGAGCTTCTTCTTTCACTTCTTCATGAAGACGTGCATGAGAAACAACAATACGCTTAGCATCCTTGCTGAATTCAATTACTTTGAAATCTGCAGTCTCTTCCGCTTTTAAAGAAGTGTTATCAACTTTGTTTAAGTGACGTGCAGGACAGAATCCTTCAACACCATAAGTTAAGCCTATTAAAGCACCTTTATCATTTACAGATGTAACAGTTCCTTTGTGAATTGAATCTACAGTAAATACAGTTTCAAAAACATCCCAAGGATTTTCTTCCATTTGTTTGTGACCTAAGCTTAAACGACGATTTTCACCATCAATCTCAAGAACCACAACTTCCATTTTCTCACCTACCTTGCAGAATTCACTTGGATGCTTGATTTTTTTACTCCATGAAAGATCAGAAATGTGAACTAAACCATCAACACCTTCTTCTAATTCAACAAACACACCGAAGTTAGTGAAGTTACGCACTGTACCGCTGTGTTTAGAACCTTTAGAGTATTTCTCCATGATCATATTCCAAGGATCAGGAGTTAATTGTTTCATACCTAAGCTCATTTTACGCTCTTCGCGATCTAATGTTAAGATGATAGCTTCGATTTCGTCGCCAATCTTCACAAATTCTTGCGCGCTACGTAAATGCTGACTCCAGCTCATTTCACTTACGTGAACTAAACCTTCAACACCTGGAGCGATTTCGATGAAAGCACCGTAATCATTGATTACAACAACTTTACCTTTAATCTTATCACCAACTTTTACTTCAGCATTCAATGCTTCCCAAGGGTGAGGCGTTAATTGTTTTAAACCTAAAGCAATACGTTTTTTATCATCATCAAATTCAAGAATTACTACTTGAATTTTCTCATCTAATTTCACGATTTCTTCAGGGTGGTTAATACGACCCCAAGATAAATCTGTAATGTGAATTAAACCATCAACACCACCTAAATCAATAAACACACCATAAGAAGTGATATTCTTCACAGTTCCTTCTAATACTTGTCCTTTTTCTAATTTAGAAATGATATCACGTTTTTGACTTTCTAACTCTGCCTCAATTAAAGCTTTGTGAGAAACTACTACGTTTTTAAATTCATTGTTGATTTTTACAACTTTAAATTCCATTGTTTTACCAACGTACACATCGTAATCACGAATAGGTTTTACATCAATTTGTGAACCTGGTAAGAAAGCTTCAATACCAAATACATCAACGATTAAACCACCTTTAGTACGACATTTAACGAATCCTTTAATGATCTCATCATTTGTAAGAGCTTCGTTAACACGATCCCAGCTTTTGCCAGCACGTGCTTTTTTGTGTGAAAGAACTAATTGACCTTGTAAGTCTTCTGCCTGATCGATAAATACTTCGATTTTGTCACCAACTTTTAAATCTGGATTATAGCGAAACTCTGAAAGAGCAACAACACCATCTGATTTATAACCAATGTTTACAACAACTTCACGGTTGTTTTTTGCTACAACTACACCTTCAATAATTTGAAGATCAGTAATAGTACTTAATTTTTGAGAGTACAATTCATCCAACTTTTCTTTTTCTTCAGCCGTGTAATTGTCTTGTTTTTTTCCGATTGAGTTCCAATCGAAATCTGCATTTCCTGTAACCAGGTTTTTATCTGCCATTCTTTTTTTAATTGTATCAAACCTCTTAGGCCGGTTTGAGAGATTAAACATTTTATTTTTATACGCCTTAAGCCTAGTTAAAACGGGGTACAAATATAGTCAGAAAAAAGTGAATTTTGGACGAATTGGGATATTTTAAAGTATTGATAGATAAGGGTTTGAAAATTTTAACAGTCTTAAGTAATTTGCTTAAAAATCGATCGATTTCTAGATAATAAATGTAAGATCTACTCTTTCAATAATTTAAACCAAGAATCTAAACTTTCTGGAATTTTTAATCATTGAAACCTGTTAGTTTTGTTAAATTTGGTTATCAAAAACGCCATACAACTGAAAATCAAGCGTATAGATTATTTTAACGCGCAATTATTCTCAGACCATGGAATTGAGTTAGCCTCTGCATTGTATTGCGCACAAATAGCTTCTGCCTCAGTCTTTGATTCC
Organism: Aurantibacillus circumpalustris; assembly: GCF_029625215.1. Taxonomy (GTDB): domain Bacteria; phylum Bacteroidota; class Bacteroidia; order B-17B0; family Aurantibacillaceae; genus Aurantibacillus; species Aurantibacillus circumpalustris. The sequence continues at coordinate 3,299,390 of NZ_CP121197.1, forward strand.
TTTAACGTATAAGAAGCATACACGCCTCCAGGATTTGTGCATTCGCAGGTATAGGTTTTTTGACAGCTTGTTAAAAAACAAATTATCAAGAGTGCTAGTGCAATTTTTATTGGATACATATTATAAATGTAAGGTTTTTAATTACAATTCATTTATGCAGACTTACTGTCTAATTTCAGTTAAAAAATTTCAATACCCATTCTTAATAAAATTGAATATTGCCTAATGTCGTATTTATCAGTCTGCCATTCATTTAAAAAATTGGTATAATTATAATTATAACGTATTTGTTTGATACTGTAGCTCAAATCAAATGAATAAAACACCTCTTTGCCTAAGCGGGCTTTAAAACCAAGACCAAGCGCCGTGTAGTAGCCCGGTAATTTTTTGTAACTGTATCGAAACGAACCATCCATATTTTCGATTATAAAATTTGCGCCTCCGTTTGCAACAACAAAAAAATTCTTTTTCTTGTTTATATAATACCGTAAGTCTAAATAAGCCGCTGTGGTATTATTTGTATTGTTTTCGTAATAATAATTTGTTGATCGATTTAACTGCGCATCGAATCCAATTCCAGTAAAAAATCTAGAAAAGCGGATTCCATTGACAAAATTAAAACAGGTGCTGCTTCTTCGATCACCGAAGATGAGTCCCACCTGCTGAATCCCACCATATTTAATTTTTAGCGCTTTTAAAGTATCGCTTCCGTTTGAATTTAAGAACCTAGAAATACTTGGATGGCTCAATGCTCGACCATGTGCAAAGCAGGCGCAGAAACAACAAAGGAAAATTAGTGATTTAATAATTTTCATCTTAATTTTTATTAATGCTGCTTAATAAATTCAAATTAAATTGTTGATCGTACGCGTAAATTTTGATGGCATTGTCAAGCATTACAATCGCTTTTTGATTGAAGGCAATCACATCTATTGCATTTCCAATAGGTAAACTTTGCTTGGTTTGAAGATTATTAATGTCACTTGCATTCACCATCTTTAGCCCTGCAGCTCCGTCGCAAACAAAAAGCACATTTCCATCTTTACTCAACCCGTGCGGATTAGAAAAAGGAACCGATTTAATGAGTGTTGGCGTTTCAATATTTTCAATATTTAATACATCGAGTTGATTTGTAAAGCCGCCGCATTGACTGCCACTTCTGAGTGTAACAAACGCAAACTTGTCATCAGCGATAACTGGATCGCACACCCTTACATGCTCAAAGCGACTAATATAATTTGGACTAGCCGGGTTGGCCAAACCATAAATAAACATTCCGGTATTGGATCCAATAAATAATTTATCTTTAAATGGAAACAAAGTTTCCACATTCCACGAAACTTGCTGGCTATTCGCCGCAACGGGATTTAACGCGTTTTGAAGAGAAAAAGTATTCAGATTGTAATTATCAACAGTATATAAATAATCGTTTACGATTGCAAATATAGCCATACTGCTACCTATGGAGTTTCCTCCGGTAGGCATAGGATTATTATTCGTTGAATTAGCATTGTTAGAGGTTGTATAAAGATAGGAATCACAATTATTGCAATTCTTCATGTAGTTGTTATAATCTGCCACACTTACTGTTGTATCCTTCTTAATCCATGTTAGATTTACATAGTCTGAGTCGTAACTTTGCGAACCCATGCGAGAAGGGAACACATTTTTAATTGCATTATCCATGTGCAACGTTTGATTTGTTTCAATAGTAAAAACAAACAAGTCACTGAAACAATCTGCGTATAAAACATTATTCTTAAGCGCTAAACCTTTATTGCCAGGAATAGGGATAAAACCTTTATTTATTGGGCTAGTAGGAATAGTGTAGTCAATAATATGTATCCCCCTATTCTTTTCATTGATATACATGGTGTTGTTGTATAAAACAAAACTTCCTAAATCTTTTAATGGTTCAGCTTGTTTTAACGTGACATTATCTTTCACTGATTGTTTCACAGAATACTCCGGGCGGTAAATGGTGTACGTTTTGAAGTTCTTGTCTTTCATACAGGAACTAAAAACAAGAGATGTGATAATTGAAATAAAAAGCAATTTTGTTTTCATTGGTATATTATTTATGAGATTAATTTTTGGAAATGACTTATTATTCAATTTTTAAAACTTCAATCCAGCCTTCGTTGGCATGAAGCATAAGACAAACAATTTGATCAGCAGCCGTACCTTTACATTCTGTTATTTTTTTATAGGAAACCGTTATTTTAGCACCGTTATTAAAGGCGCTCACTTTTTCAAGATTACATACTTGGTAATCTTTACCGTCAATACGAATGTATGTTCCGGTACAATCTTTGACTAGTTCTGCTTTAATACAATCATTTTTTTTGCAAGAAAATAATAATAGCACTAGTATAAAAAGTACTTTTTTCATATTAAACAAGTTTAATGTTCTACCAATAAGACTCAGAAAAATAAAAAACGCTGCATGGTTTATGTTTTTCTATTTCTAAAAAACTAATCTGCAGCTAATACTTATTTTTAGTTAATGATTTATGTGAAACAAGATAACCTTGAAATATTCAAATTAAATTTGAATATTTCAAGGTTACTGATTACTTTTACAATATGATAACGCGTAGCATTACTCCTTTAATTGAGAAGTATTCAAAGGAATTTCCTGTAATTGTGATACTTGGTCCGAGACAAGTAGGTAAAACAACGTTGGTAAAAATTATTGCCAAATCGTTAAAGAAAAAAACACATTATTTAGATTTGGAAAGGAATAGTGATTTTTCGACGCTTAACCGCGATGCAGAGGAGTATCTCTCTGCCTATACGAATGAGTGTGTTTTGATTGATGAAGTTCAACGTATGCCGACTTTATTTCCATTACTAAGAGCCTTAGTTGATGAAAACAGGAAACCAGCGCGTTTCATTATTACAGGATCAGCTTCTCCAGAACTTTTAAAAGGAGCGTCCGAAAGTTTAGCAGGAAGAGTTTATTATTTCTATCTTAATCCCATTGGTTTGCATGAATTACCAGGCACAATCAGCATAAAAAAACATTGGTTCAGGGGTGGTTTTCCAAAAGCATTGACTCTTAAGAACAACGAATTATCATCGGGTTGGTTAGATGCTTTCATTACAACATACATTGAGCGTGACTTGGCCATATTGTTTGATATTAAATTTTCACCCATTGTTATGCGAAAACTTTGGGGAATGCTTGCCCATTTACAAGGTGGTATTTTAAATGCAGAAAAATTAGGAAGTTCTTTAGATGTGAGCGGTACCACTATAAAGCGTTATATCGATTATCTGGAAGGTGCTTTTTTAATAAGAAGATTGCCACCATATTTTGTAAATGTTGGTAAACGTTTGGTTAAGTCGCCAAAAGTGTACATTAACGATAGCGGTATTTTACATCATTTACTCCGCATTGGTAGTGAAAAAGAGCTTCTGAATAATCCCAGTGTTGGAGGTTCTTGGGAAGGATACGTGATTACGCAAATTATTAATGCTGCACCAAAACGCATTGACACTTATTATTATCGAACGCAAGTTGGGGCGGAGTGCGATTTGGTACTGGTGCATGGTAATAACGTTAAAGCTTGCATAGAAATAAAATTAAGTAAAGCTCCTGTACCTTCTAAGGGATTTTATATTTCGGTGAGTGATCTTAATTGCAAACAAAATTTTATTATTTCATCTGCCGACCAAGATTACAAAAACAAACAAGGCACCGTTATAGTTGGATTGGATACGTTTATAAAAAAGTATCTACCAAAACTCTAAAATTTACAACATTGAAAAATTCAAATTGTATTTGAATTTTTCAATGTTGTTTATATTTTTCACAATTGACAATAAAAGAAATATACGACAAACACAGTAAACAAGTATTCAACCTTGCGCTTCATTATGCTCAAAACACTGAGGATGCAGAAGAAATAACGCAAGATGTTTTTGTGGCCATTCATCAATCACTACATGTTTTTCAAGAAAAATCACAGCTTGGCACCTGGATTTACCGCATCACCGTTAACAAATCACTCGATTTTATTAAAGCCAGAAATCGAAAAAAACGTTTTGCTTTTATTACTTCTCTTTTTACAACTGATTCAGAGAAAGAACTTCATAACAGACCAAATTTTGATCACCCAGGCATGCTTTTAGAGCAGAAGGAATCGCTTAAGATTTTATTCAATCATATAAACGATTTACCGGTAAATCAAAAAACGGCTCTAATCTTGAGTAAAATAGAACAGCAAAGTCAAAAAGAAATTGCTCAAATTATGAATATCAGTCCAAAGGCTGCTGAATCTCTTATTCAGAGGGCAAAAAAAAATTTATCAAAAAAAATAAATCGCCGCGAGGGAAATTAAAAATAATATCGTCTAATAAAATAAACATGACGGGAACTGATTTAAATAACGAACTACAGCGACTTGAAACTATACAATCTGTCGATGTGCCGGCTTTTTTGTTTACGCGTGTTCAGCAACGAATACAAAACGAAAGCTTTGGTAAGGTTACACCAAAAATAAAGTGGGCGCTTGCGTTTTCAATTATTGTTTTGTTTGTAATCAACCTACTTGCTATCTCAAGCTATCACTCAACTCAGGATTACAGAAACAATCTCGCAAAAGCCATGCAACTTTTACCGAATAATAATTTTTACAATGACTAAACTAAAATTAATCTCCTCCATCGCCATTGGTTTATTAATTGGTAATCTTTTATTAATTGCATTTTTGTTTTTAAATAAACCAAAACCACCCAGACATGAAGGCCCAAAAGCCATCATCATTGAACGTTTGCATTTTGACGCTAAACAAATAGAAGCGTATGAAGCGCTTATTAAAGTTCACAGAAAACAAATTAGCGAAAAAGAAATTGAAATATTAAATCTGAAAACCAGTTTGTATAGCTCTATTGTTGAGCCTTACAAAATTGCTCAGAAAGATTATCTTGAAAAAAAATTAGCCGAATTACAAATTGAAATTGAAGAAATTCATTACAAGCATTTTCTAGACATAAAAAAACTCTGTCACGATGATCAACTCAACAATTTTAATGAGCTCATAAAGGACATAGCTGGGCTGTTCTCAAAGCCTAAACCATCAGCAAGATGAAAAAACTAATTTCTTTTCTTCTTCTATTATCATTTGCAAGCAAGGGACAAAACACTTCTCCCATCACGCTTTCATTTAAGCAAAGTATAAAGAGTAACAAGTCTATTTTACTCGATTCACTTTACACAATTTCTGATGGTACATCCCTAAAAATAGAAACCCTAAAATTTTACATTTCAAAAATTCAACTTTTAGATAAAAACAGAATCGTCTTTACAGAAGAAAACAGCTTTTATTTAATTGACATTTCTGATATTAACTCATTAAAAATAGCCTTCAACATTCCAACAAACATCAAATACACACAACTCAAATTTAATTTGGGAATTGATAGTCTAACCAATGTTTCTGGAGTTTACGGAGGAGATCTTGATCCCACAAAAGGTATGTACTGGACATGGCAAAGCGGCTATATTAATTTTAAATTGGAAGGAACTTGTTCTGTTTGTCCTGGTGCAAAAAAAGAATTTCAATTTCATGTGGGCGGATATCAAGCTCCTTTTAATACTTTGAGGGAACTAACTTTAGAAACAAACCAAAAAAATAATATTGAAATTTTATTGGATCTAAAACAATTTCTTGAAAAGATAAGTTTGTCAAAACAGAATCACATTATGTCACCAAACCGACAAGCTGTTGATTTATCAATCATTATAGCGAACGCCTTTCGAATAAATAAACCATGAAACGTTTCGTGCACATAGCTTGTTTTCTACCCTTTTGTGCATTTATTTCGCCTGAACCATTATTTGAATGTCCAAAAAACTGGCCAAAACCACACTACAATTTCTCAAAAAACCAACTTACGGAAAATAAAATCTTATTAGGAAGGGCTTTATTTTACGATCCTTTACTCTCTCGCAATAACATCATTTCTTGCGCTAGCTGTCATTCTCCGTTTTCTGCATTTACGCATATTGATCACGCCTTAAGCCACGGAATTAACGATAGCATCGGCACTCGTAACTCTCCGGCCTTAATGAATTTGGCTTGGCAAACTTTATTTATGTGGGATGGCGCCGTAAATAATTTAGACCTGCAAGCGCTTGCTCCTATTTCACATCCAGCTGAAATGGGAAGTTCTATTCAGGTTGTGATAAAGAAACTGAATGCTAGTAAATTATACCGACAACTATTTTTCAAAGCTTATGGTGATAGTAACATTACAGGTGAAAACACATTAAAATCGATTTCACAATTCATGCTCACCCTGGTAAGTGCGAATTCTAAATACGATCGTGTTAACGCACAAAAAGAAACCTTTACTGCGCAGGAATCAAATGGATATGAATTGTTTAAAAAGAACTGCACTTCCTGCCATCAAGAGCCTTTGTTTGCAAGCAATGATTTTGAAAATAACGGATTACCCATAGATACAACTCTTAATGATTATGGAAGAATGAAAGTCACTTTAAACCCCAAAGATTCTCTCAAATTTAAAGTTCCTACTTTACGAAACATTGAATACACCTATCCTTACATGCACGATGGACGTTTTAAAAAATTATCAGAGGTGCTTAATCATTACACAAATAGCATTCACCTATCAAATACACTCGCGCCACAATTACAAAATGGTATGCTCCTTGCATCGAACGAAAAAGTAGATATAATAAGCTTTTTACTCACCTTATCGGACAAAGAATTTGTGTTTAATCCGAAACACCAGTACCCAAAAGATTTTTTTAACCAAGCGAGGGATTAATTAAATAACATCGTCTAAACTTAATATAACCACCAACAAACAGATAAATGAAAAACATAACACTAAGCATCACGGCTTCACTTCTTTCAATTTTTGGGGTAGCTCAAACCAGTCCAGCTATCACGTCCTGGCTACAAAATACAACTTTAACAGCAAGGCATTACGTTTCGGGTAATTCAACACCTATTAACGATGCCGATCTTGTAAACGTTCAGTCTGTAAAATATTCAACCAATTTTGTTTATGCCACAACAACTGGTTTGCCAAGCTATGTCACAGGACCATTTTTAGATGGGAATCCTTCACTGGCGACCAATCAAAACTCTATTTTTAAGTTTCCATTAAATCCTGTTCAAAACACGGGAACCCCTGTTAGCACAACCGGTGGAAACATAGGTGTTTTTATAAATGGCGTGGCTTTGTTTGATTATAGAGATGGTGTTGCTTGGAACGCTACAACAAATACACTTTGCGGTGGACCAGGTAATCCGCCGTGTCCAGGTGGACCCACCGCTACTTTTCCTTGGAACCGCGATGCCATTCCAGCAGAAAAAGGTGGATTTGATTGCTCTAAAGCACATCCAGCAATGGGTAACTATCATCACCACCAAAACCCAAGTGCTTTTAATTTAGATTTGAATGTCATTTCAACCGTTTGTAATTTATACAACGCAGATGGTTTGTATGCGATCGATAACACCAAACACTCTCCTCTTATTGGTTTTGCTTACGATGGGTTTCCAATATACGGCGCATATGGATACAAAAACGCTGATGGTACTGGTGGAATTACAAGAATTAAATCAAGTTATGCCTTAAGAAATATAACAACAAGAACTACCGCGCCAGGTGGCGCTGCTGTTAGTTCTGGACCAGTTGTTAGCACAACTTACCCTTTGGGTTATTTTAGAGAAGATTATGAATACATTGCAACTTCTGCTACGACTCCTGATTATCTAGATGAACACAATGGTAGATTTTGTATAACACCAGAATATCCAAACGGTACTTATTGCTATTTCGCTACTGTGGATCAAAATTGGAATTCTGCCTATCCTTACGTTGTTGGGCCGACTTTTTACGGAACGATAACAGCTTCCAAGGTGACTTCAATTACAGAACCTGTTACAACCTACACCGCTGGCGCTACTCCTACAGGCATAGCTGCGAAAAACATAGAATCAAGTACAATCAATGTGTTTCCAAATCCCGCAAGTGATCTTGTTGCTATACAATTAATCAGTCTTACAAATGAGAATATCAAAATTGAATTATTTGATATCACCGGAAAACTGATTGATAAAACAACATTATATCAAGGAAGCACCATCGCCTATTTTCACACAGAGACCTTGTATAACGGACAATATTTAATGAAGATATATTCTGGAGATACATACATTACTAAGAAATTCATTGTGAATAAAAATTAAGTAAAACCTTTTCTATTTAATTAGCCGCAAAGAATATTAAATTCTTTGCGGTTTTTTACTGAAGGATGCATAGCCAAAATTAATGGGAATAGCCTTTAGTGGATCAATTCGAAAATCTTTGGGAGTGGATTTTTGACTATTAAAAGATCTCTATTTAAAATAAGAATTCATTGCGGTCCTGTTCTCCGGCCTCATGAAATTTTTTGTTATAAATCTTATTGTCTTCAAAGGCCAGGCTGAAAATTTTTGAAGGCTTGGGCTGTTAGTTTTTTGAACGTAAAATTTTCTGACAGTTTGTGCGCGGGCGCTACGCCTGCCTGCCGTCGCGCGGCCTTGTGCAACGGTAGGTAGGCTTTTTCGGCCCTTCGCCGAAAAATGATCGTAGCGTCAGCTTGAAGACGATAAGATTTTAGAAAAATTTCATGCAGCCTTGAATTTTTGTTTCTTTTTTTTTAAGAAAAAAGAAAGGCGGATAATTAAAGCGACATTTTACATAAGCGCAGAAATTCCAAAATACTAAAAAGTTCCCAACTTTTCCGACTGATCCCCTCTGGTAAAACTATAAATCGTAGCAAGCACACTTCAAAGAAAGCCATATCTTTAGACTATGAATGAAAACCTCGATGCTGGTGAAGAGAATTTAACCCCTACGGATAAGGAGATTGAACGCGCACTCAGACCTATTGCCTTCGATGATTTTAGCGGGCAAGAAAGTGTCGTTGACAATTTACGCGTATTCGTGGCTGCCGCTAAACAGCGTGGTGAAGCTTTAGACCATGTATTATTACACGGCCCTCCGGGTTTAGGAAAAACAACGCTTGCACATATTATTACAAATGATCTTGGCGTAAATTTAAAAGTGACCAGTGGTCCAGTATTAGATAAACCGGGCGATTTAGCAGGACTACTTACAAACCTTGAACCTTACGATGTTTTATTTATTGATGAGATTCATCGTTTAAGTCCCATTGTGGAAGAGTATTTATACTCAGCCATGGAGGATTACAAAATCGACATCATGATTGATAGCGGACCAAATGCCCGCAGTGTGCAGATTAAGTTAAATCCTTTTACTTTGGTAGGAGCGACTACCAGAAGTGGTTTGTTAACCTCGCCCCTACGCGCCCGTTTTGGAATTACAAGCCGATTAAATTATTACGACAGCAAAGTTTTGACAGGCATTGTAAACCGCAGTTCTGATATTTTAAATGTAGAAATTAAAGAAGAAGCTGCTTATGAGATAGCACGTAGAAGCCGTGGCACTCCGCGTATTGCAAATGCCTTATTACGCCGCGTAAGAGATTTTGCACAGATAAAAGGAAACGGCACAATTGACATGGACATGGCATCAAGTTCTTTAAAGGCTTTAAACGTGGACAAGAATGGTTTGGATGAAATGGATTTGCGAATTTTAGCGTGCATCATTGATAAATTTAAAGGAGGTCCTGTAGGCATAAGCACCATCAGCTCTGCTGTGGGCGAAGAAGCTGGCACCATTGAAGAAGTTTACGAACCTTTTTTAGTGCAAGAAGGTTATTTGATGCGCACACCCCGAGGCCGTGAGGCAACAGAATTAGCCTATAAGCATTTGGGCAGAAATATTTACAAGAAACCAGGGAGTTTGTTTGATTAATTGTTTTTTAGACAACTTGCACATGGGTTTAAAGCATGCGAATGCCTGTTCTAATTCCCCTTCGTTTTATAGATCACAAGCCAGAAATAGGTTAAGTTGATGAATTCGTAACTAGCAACAATGTTCTTCAACTTTGTCTCTAAAAAATTCTCAGTCGGAAAGTTTTTTAAAACCACGTGCGTACTTTCATCTTTTAGTTTTCTAGTTTGAAAGGTGTTACCGAATTCATCAGTGTTTTTAATAGGAGTGCTAGATCCTTCCACAAAATTATTGTCCATAAAAACTACCGTAGCACCTGGAACAACAGAACTATTAACGGTCTTCAAAAAAACATCCAATTCTTCTAATTTAATATGACTCCAAATAAAGCCGCCGAATAGATTGTCGTATCTCTGACTATTTGTAATGTTATAGAGATTTTCAATTTTAAATGACACGTTGTTATATGGATAGTGTTTTTGTTCTGCGATTTCTAGAACTGCCTTATTAATATCTATTGCTATCATGGCCTTTGCTGTTTTTGCAATACTTTCCGTCCAATAGCCCGTTCCGCAAGCAATTTCAATAAGCGTTTTATTAGCAAAAATATTCTGCAAAAGTTTAGTTACAGTCTTGAGGTCGTTTTGTCGCTCAGGTTTTAAGTAAATACTCTCATATTCTTTTGCCCTTTCTTTATAATATTCTATGAGATCATTTTTCATTTTATGAAGCGTTTAGAACCCTTTTTGCCTTTTAAATATAGAGAATTTTTAATAAACTAAACTCATACCCCAATCACAGCAATATCATCCATCCCGAGACGAGCTCGGGATCGAGACTTGAAGTCTTTTTGCCGAGCGTTAAACGCGGACTCCTATAAGCGCAATGTCATCGACCTGTTCGTTCTCTCCCATCCACTCACTTAAAGTTTTTGATAGAATTTCTTTTTGTTGATGCATTGGTTGTTGAGAAATAGAAATCAAAAGTACTTTCAATTGTTTGTACATAAACTTCTTTCCTCTTGGTCCACCAAATTGGTCAGGGTAGCCATCAGTTAAAGTGTAAATAACATCTCCTTTCTTTATTTCAATGGTATGTTGTGTAAATGAAACTGAATCGTGATCATGTTTACCTACGGGCATTTTGTCTGGAGCAAATTCTAATAATTTCTTTTCTCTAACAATCCAAATTGGATTATTAGCTGCTGCGTAAGTAATTTTATTGGCCTTAAAATCAAAACTTACTAAACTACAATCCATTCCATCTTTGCCACCTTCCGCGCTGCCATCTTTTTTTAAACGATCAATAATAGTTTTACGAGTGTCATTTAAAATATCAGCGGGTTCTGTTAAACCATCTTTAATGGCCAATTCTAAACCGGTGATGTTTAATAAACTCATAATAGCGCCAGGTACTCCATGTCCAGTGCTATCTGCGGTTACTAGGGCAAACTTGCCATTATTTAATTTGGAAGCCCAATAAAAATCGCCACTCACAACATCTTTTGGTTGAAAGAAAACGAAGTAACTGTCGTCAGTTCGAGCAGGCTCGCTGCCTCTTTTCGAACCATATCGAGAACTGTCTTCTATACCACTTTCTCTCCCAATAGTTATCGGAAACGCTTCGCTACTTGAAGTGACCCAATTCAAATTCTCATCCAACAATTCTTTAGTTGCCATAAAACTACGCTGGATACGTTCTGCGTAATTAATGCTATCGGTAATTTCTTTGTGTTTTTCTTCTACTAAATGTTTTTGTCGTTCAACAACAATGTTTTTTTGAACCAATTCTTCTGTTCTTTCTTCAACTGTTTTTTCCAAAATTTCTTTTTCTGCTTTTAATTTACGCTCACGCCATATGATGTAATACCAAATAGAACCAACTACAAATAAAATAACCAAAGTCTTAAACCACCAGGTGAGCCACCAGGGTGGGCGAACAACAAAATTAAATTCAAAAGGCTCACTCCAAACACCGCTTTGATTCATGGCCTTTATTTTAAAAACATAATCGCCGCTTGGTAAATTGCCATAAGGCGCTTCCGTTCTATCAGTAATTGAATTCCAATCGGGATCCATGCCTTCTAATTTATATTGGTATTTAATGTGATTGCGGCTTTGCATATGAACGCCAATAAAATTAAAAGTAAGGTTGTTGTTATTGTACGGCAAACTTAAATGCTCAGGTAAATTAAACCATTTTGTAAGGCCATCAAACTTTATATCTTTCAATAAAATGCCGTTGGAAAGTAAAGTGTCAGTTGTTTTGCCATCGATTATATCTCTGCCTGTGCTATCGTTGCTAAATGCATTTAAATTTGCCCAGGCGATTTCCTCTCCAAATAATTTTACGCTTGTGAGGTTAACAATTGGTGCGGTTGTATCAATAATACTTCCTTTAGGATCGTAACAGGTTAGTACATCAGTGCCCCACCAAATTCTTCCTTTGCAATCCTGCAAAACAGAATTACGCCGACAGTTTAAACCGAGCAAACCATCGTTGTAACCGTAATTATAAAAAAGAGCCTCCTTTATGGGGTTGAATCCTTTTTCTCCCTTTCCTTCCGAGAAGGCAAGGCTGTGGCTTAACTTGGCCAACTTATTAGCTGTTATTTTACTTAATCCCTTTCGAGTACCAAACCAAATATTTCCTTCAGTATCTTGAATCATATTTGCCACCGCATTATTTGACAGGCCTTCTTTCTCTGTAAAATTGATAAAGGATTTCCCATCGTAGCGACAGACCCCGCCATCAGTGCCGAACCAAAGGTTTCCGGTTTTATCTTCTACAATACTCGAAACAACATTATTGCTCAGGCCTTCTTTCTCCGTAAAATTGGTAAAGGACGGCAAAAGTCCGGTGGGCTTTTGAGCGAGATTGAGCGCTTGCAAATATTTTGAATCTAATCGACACACGCCCCCGCCACGAGTGCCGAACCAAAGGTTTCCGGTTTTATCTTCTACAATACTCAAAACAAAATTATTGCTAAGGCCTTCTTTCTCCGTAAAATTGGTAAAGGATTTCCCATCGTAGCGACAGACCCCATCATAAGTGCCGAACCAAAGGTTTCCGGTTTTATCTTCTACAATACTATAAACTGCATTATAACTTAGGCCTTCTTTCTCCGTAAAATTGATAAAGGATTTGCCATCGTAGCGACAGACCCCCCCATAAGTGCCCAACCAAAGGTTTCCGGTTTTATCTTCTACAATACTCAAAACAACATTATTGCTCAGGCCTTCTTTCTCCGTAAAATTGGTAAAGGATTTGCCATCATAACAGCATACACCCCCGCCTTCAGTGCCGAACCAAAGGTTTCCGGTTTTATCTTCTACAATACTCAAAACAAAATTATTGCTAAGGCCTTCTTTCTCCGTAAAATTGATAAAGGATTTGCCATCATAACGGCATACGCCCCCGCCATTAGTGCCGACCCAAAGGTTTCCGGTTTTATCTGCTACAATACTATAAACAGAATTATTGCTTAGGCCTTCTTTCTCCGTAAAATTGGTAAAGGATTTAACAAATCTTCCATTTATTTTTTTAAGGTCTTGTTGTGTTCGTTGAGCAATTTTATCTCCTTTTTCAATAGCCTCAACTCGATTCCCATCATAACGACAGACCCCGCCATTAGTGGCGAACCAAAGGTTTCCGGTTTTATCTTCTACAATACTATAAACAGAATTATTACTCAAGCCTTCTTTCTCCGTAAAAGTGGTAAAGGATTTGCCATCATAACGGCACACGCCTCCGTCATCAGTGGCGAACCAAAGGTTTCCGGTTTTATCTTCTACAATACTATAAACAATATTATCGCTCAGGCCTTCTTTCTCCGTAAAATTGGTAAAGGATTTGCCATCATAACGGCACACGCCCCCGCCATCAGTAGCGAACCAAAGGTTTCCGGTTTTATCTTCTACAATACTATAAACAGAATTATTGCTCAGGCCTTCTTTCTCTGTAAAATAGGTAAAGGATTTGCCATCATAACGGCACGCGCCCCCGCCACGAGTGCTGAACCAAAGGTTCCCGGTCTTATCTTCTACAATACTATAAACAACATTGTTGCTCAGGCCTTCTTTCTCCGTAAAATTGACAAAGGATTTGCCATCATAACGGCACACGCCCCCGCCATTAGTGCCGAACCAAAGGTTTCCGGTTTTATCTTCTACAATACTCAAAACAACATTATTGCTCAGGCCTTCTTTCTCTGTAAAATAGGTAAAGGATTTGCCATCATAACGGCACACGCCCCCGCCAGTAGTACCGAACCAAAGGTTTCCGGTTTTATCTTGCAACATACACCTAACTGCATTGTGCTTTAAACCTTGTAGTGTTTTATAAAACGAAAAATTAGCAGGGTTTACATCTTTGGCAGCGGCATCTTTAGCAATTACAACTTTGGGTATGCCTGCGGGTTTTGTTTTGCCAGTGGTTGCAACAGTTTTTGGTAATAAAAAAGTATCGGTGCCGGGAGTATTTACTTTGGGTAATCCGGCAATAATAACATTGCCTTCACCAGCTATGTAAACGTTTAAATTTGTTGGGTTTACTTTTGGTGTTCCTGCTTTTACGGTTATTGGTATTCCGGCCGGAATAGTTTTTGGTTCACTTACGCTGTCTTTTGGTAACACATAGCCGTGGGCTTCCACCACTTTTATGGTATGGGTATTACTGTGTTGCTTGTTTTTTTGGTTGCAGGCAAATGCAAATAAAAGAAGTAGCAAGAGGGTTTGGGTTTTCTTCATACTTTAAAAATAGAAAAATAATAATGTAAAAGAGAATTAATTGTATTCTTTAAAAAACACTTAAATTAGCTTTCAAAATATTATGTTCCATTTGCTCCTCAGAACAATACCCCGCCCAATTTTAATTTGGTTTAGCCTTGGTTTCAGCAAGGTGGCTCCCCTTCTTTATTATGGCACCCGTTATGAAGACCCTATCAGTGGCAAAACTTACCGTAAATTTTTACCCTACGGTTATGGCGGAAGAGCAAAACGAGATAATGTGTTATGTCCAGGAAGCTTGTCATTAGAGCGCCACCGCTTATTGTGGTTATATCTTAAAGAAAAAACAGACTTCTTTACCAAACCTCATAAAATGCTACACATTGCGCCCGAACAGTGTTTTTACAAATTATTTAAAGCACAAAAAAATCTTGATTACACTACCGGAGATTATAACAGTCCGATTGCAGACATACACTTTGATTTGCATGCCGCTCCTTTTGAAGACAATAGTTTTGAGGTGATATTTTGTAATCATGTGTTAGAACATGTTGAAGATGCGAATCAATGTATGCGTGAGTTATACCGTATTATGAAACCAGGCGGTTGGGGTGTTTTTCAAGTACCTTTAGACACACAGCGTGCAGAGACTTTAGAAGATCCAAGCATTAAATCAGAAGCTGATAGAGAACTCCATTACTGGCAAAAAGATCATGTGCGTTTATTTGGATTGGATTACAAGGACAAATTAGCTGCTGCTGGATTTCAAGTTACAGTAGATGGTTTTGTAAACACCTTAGGTGCTGACTTGGTTGACCGATATCGCTTGCCAGCCGGCGAGATGATTTATTTGTGTAGGAAATAATTTTAGATTTTATCCATCCAATGAGATTATTTAACCTTCCTCGCCGCCACCATCATCTCTTCACCAATATTTAATTTAGAAAGCGTGTTATAAATAATATTGTGAACAAACACAAACAGCTTTAACTGCCACATGGGTCTGCTTGTAAACTTATTAAAGTACTGCTGACGTTCCGCCGCATTTATAGTTGTATTTGTTTCCCTTAAATTTTGTTTTTTATTTGTTTTAAATTTTTTAATAAGTGGAAGTAAGGTGTACATAATGAACAACTTTATTTCAAACGACGATTTTATCTTAACAAGCTCGTAACCATTATTAGCAAGAATTTGTTTAATGGTATCTTTCCCAAAATAATTCACATGATCTAAACCCATCATTTTCCAATTATCTTTATGTCTTTTTGCAAAATAACTGTCAATCTGTGGTACCTGCAGAAACAGATAACCTCCTGGCTTAGTCAATTTCGAACATTTAGCTAAAAAATCATTGGCTTTATCAATATGTTCCAAAACATCCCACATAGTAATAAGGTCAAATTTCTTCGCCTCGTCCATTTCAAAAAAATCAATATGATCAACAGGTAATTTTAAATCATTCACACAGTATAAATAAGGTTGTTCAGAAATCTCAACACCGTAAACATCGTAACCCAATTCTTTTCCTGCCAACATAAAATGACCCCAGCCAGCGCCAAGATCAAAGAGTTTACCAGACTTAATAAATTTTTGAATGAATTTAAAACGAAGCTTATGCCTTTGAATTTTAATCCAATTATTGCCAGCACGCACTGCAGTGGTCACGTCAGAATTTTTATACTGAGTGTATTCAATTTTTTTTCTGTAATAAGGTGGAATAAAATGAAAAGAACAAGAATTGCAAGTAACTACAGCAAAATTTTCCTTTTCATACTTTAAAGAAAACTGCTTAGCATCTTTATTTCCACAAACGCTACAACAAATTTCTTCGGCCATAAAGGCAGGCAAGGCAGACATAAATTTTACTATTTTTTAGTTTCTTGTTCAAACACAATTTCGGTAATCGATGCGCCGTCTCTAAAACAAGCAATACCACCCCAGTTGAAAATTTTCTTTTCGTAAACATAGGCTACTTGACCTTTTACAAGAACACGTTTAATAATAACAACGCCATCACCAGGTAGCATTTCTTCGGTTATGCCCGGAGGATATTTTGCCAACAATAATCTCTGTCTTTCATTAACTTTCTGACTATCATCCGCATTAATATATTTCTCACACTCTATCAATTGCGCCTTTGCGTAAGCATCGCCACCTTTAAGGAGAAGTGCCTCTTCATAGGCACTTTTGGCATCCAAATACCGTTTCCCGATATAAAACCCGTCTGCTTTTTGAATAGCATCTTTATATTTTTGCTCAGCCGCACTAATCGTCATGGCTGCCTTGGCTTTAGCAGCTGCTTCTTCGGCAGCTTTCTTTTTCGCTAAAGCATCTGCATCTGCTTTTGCTTTCACTTCAGCTTCTATTTTAGCTTTGGCTGCTGCTTCGTCTGCGGCTTTTTTAGCTGCTGCTTCGTCGGCTTGTTTCTTAGCCAATGCATCAGCGTCGGCTTTCGCTTTAGCTGCTGTTTCTGCAGCTGCTTTTTCTTTTGCTAATCGTTCTGCTTCTAATTTTGCTTTTGCATCAGCTTCTGCCTTTGCCTTCGCTGCTGCATCTTCAGCTGCCTTCTTCGCTGCTGCTTCCTCTGCTTGTTTTTTGGCGAGCGCTTCCGCATCTGCTTTCGCTTTTGCCGCTGCGTCTGCTGCTGCTTTTTCTTTTGCTAGTCTTTCTGCTTCTAATTTTGCTTTTGCATCAGCTTCTGCTTTTGCTTTCGCTGATGCTTCTTCCGCCGCTTTCTTCGCTGCTGCTTCTTCTGCTTGTTTTTTAGCCAATGCGTCAGCGTCGGCTTTTGCCTTGGCCGCTGCTTCTGCTGCCGCTTTTTCTTTTGCCAGTCTTTCTGCTTCTAACCTTGCTTTTGCATCAGCCTCTGCTTTTGCTTTCGCTGCTGCATCTTCCGCCGCCTTTTTAGCCGCCGCTTCTTCAGCTTGTTTTTTCGCAAGGGCGTCTGCATCTGCTTTTGCTTTAGCAGCGGCTTCCGCTGCTGCCCTTTCTTTAGCAAGTCTCTCGGCTTCTAATTTTGCCTTTGCATCGGCTTCTACCTTAGCTTTTAGCGCAGCTTCTTCTGCAGCCTTCTTCGCAGCTGCTTCCGCTGCCGCCTTCTGAGCTGCTGCTGCCAATAAAGCAGATTGTTTCGCCGCTGCTTCTTCTGCTTGTTTTTTGGCGAGCGCTTCCGCATCTGCTTTTGCCTTAGCAGCGGCTTCTGCTGCTGCTTTTTCTTTTGCTAATCGTTCTGCTTCTAATCTTGCTTTTGCGTCAGCTTCTGCTTTCGCTTTCGCCGCTGCATCTTCAGCTGCCTTCTTGGCTGCCGCTTCTTCTGCTTGTTTCTTTGCAAGTGCATCTGCATCTGCTTTTGCCTTAGCTGCCGCTTCTGCTGCTGCCTTTTCTTTTGCTAATCGTTCTGCTTCTAATCTTGCTTTTGCATCAGCCTCTGCCTTCGCTTTCGCTGCTGCATCTTCTGCCGCCTTCTTCGCTGCTGCTTGCTCGGCTTGTTTCTTAGCTAAAGCTTCTGCGTCGGCTTTCGCCTTGGCCGCTGCCTCTGCTGCTGCTTTTTCTTTTGCTAATCGTTCTGCTTCTAATCTTGCTTTTGCATCAGCCTCTGCTTTTGCTTTCGCTGCTGCATCCTCCGCCGCCTTCTTCGCTGCGGCTTCTTCTGCTTGTTTCTTAGCCAATGCTTCTGCCTCTGCTCTGGCTTTTGCCATTGCTTCTGCCTTAGCTCTGGCCGCTGCATCTTCCGCCGCTTTCTTAGCCGCTGCTTCCTCTGCCTGTTTTTGTGCTAATGCTAGCGCTTCTGCTTTTGCCTTTGCTGCTGCTTCCTCAGCTAATTTCTTTGCTGCTGCTTCTTCGGCCTGTTTCTTGGCTAATGCCTCTGCTTCCGCTTTTGCTTTTAATGCGGTCTCTTCCGCAGCCTTCTTTGCCGCTGCTTCCGCTTCAGCTCTTGCTTTGGCTAATGCTTCTGCTTTGGCTTTAGCTGCTGCTTCTTCGGCCTGTTTTTGCGCAATTGCTAATGCTTCTGCCTTCGCTTTAGCATCTGCTTCTGCTTTTGCCTTCGCTTCCGCTTCCGCTTTTTCTTTTGCTAATCTATCGGCTAATTCTTTTTCTGCTTTCGCTTTCGCAGCTGCTTCATCCGCTGCTTTCTTTGCTGCTGCTTCCTCAGCTTGCTTTTTGGCTAAGGCCTCTGCATCTGCTTTTGCTTTGGCAGCCGCGTCCGCCGCTGCTTTCTTCGCCGCTGCTTCTTCTGCTTGTTTTTTAGCTAGCGCTTCCGCCTCCGCCTTCGCTTTTGCTGCTGCTTCCTCAGCTGCTTTTTTTGCTGCTACTTCTGCTTCTGCTCGCGCTTTTGCCAACGCTTCTGCCTTGGCTTTTGCTGCTGCTTCTTCGGCCTGTTTCTGTGCTAAAGCCGCTGCTTCTGCTTTCGCTTTAGCCTCTGCTTCCGCTTTTGCTTTGGCTTCCGCTTCCGCTTTTTCTTTTGCTAATCTATCTGCTAATTCTTTTTCTGCTTTCGCCTTCGCAGCTGCTTCATCCGCTGCTTTCTTTGCCGCTGCTTCCTCAGCTTGTTTTTGTGCTAAGGCTAATGCTTCAGCTTTCGCTTTTGCTGCCGCTTCTTCTGCAGCCTTTTTTGCTGCTAATTCTTCTGCCTGTTTCTTAGCGAGTGCTTCTGCCTCCGCCTTTGCCTTGGCTGCTGCTTCCTCAGCCGCTTTCTTAGCTGCTGCTTCAGCTTCTGCTCTTGCTTTTGCCAATGCTTCTGCTTTGGCTTTCGCCGCCGCTTCTTCAGCCTGTTTTTGTGCTAACGCCGCTGCTTCTGCCTTCGCTTTTGCTTCCGCCTCCGCCTTTGCCTTGGCGTCCGCTTCTGCTTTTTCTTTTGCTAATCGTTCTGCTAATTCTTTTTCTGCTTTCGCCTTCGCAGCTGCTTCATCCGCTGCTTTCTTTGCTGCTGCTTCCTCAGCTTGCTTTTTGGCTAAGGCCTCTGCATCTGCTTTTGCTTTGGCAGCCGCGTCCGCCGCTGCTTTCTTCGCCGCTGCTTCTTCTGCTTGTTTCTTCGCTAATGCTTCCGCCTCTGCCTTGGCTTTTGCTGCTGCATCTGCCGCTGCTTTTTCTTTTGCTATTCTATCCGCTTCAGCCTTAGCTTTAGCATCAGCGTCTGCTTTGGCCTTAGCTTCAGCGTTCGCTTTTGCTTTTTCGGCTGCTGCAGCATCAGCAATAGCTTTATTAATTGCTGCAATTTGTGATTTTGGATAAACTTCGCTTGGTTTTAGTTTTGAAGCTTCTTGATATTTAACAGTTGCATTAGACCAATCTTTAGTACTGTATAATTTATCTGCATCTTTAATTAAGGAAGTATAATTATTTTCATTCTCCTTTTCCTTATCCTTAATTACCTTCTCAGCTTGCTTTACTGTTTCCAATGCATCAAGCATTTTATTTAGATAACCTTTATCGTATTCGAAATTTTCTTTGG
The DNA here is from genome assembly GCF_029625215.1 of Aurantibacillus circumpalustris. Taxonomy (GTDB): domain Bacteria; phylum Bacteroidota; class Bacteroidia; order B-17B0; family Aurantibacillaceae; genus Aurantibacillus; species Aurantibacillus circumpalustris. Next base: position 3,319,415 of record NZ_CP121197.1, read on the forward strand.
TTGGATTATAAACATATTTAATTAATGGCTGATTTAATAAGGAATAATCGACCCCATCTAATTTTTTAAACAAACTAATTTTAGCACCAATGGGAGTAAATTTTAATAGTGCTCTTTCTGGTGTAACTCCATTAGTGTTAATAGTAAATCTCTTTGAAACATAGCCAGATTTTGACACTACTACTAAAAAATCTCCTCCTAGAGGAACTGCAAAACTATATTTCCCGTAGGGGTCAGTCATTACGCTATTAACCACCTTACTCCCCTCGGTAACATGCAAGGATACGCCGCTAAGGTTATCATCATCATCTGAAACATCACCTTGTACTTCAACTAGTACATCTTGTCCAAAAAAAGAAAAACTACTAAAAACTAGAAATAGGAAGAAAAATACTCGCTTGGAATTAAAAAACATGCTTAAATTATTGTAATACGTAAATTAGGTAATAAATTTACAAAAAAAATCCAACCAAGAACTAGCTTTTTATGTATTCTTTTACAGATTTTAACTACAGTTATTGGGAAACAAAACAGTATTTTCAAACTTTTGATCTTATTGTCGTTGGCAGCGGAATTGTTGGATTAAGCACAGCAATTTCATTCAAAGAACTAAATCCAAAAGCAAAAATTCTTGTATTAGAAAAAGGACTTTTACCAAATGGCGCAAGCACCAAAAATGCCGGCTTCGCCTGTTTTGGCAGTGTAGGTGAATTGTTAGATGATTTAAATTCGACAACAAATGAAGTAGTTTGGGATACCGTATTAATGAGATGGAAAGGACTCAATCTTTTAAGAAATAGATTGAAAGATAAAAACATTAACTACCAAGCTCTTGGTGGTTTTGAACTATTTCATTCAAGTAAAGAGTTTAATTATTGCAAAGAAAATATACAGCTATTAAATAACCAAATAAAAAATAATTTAGGTTTAAAAAACTGCTACAAAGACATTAGTAGCGAGAATCCCTATTTCAAATCAACAAAAGGCATAATACTCAATTCACATGAGGGTCAACTAGATACTATGTTGATGATGAAAAATCTACTTTTACTGGCTGCAAAAAGAGGAATTGAGATTTTAAATAATATAGAAATTTTAGAAATTATTGAAGCTAACAATAAAGTGGAACTAAAAAGTGAACTAGGTGTTTTTAAAGCATTTAAAGTAGTGGTTGCTACTAACGGATTTGCTAAATATCTTCTAAAAATTAAAGACGTAAAACCTGCAAGGGCTCAGGTTTTAGTTACAAAACCAATCAATAACTTGAAAATCAAAGGCGCTTTTCACTTTTTAAAAGGCTACTATTATTTTAGAAATATAGATAATCGCATTTTGTTTGGGGGCGGTAGAAACCTGGATTTTAAACTTGAAACCACTGCTGAACAAGGACTCAATCATAAAATTCACAAAAAACTTGACGAATTTCTTCAAGAACTAATCCTTCCAGGCGTTCCTTTTGAAATTGAACAAAGATGGAGTGGAATAATGGGTGTTGGTAAAGAAAAACTACCTATTATTAAGAATGTAGGTAAAAATGTACTTGCAGCAGTACGAATGGGTGGTATGGGCATCGCTATTGGCAGCGCTGTTGGAGAAAAATCCGCCAAAATAATATCCTAATCTCTTAATTTAAAATCACGAACTTTCTCGTTCAACCCCGAATAGTTGATATTTTTCAATTTTATCGAGGGTTTTCCGGTTTTAAAAAAATTAGAGGTTCAAAAAACCTAATTCGTCTAAATTGGATAACTTGTTAAAAACCTTTTTAATGTTCTTGCGTAAACACACTAGAACTCTTCAATAAAATATAAATTTTCATGAAGATGAAATAATATTGATATTAACTTGGTTACTAAATTTTATTATCTTTAAGCACTCAAAAAAGCAAACGTGAACATAAAAAAACAAACGCTAGTTTGAGTTCTAAAAAAAATGGTAAAAAATTAATTTACAAGTATATATGAAGCCTACATTAAATAAAAAAAAGAACACAAATTCGTTATACAATGTACTTTAAAATGAAAGTAAAAATCTACTTATTTTTTTTATTAAATATTTGTGTGTTTGGAGTAACATTCTCCCAAAACACAAAACCTACGCAAGTCGATAGCGGTTTTTTTAACTATGCTTATTGGAATGGTCTCGCCGACAAACTGCATTTTAGTGGAAAAGATAGAATTGAATTTATTGAAGGGCAAAAGAGAGAATTCGCTTTAGAAATGGAGCACTTGGCTGAGGGGCATTCTCATGAAAAAATAAATCGTTCAGATATTGTTTGGGTACCAGCACCATTTGTTCCTACAAAAGGTTACGGACAAAATACAACAAATGGTACTCTTTGTAATAATGTTGATTTCGAAAATGGAAACATGAATGGTTGGAGACGTAGTACAGGATTCCATCCTTCTTGGTCGACGGGCTGCTGTCTAACTCCTAACGGTAATCAAGCAATCATGACAGGTGGCACGGATGTGTATGGCGGCTTTCCTAAAGTTTTTCCTGGTGGTAGTTTCTCAGTGCGCCTTGGTGATAGCCTCGTAGGAAAAATAGCAGATCGTATAGAACAAACCTTTATAGTTACACCAGCCAACGCTAATTTTACTTACAGATACGCAGTTGTTTTAAATGATAATAATCATGCTCAAGCTGATCAACCTGCATTTGCAATTGAAATGATTGACTCACTTACAAATGCACTCATTCCGTGTACGGTATATACTGTAGCTGCCGCGTCTGGTGTTCCAGACTTTACAACCTCAACATTATCTGCATATAGTGCACCAGTTCGTTGCAAACAATGGACAAACGTAGCACTTGACCTTACTCCTGTTATTGGTTCAACTGTAACCATACGTTTTACTGTTTATGATTGCTTAGCGGGAGGTCACTTTGGATATGCTTACATTGATGGACTTTGTACAAGTTTTGCTACCTCAAGCAAAGACACAACTTGTCCTAATATACCGTTTACGATGTGTGCTCCTGTTGGATTTGCGACAACTACTTGGTTTGGTCCCGGATTGGCAGTTGCAGGTGTATCCACGTTATGTATAAACCCGTCATTCGGTGGAACCTACAGTTGCGTAACGGTTTTGGTTCCTGGATGCCCAGGTCCAACTTTTGTTCACACGTTAACAACACTGCCCCCGCCAATTTTATCATTTACGCCATCCACATCAGGAGTTTGTGCAACACAATATTCGTTCACTAGTTCAATGAGCATAACCCCCGGCTCATCAATAATTTCACATATATGGAAATTTGGAGATGGAAGTACCTCTACAGCAACAAACCCAGTACACAATTATACCACCCCTGGAACTTATCAAATAAAATTATTTGCCACTTCCAACCGTGGATGTGTGGACTCTGTATCTGATTTTATTACAATTTTTCCTCCTCCTAACTTGGTGTTCAGTCCCCCGTCTAATTGCGTTAATACAGTTGTTCAATTTACCAATACCTCAAACATTGGTGTTGGAACAATTACTGGGTACACATGGACTCTTGGAAACGGACCCACCTCAAACTTAATCAATCCTACAAACACTTATTTAACAAATGGCACTTACACAATAACGCTTACTGGTATAAGTAATCAAGGTTGTATGTCTAACCTAACTCAAACACTTGGAATATTTCCACCACCGGTCGTTAGTTTTTCGGCTGCACCCTTATGTGATATTAACGGCACATCGTTTACGCCAGCTACATCAACTGCAATTGCTTCTGGAACTCTAGCAACCTATTTATGGAATTTTGGTGACGGAGGAACGTCCACTCTGCCCAATCCAACACATGTATATTTGGCGCCGGGAATATACACCGTCAACTTATTTGCACTAAGCGATCATAACTGTCCAGCGACATTAAGTAACACCTTTTTAATTTCTCCTTCGCCAACCGTTGCCTTTGCCACTACTTCTGTTCACGCGTGTAGTCAGAACTTCACATTCACTAATAATTCCGCTATTTCTTCAGGTCCAATTACTTTTACCTGGAGTTTTCAAGGTGCTGCAAATACAGTAACCACAACTGCCTTGAGCCCGCCCTATATTTTTCCTTCGGTTGGAGATTACACTGTTAAGCTTATAGGAACTTCGAGTTTAGGATGTACTGATACTGCCTTCCAATACATTTCGGTATATCCCTACCCAAATATTTTTTTCGATGTGCCTGCCTCCTGTGAAAGTGCCATTTTTACAGTAACAACCACGGCCACAAGTGGTAGTGTAACAAGTTATATATGGGATTTTGGAGATCCAGCCTCTGGTGCCGCCAATACATCAACGTTGCAAAACCCAACACACTTTTACTCTTCTACTAATACGTATACAATTAGTTTAAATTTAGTAAGTAATTTAAACTGCCCCTCCGTAACAAACACTATTATTACTGTTTACCCAAATCCGGTAGCGGCTTTTAGCTATTCTACAATAAATAGTTGCGCTCTTCCAATTACTTTTACCAATAGTTCAAGTACTCCAACTATTGGTGGCAGTGTAATATCCAGCTATAGTTGGAGTTTTAGCCCTGGAGTATACAGTTCATTACAAAACCCAGGTACCATTAACTTTCCTTCAAATGGTACTTATTCCGTAAGTCTAATTGCCACAACAAACCATAATTGTACCGATACCATGATTGCTAATATACTTGTGCATCCTTTTCCAAATATAGCCTTCACGGTAACTCCTGAGTGCGTTAACTTACCAGTAAATATTATAAGTACTTCTTCCATTTCTCCAATTCCATCAGTTGCTGGTAGCATAACTTCATATACATTGGACTTTGGTGACAGTTCGTTTTCAAGTGTACCCACGCTCTCGTCGGTTCCGGTTACGCACACATACAGTCAATCTGGAACTCATACGCTTAATTTTTCAGCTACAAGTAATATGGGTTGTACTTCTAATGTCACCCACACAGTACAAATTTATCCTGTTGGGGTAGGAGATTTTTCAATATCGGCTAACACTTGTCTGGGTGTCCCCGTTATCTTTACAAGTACAAGCGGCATTTCTTCAGGAACTATTTACACAACGAAATTTAACTTCGGAGATGGCACAATAAGTTATTTTCCTACAACAGCACACACTTACTCTACAAGTGGCACCTTTCCTGTGAATTTTTCTCTCACTACAAATAATGAATGTGGGTCTTCTTTTACAAAAACTATTACTGTTCATCCATTACCAGTCGTCTCATTCACTGCAAATGGAGGCTGTTTGGGTACTCCGAGTGTTTTTGACCCCACTGTAACAATACCTATAGGAACCATTAATACTTATACATGGAATTTTGGGGATGCGAATACATCAAACAACCAAATACCATCAAACACCTACATTCTCTCTGGAATGTATACACCAACGCTTAGCGCAATGTCTAATCAAGGTTGTATAGGCAAGGGAACAAATACCGTTGTTATAAATCCATTACCTAATATTGCATTTAGCCCTAATGGTGCTTGTGTAAATACTTCTATACAATTCACAAATACCTCTAACATCATATCGGGAACCGTTAATTCATATACCTGGAACTTTGGCGGTGGTAATACATCCAATTTAACAAGTCCTACTAACAGCTACAATACATATGGTGTATATACTGTTACTTTAGGTGCTACATCAAATTTGGGCTGTGCTAAAACAACTACTAACAGCCTGACAATTCACCCCTATCCGCAATTAACCGTTTCACCAGTTTACAATTCATGTATAAATGACTCTGCACAAATAAATACGAATATTAATATTCCCGTTGGGGCAATTCAATCTTATAGTATTTTCTATGGAGATGGTGCTATAAAACCCCTTAGTAGTATTTCAGCTAGTTACATCGATCGACATAAATACATTGCTTACGGTACGTTTTCATTATCCTTGTACGCGATTTCTAACAATGGTTGTGCGCTTAGTAAGGACACAACTATAAAAGTGTACCCAAAACCTTTTACAAGTTTTGGCGCTACAAAATTTTGCTACGGTTCACCTACAGCCTTCACCAATTCTAGCAACATCCCTGCTGGTTATACAATCGATGAACATCTTTGGAATTTTGGTGATGGAACACCTACATCTACAGTCTCTAATCCAGCACACACCTTTATTGGAACGTCGAATACATTCACCACATATCCAGTTTCGCTCACTGAAATAAGTTATCCTGAAGGCATTAACGGACCAATAAGCTGTAGCTTTGCACAAGTTAAAACTGTAACCATTTACCCACACCCAGTTGCTGATTTTTCAACTACTAGCGTTTGTTTAGGCAAACCCACCTTATTTACAAACCTTACACCAACTCTTAATACGTTTTCTTCATGGTTTCAGTATAATAATGGTGCACTAAGCAGTATCGCTCTAAATCCGATTTTTACATATTCAGCTGCGGGTACATTTACTGCCTCGTTAATAGCAAACACGAGTTTCGGGTGTACGGATACAATGACTCATCCAGTTATCATTTACGAAAACCCAAAGAGTGGTTATACAACTAATAATCATTGTTTGGGGCTCCCAAGTATTTTCACCCAAACTACAACCTTTACGGATGGAGCAGAATCCCAATATATTTGGACATTAGGGACTACGACCATTGGTTTACAATCGGCTCCAGCTCCAGGTCTCCCTTATACCTTCACTCTTCCAGGCACTTATAGTGTTAGTTTAACTTCCATATCAGATCTTGGTTGTTCTAACAAATATACTTCCACTATAACGGTTTACCCATTGCCAACGCCTGCATTTTTTGCGCCAGAATCGTGTTTGAATAAAGCAACGCAGTTTACTAACCTAAGTCTTGGGTCTAACAATACGTATACTTGGACATTCGGAGACCTTGGTTCTGGAGGTGCCAATTCTTCTAACGCAAATAACCCTAGCCATATGTACACAAATAGTGGTAGTTATACGACAAATTTGCAAGTTACAAATGATAAAAATTGTACAGCTACTACTGCATCAAATGTTATTATTCATGGCAAGCCGACCGCCATGTTTTCAAATACAGCTATTTGCGCTGGAGATAAAGTTGCCTTTAACAATTTGTCCACTTCACCGGATGGCACTTTAACAAGCAATTTATGGGATTTTAACGGTGATAATGTTTTTGATAAAAACGAACCTAATCCGAGTTATACTTATTCATTAAGCGGTAATTATCAGCTGACATTACTTGTAGGTTCACAATTTGGTTGTACAGACACACTATCACGACAACTATTCATAAATCCAAAAGCCGTTGGTGTAATTGCAGCGAGTAAACGAAACGGTTGCCCAGGTTTGTGTATTGAATTTACAAATACCTCTTCTATCACAACCGGAAGTTTTACTTCCTCATGGGATTTTGGCGATGATGAGCCAACTACGACAGCATTAAACCCAACGAGATGCTTTGGTAAATCAGGAACTTATGATATTACTTTAACCCTTATAAGTGATATTGGTTGTGTTACAAATTTCGTTAACCCTGATTATATCTCAGCATTCCCTGCACCTCAAGCTGCATTTCTTGTTAATCCAGAACAAATTGATGAAGACGATCCTGTTATAACAGTAACTAACAAAGCTTCTGAAGACGCAAATTTCATTAGATACTATGTTAATGATGGTTCTAGTTTCGGAACACGGAATTTTACTCACTACATTAAAAATTTAAAACAAACTAAACCCATGGTGGTTCAAGTAGTTAAGAACCAATATGGTTGCTCTGACACTACTTTTCAGGTACTTGATATTAAACCAGCTTACGTAGTTTACTTTCCAAATGTATTTACACCAAATGGAGATGGTACTAATGACGATTTTAGACCGAAAGGCGTTGGTATTGTTAAATTTACCATGAATATTTATGACCGTTGGGGGCATCAAGTCTTTCATACAGATGACATGTCCCAAACCTGGGATGGAAGTCCTGATAATAGCGGTGACGGTGCCATAAAAGAAGATATCTATACTTGGAAAGCTCAGGTGACAGATATCTTCAACAAAAACCACTTTCTGGTGGGTCATGTAAGTGTTATTCGGTAATTAAAGCATTTTATACCATTGTATTTGTTAAGTAGTCCAAAGGACACACGTAACAAATTACAATGGTTATGCCGATATAATAAAATAGTTGCACAGTTAATTGGACTATCTATTTTATATAATCAGTATTAATAGAAAATGGGAGTAGTTCAAAAGACTATTCCCGTTTTTTTGTCATAATTTAAGCGAACTAAAAATTCATTCACTCATTCAAAATAACGTTTCACCCAAAAAAATAGCGACTTCACTCATTGTATACAAAATAATTGTAACTGATTATCAAGTACTTAATTATAAAGGTAAAGTTATTTGAAATTTTGGCGTAACCCTATGGGCTTATTTTACTTATAATACCAAAAGCAGTATTATTAACACTTCATTATGGCAATTAACCCGCATTTCCATCATACCAACCAGCAGCTTTCTGAAGAGTTAGTTATAATTGAGGCTGCAAAGCTAAATCCTGAAAAATTTGCTCCCTTATACGATAAGTATTACAAGCAAATTTTTAATTATGTATATCAACGGATGGACTCAAAAGATACTGCATTTGATATCACCGGACAGGTGTTCTTAAAAGCACTTACGAATCTTCAAAAATATCAGTTCAAAGGTGTCCCTTTTGCAAGCTGGCTTTACCGTATTGCTCATAATGAAGTAATGCAGTTATTTAGAACCCAAAAAGATAAACGTTCAATAAATGCAGATATTGGTGACCTGCGTTTTATTTGCGAAGAAAATGAAGAGCCTTTTTTTGAGGAATATATTCCAGTAATAAAAAAGCTTATTCAAGAGTTGAATAGTGATGACCTTCAAATGGTCGAACTACGATTTTTTGAGAAAAGACCATTTAAAGAAATCGCCGAAATATTAGAAATTACAGAGGTTAATGCCAAAGTACGTATGTACAGAATTATAGAGAAGCTGAAAAAATCGTTGAGTAAACTAAAAATGTAGTATGAATCCGAAATTTAATATAGATCGCCCGAAAGTCCGTGATGAAGAAATTAAGCAAAACCAGAATTTCGAACAACTTGTAGAACGTTTTAAACAGCAAAGTTTAAAAAAAGCAAAGGGCGATGAAAGTTGGTGGCGCGATAAGAAGATACGCTATACTACTGTAATTACAGGTATAACGGTGGTTTGTACCATCACTTATTTATCCTTATTCAATAATCAAGCAACTAAAACCAAAACGAATGAAACATTAACTACTCAGAACACTCTTCCTAAAAAAAACAAAGTTGTTAAGTCGGTATTTATTAATGCGCCTACGCAAAAATTAAAAACACCCTACTCTACTTATAAAGTAAATAACGCGAAGGGTGGAAATATTGCGCACACGACTTCGTCTAAAATAAAAGTACCAAAAAATAGTTTTGTAGATAAAAACGGTAAAGACATTATAGGCGATGTAACTATTGAATACAAAGAATTTCATGATATGGGCGATGTTATTGCCAACGGAATTCCAATGGCATATGATAGCGCTGGTACTAAATACAATCTTGAAACCGCAGGAATGTTTGATATTAAAGGGTTTCAGAATGGAGAACCTGTTTTTATTAAGTCAGATAAAAATCTGGAGGTCGAATTAGCTTCGTCAACTAGCGAGCAACGTTTTAATCAATATTATCTCGACACGCTTAAAAGAAACTGGCAATACATTCAAAAGGATCATGCTTCAAATACTATAAATAAAGCGACTTTACCAAAGCGCTCTGAAAGTGTTTTAGAAAATAGCCCTAAACTTGTTTCTCTAAAAAATGAAATCGAAAAAGTAATTCCAAAAAAGATTGATAGCGTAAAAGTAATTTATACAGCAAAGGTAAATAGACTTCCAAAAGCTAAGGAACCAAATAAACCAGTAAAATCAAGTCCTGGAAGACCAACTTTTAATCTTGATGGCAATCAGGATGATTTTCCAGAACTAGCGGTTTTTAATAATGTACTTTTTGAAGTAGGTTCTGAAAATAAAAACTATAGCAAAGAGTTACACGACATTACTTGGAGCGATGTAAAGGTGAGTCAGGGGCCCGTAAAAGGAAAAAATTATATCTTAACACTTAGCTACCGCAATAGAACTGAAAAACTTGTTGTTTATCCGGTTTTATCAGGCACTGATTTCGAAAAAGCAGAAAAACAGTACGAACAAAAATTAGAAAACTATCAAGCTCTCTTAGAAAAAAGATCGGCTGAAGAAAAACGCTTGATGCAGGAAATGGCTACTAAACAAGCTGCATATTTAGCCGAACAAAAAAAGAAACAAGAAGAGTATGATAAAGAAAAAGCTGCACTTAGAGAAAAATATAACCTTACGCAGCAAAACGAATTGGCGTCCAATTTTAATGCGATGAGTTTAAATGTAAAAGCCACGCGCCTTTTCCGCATCTCACAATTTGGAATATTTAATTCTGATTGTCCGCATGCTGTACCCAACGGAAACTCTATTGTTCCTATATTTGCCATAAATGAAAAAGAAAAATTTCTGACCCCAGATTTTATTTATTTAATTGATCACAGCAATAAAACAGTTTTTGCGCTTGATCAATCGAGTGGATTTAAACTCAATTATGATCCTGAAAAAACTTATTCAATTTGTATTTTCAGTAAAAATAAATTGTTTTTATGCAATAAAGAAGCCTTTAAACATAGTCTTAGGGAAGGATCTAACAGGTTTCTTGTAAATGAATTGTCAGAAAAAGCCGATAATTTAGCTGATTTTAAAAAGGCTATTGAGATCTGATTAATTTGGATTTAATCTTTTTTTTGACGCTTCTGCACCTCAAATCGATCCAATTTTTAACGATTTAACCCTATATTTGTGCCTCTTAAAATTATGGCACAACTAATCATTTTCCGTCACGGACAAAGTACTTGGAATTTAGAAAACAAATTTACGGGTTGGGTAGACGTTGAATTAAGTCCTAAAGGCATTGAAGAAGCAAAAAACGCTGGTATGAAATTAAAGGGCTATCACTTTGATTACGCTTACGCATCTGATTTAAAAAGAGCTCAAAACACACTGACCTTAGCGCTTGAAACGGCAGGACACCCTCCTATCACACCGATTTACGACAAAGCCTTAAACGAACGCATGTACGGCGATCTTCAAGGATTAGATAAACAAGAAACCGCAAAAAAATACGGTGATGAACAAGTTAAAATATGGCGCAGAAGTTATGATGTACCGCCACCAAACGGTGAAAGCTTAAAAGATACTGCCGCAAGAGTTATTCCTTATTTTGAAAATGAAATAATCCCTAAGTTAAAGGCTGGGAAGAACGTTGTTATTGCTGCACATGGAAACAGTTTGCGCGCACTTATCATGTATTTAGAAAAAATGACACCAGCACAAATTCTTGAATTCGAAATCGGAACCGCACAACCACGCTTATATGAACTAACAGCCGATATGAAAGTGTTATCTGCTAAAAACCTGTAAACAATGAAACCTTTTTTAAGTGAAAATAGCAAAGTAATAGGCATTGATTTTGACGGAACAATTGTAGAACACAAATATCCCCAAATTGGAAAAGAAATGTTGTTTGCTTTTGCGACACTTAAAGCGTTGCAGGATAAGGGACATAAACTTATTCTTTGGACCATTCGTACTGGAGAACTTTTGCAAGAAGCAGTAGACTATTGCAAAGAAAACGGCATAGAATTTTACGCTGTAAATAAAAATTACCCCGAAGAAAAATTGGATGAAAAAACATCGCGTAAATTAAACGCAGATATTTTTATTGATGACAGAATGATTGGAGGTTTTATTGGCTGGAGCGAAGTGTGGCAAGCCTTACATCCAGAAGGTGGAGATTTTTACCATCAACTAAAAAACGAAGAAGCACATCACAATTTTAAAAAAAGTGAAGGTTCTATTTTTAAAAAACTATTTGGAACAAAATGATCTACCTTAAAAACAGAGAAGAAATCGAAATTATGCGCGAGTCGGCGTTGATGGTTTCGCGTACGTTAGGAATAATTGCCCGTGAAATTAAACCGGGAGTAATGCCATTTGACTTAGATAAATTAGCCGAAGAATACATTCGCGACAATGGCGGAATTCCCGCATTTAAAGGATTTAAGGGTGGTCGTGGCGCACCTGATTTTCCAGCTACCTTATGTATTTCAATTAACGAAGCTGTTGTACATGGCATTCCTACTAAACAACCTTTAAAAGAGGGAGATATTATTTCGGTAGATTGCGGTGTAAAGAAAAATGGTTACTACGGTGATCATGCCTACACCTTTGCTGTAGGAGAAATTAAACCTGAGCTTAAAAAATTAATAGAAATCACCAAAGAGAGTCTCTATATTGGCATTGAACAAATGGTAAGTGGTAATCGCATTGGAGATATTAGCTTTGCTATTCAACAACATGCTGAAAAAAATGGCTATGGTGTTGTGAGAGAATTGGTTGGACATGGTTTGGGGAAAACAATGCACGAAGAGCCAGAAGTTCCTAACTACGGCAAACGTGGCGACGGACCAAAAATTAAAGAAGGTTTAGTTTTAGCCATTGAACCCATGATTAATTTAGGAACAAAAAACATAAAACAATTAAATGATGGCTGGACAATTATTACAGCCGATGGCAAACCAAGTGCACATTTTGAACACGACGTTGCTGTAATAGATGGAAAACCTGAAATTTTAAGTTCTTATGCATTTATAGAGGAAGCTTTAGCCTTAGTTAAGTAATTTCAATTTCAGTATTTAAAAAAATATCTATAAAGGAATTACGCTACCAAGTAATTTCGAGGGAACAGCGAAAACTATCTGTTTTTAATAAAATAATACTGTGGCTACATTACTTCATTATTATTAGTCTTCTCGTTTCTACTTTTGCAAAATACATCTCTCCGGTTCTTTTTTGGCTACCTGCTTTTTTCGGACTCGCGTTTCCTTTTTTATTCTTAGTTAATTTTTTACTCATCCTGTATTGGATCATGCAATTTAAGCCAGCGTTTATTTTCGGACTTATTGTATTTCTTATTGCAACTCCTACTGCGTTTAGGTATTTACAATTTACAATTACAAGTGGGGAAAACGAAACCAAACAATTAAAAATAACTTCTTACAACTGCATGTTATTTGATCTTTATAATTGGAGGAAAAATCATGAGACTAGACCAAAAATTATGAATGGTCTATTTGATATTAACACAGATATCATCTGTCTACAAGAGTTTTATACTTCGGAAGAAAAAGGCGATTTTAATAATGCAGACAGTATAAAATTACTTTTAAAAACTCCTTATTATCACAAAGAATACACTACAACCTTACGTAAATATGATCATTGGGGAATTGCAACTTTTAGTAAATATCCAATTATTAAAAAGGGTAAAATTGTGTTTAATACCACCGCAAATAACATTTGCATCTATTCTGATATAGTTGTTGGAAAAGATACCTTACGCGTTTACAATGTGCATTTACAATCGGTGAGTTTTAGCAAAAAAGACAATCAATTTCTGGATGATGTTATTTCTCAGAATACAAATGCAGCCGACGAAATGTCTAATAGTAAAAATATTTTACGACGCTTAAAAAATGCTTTCTTAAAACGGACTATGCAGGTTGATATGATTGTATTGCACATGAAACTTTGTCCTTACAAAATTGTATTGTGTGGCGATTTTAATGAAACTGCTGCCTCTTATTCATATCAACAACTTTCAAAAAAATTAAATGATGCTTTTGTTGAAAAAGGCTTAGGGTTTGGAAGGACTTATGCGGGCAAATGGCCGAAATTTAGAATCGACTACATTTTACATGATAAACGTTTAAACGTAAGTAAATTCAAAAGAAGCGACGAAACTTATACAGACCACTACCCTATCACTGCATACTTCAGTAATATTAATTGGTAGAAATAAATAAACGTTAAATCCAGGTTCAAATCAACATTAAACTTTTAATAATTGATTCTTTTTAACAATTAACCCGCAAATTATACTCTATATTTGAGAATAAGAAAATCAGGTAAAGCAGAAAAAAATCTCTTAACCATAAAAACAAAAAAAATGAAAAAAATATTTTTAATGGCTGCTTTCGCAGGTTTGTTAGGAAGTTCAGCAATCGCTAATACATTTGGCGATGACAAAGGAAAAAAAGGAAAAAAAGAATGTACGAAAAGTGAAAAATCTTGTGCAGGCGAAAAGAAAGAAGGCTGTGCTAAAGGTGAAAAATCATGTTGCAAATCTAAAACTGCAAGTGTTGAAAAAGCTGCAGACGACAAAACAACTGAAAAGAAATAATCAACAATATTTTAAAAAGCCTTCTAGAAATCTAGAAGGCTTTTTTATTTACACCAAGTTCTATTTTAAAGCATTAACAAGGTAATCAACCTTATCTGTTTGAATGTAATCAGGATTTTTTAAAACAGCATCAATATTTTCACGCTCAGTTTGAGTATTAAAAAGAGCTACTCTCAAATTGTTATTGTGCGCCATTTCGATATCTTGATCAGTAACATTTTTAGTATCAAGTGTGAGTCCAAATAAATGAATCGTTCTTGAAATATCAATTCCTGTTTCAACATCTTGTGTATTCACAAACAAATGCAAATCTTTATTCTTGGATTGAAGAATTTCTAAAAAGGAGGTATTAAAGCTTTCAATAAAACAATTTGAGTCCAAATTATATTTGTCAATTAGCTTCAAAAGCGATTCTGCAAAGAGATTAAGATATTCTAATTTGTCATCAAGTACTATTTTACAATCAAACACAAATAGTAAATTATTTTTATTTTCTACAGCATCAAAAAAAGCCGAAGCTTCAATAATATTTACCTTCTTTGAAAAAATCGGATAACCATAGTTGCAGTTTTTGATTTCTGACCAATTCATTTCTTTTATAAGACCTTTGCACTTGGTATTATCTTCAAGGTTTTGACTATGACACAAAACCATAATGCTATCTTTCGTAACACAAACATCCATTTCAGTACCTGAAGTTCCGAGGTTTAAGCATTCAATTAAAGATTCCATTGAATTCATTGGGTAGCGATAACTAATGCCCATACCACCATGACCGAGAACGCTTATTTGATTGTTGTTAAGGTTCGTTATATCAAATAAAGAAGGATCTTTTTTACATGTAGTGAAAAGAAAAACAAACACAACTAGAAAAAATTTCTTTAATATCATGAGAAAATTAAAAGTACCAAAAATAAATTTCTTATTTACTTACTATGCGCTAAATAAACCCAATGTCAACTTTACTCATCCATGCATGACTTTCACGAATTTTTCAATGAAACTATTAATTAAGTTTAATACATTTAAAAAAAATAAAAAACCCATGAAAAAATTAATCTTATGTCTTCTAACGTTAACCGCGTCAGTTTTTAGTCAGAATTTTACTTGGATAAATGGGACAAATTCTATTAGCGCTGTTAGTAATTACGGTACGCAAGGGATTTCTGCTCCTTCTAACAGTCCCGGTGAAAGGCACGGAAGTGCAAAGTGGGTAGATAACAGCGGTAACTTATGGTTTTTTGGTGGTGAGGCGCCACTAACTAGTTGGTGGAACGATTTATGGAAATATAACATCAGTACGAACGAATGGACATGGATTCGAGGGGCAAATACACCAAACGCTTTGGCTAACTATGGAACATTAGGGGTCTCTTCTCCTACAAATAATCCAGGAGCTCGAGAGTTCCCAGCTTATTGGACAGATAATTCCGGTAATTTTTGGCTGTTCGGCGGTTATGGTTACGATGGGGTAGTAGGGACAGGTAATCTCTCAGATTTATGGAAATACAGCCCAATTACGAATGAATGGACTTGGGTAAAAGGTCAAAATGTGATTAGTCAACCGGGCATTTATGGAACACAAGGAGTTTCGGCTCCTGCAAATATGCCAGGTGGCCGCCAACAAAGTGGTCATTGGATGGATTTAACAGGCAATCTATGGCTCTTTGGTGGCGTTGGACAAACAAGTACAACTGCACAAGGTCGCTTAAATGATTTATGGAAATACGATATTGTAAGCAATAATTGGACTTGGATGAATGGAAGTAATGGTCCTAATCCTTATGGCGTTTATGGAACGCTTTCAACTCCCTCTCCTACAAATCATCCTGGAGGAAGGTTTTCTCCAAGCTGCTGGCAAATTGGTGCGGATATGTATTTGTTTGGAGGTTTTGGAAGAGATTCTTCTTCACAAGTATTCTCATTTGGCCATTTAAATGATCTTTGGAAATACAATTCTAGCGCAAACGCTTGGGTGTGGCTTGGCGGGTCACCTTTCGCTAACCCCTCTGCAAATTATGGCATTCAGGGCATTTCCAATCCGGCAAATGTACCAGGCCCTCGCCAGGCCTCTGCAAGTTGGGTAGACGCAAATAATAACGTTTGGTTGTTTGGAGGTCTGAAAACGGCTTTACCAGCGGAT
The DNA here is from genome assembly GCF_029625215.1 of Aurantibacillus circumpalustris. GTDB lineage: Bacteria > Bacteroidota > Bacteroidia > B-17B0 > Aurantibacillaceae > Aurantibacillus > Aurantibacillus circumpalustris. The sequence continues at coordinate 3,335,860 of NZ_CP121197.1, forward strand.
ATTTTTTTTAATGATTTGTTTCGTTATAATTCAATACTCAATGAATGGACCTGGATGAAAGGGTCAAATTTACCAGACCAAAATGGAACGTATGGAACTTTAGGTATTTCCGCACCAACAAATATGCCTGGTGCGAGAGCGTACAGCACTTTTTGGACAGATTTAACTGGTAAATTTTGGCTCTTTGGCGGAGAAGGTTTTGATGCTGCCAGTACTGGCGATGGGCATTTAAACGATCTCTGGTCATTCACGACACCTTGTAATCCAGATAGTATTACCATTGCACCAGGAAAAATTCTATGCAGCGGAACCAATGCCACTCTAACCGCAATAAATGGCGGTAATAGTACAATTTGGTATCCTACAGCTACGTCAACCAGTTCTATTTCCGGTGGAAATACCCTGGCACTTTCGTCTCTGACAGCAACGGGCTCGCAAACGGTATTTTCGTATTACGCGGAAGCAAACTCTTGTACGACGACGCCTAGACCTTCTATAAGCATAACGGTTAACCCTTTGCCGATTATAAATACGGTGAGTAGTGTAACTATTATGTGCTATTATTCTCCAGTAACATTCACGGCTTCTGGTGCTAATAGTTATACTTGGAATACAAATCCCCCAACCACAAATTCTGTTCTCACAGTCGCTCCAACGAGTGGCGCTATAAATAATATCTTAACGTATACTGTAACTGGAACTGATGTGAATAATTGTACAGCTGTTGCTACAGCCACTGTTAAGGCTTTCGGGTGCGCTGGAATTAAGGAGGGTGATAACAGTTCTATTTTTAAATATTCACTTTACCCAAACCCAAGTAAAGGAGAGTTCACAATTAAAACAGATGTATTTTTAGAGGGGGCTAAACTGAGAATTATCAATGCACTTGGAGAAAAAGTGTATTCACAAACAATGAATTCTTATGAGACAAAAGTTATGACAGATCTTATTAAAGGGATTTATTTTTACGTGATTTCTAATGGTGAGAAAACTATTTCGACTGGTAAACTTATTATTGAATAAGATTAATTACCACTTTGGTAATATCTTAAATAATTGAGTCGCCAAGCTTTATTAGCTTCTGCGTTATACTTTTCCAGCAAAGGAAATTTGTCAGAATTTATCAGATTAGTTTCTTGAATTTGTTCATGCAATTCAAATGGTAAAGTACTTAACTTACTAAGTGAAGCAACAAATAAAACATTTCTATAATTCTCGTCGTTTGAGTACGAGCACAGTTTTACATTAAAGCCCGATTTGATTAAAGTATTGTAGAGAATAGCAGTCCCTGTTCCATTCTTACCACTGATATAACCGTGCCAATTAATAAGTATTAGGCCTGAGTCAGAAAGGTTGGTTTTTATTTTCTCAAGGCTTTCTTTAGTAAGAACATGAGAAGGCTGCTCTTCCCCTTTAAAAACATCTACCATAACTACTGAGTAGTTTTCTTCACACTTATTTAAAAAGTAACGCGCGTCTTCGTAAAAGGTATTTACGTTCTCATTAAGAAAAAAAAACTTTTTTGCTGCTTCAATAATACGTTCATCTAACTCTACCCCATCGGTTCTGTAATTTTTACTTTCTAATAAATTAGCAATTAATCCTCCGCCAAGTCCTAGCAATAAAGCCTTTTTAGGTCCGATAGAATTTGGCACTAATGTATCTACCAAACTTACATATTTAGATAAAGAGCTTTTAGTTTCAATATCCATTTCGGTTTGAACAATATCATTTACGGTTAAAATTCGGTAAGACTTATTATTAAATCCCTTAATATCCTTCACTTCAACCCGTCCAAGTATGCTATCAGACCCCATAAGATAGTCACCTTTTTTTTGAATAAATTGAAAATTCAAATAGGCAAAACTTATAACTAAAAAAAAATGCGCTGGGTTAAAAAATTTAAAAACAATGAAATTTACAATAAATAATACACCGCCAAAAAACAAAAGACAGGCATTTAAACCAATCGTTGGTATTAAATAAAATCCACATAGAAAGGTGGCAAATATACCACCAACCGTAGAAACAGCGTACACAGTTCCACTCACCTTTCCTGCTTCTAAACTTTGCTTAGTCTGTAATAAAATAAATAAAGGAGATGTGGCTCCCAAAAAAAACACAGGCAGAAATAATACTAGAAAAGTACTGAAAATGACTCCCGGTAAAAATGGTAAATACGAAATTCTAGGTACAACGTAATAACTTAAGAGAGGCATGCTCAATAAAAATAACGATGCGATGGCCAGTATTCTATATAAATTTAAAGAATACTGATTTGATTTTTCGGAAATCCAACCGCCAAAAAAATAACCACCTGCCAGTGCTGCTAGAGTGATTCCCATAACCGACGCCCAAACATATAAACTACTTCCAAAAACAGGAGCTAGTAACTTTGCGCCACAAAGCTCTGCTGCCATTACCGCTGCTCCTTCAACAAAACTAAGTAACAGTAATTTTTTTTGCATAATATTAAACTTGAGTATGATATTGAATCAGCCCTTCTATAGGAGATTTGATTACGTTGCCTATTTCGTAACCATGTTTGTGCGCCACTTTTGCAATTAGATCTTTGTAATAAAAACCGATTGAACCCAAAGTATGCACCTTGTATTTTTTTGAATCAGTGTATTTACTAATCTGTTGAACAAAAAATGAGTCAAAGCACTCAACAAGCACCTTATTCACAAAAGGATGCTCACGATGCTGGCTCATAAATTGACTTACAGAAGCTAAGTATTTACCTGGTACACTTTTTTTATAGACATTGTTTAGTATTACATCTCGATTAAAACCTTCTTTTTCAAAAGCACTCGATAAATCTTTAGGTAGTTTTTCTTCAAAATAATCTCTAATAAAGAGCTTACCTATTTGAGAACCTCCACCATAATCACTCCATAAATATCCGGTAGAAGGAACATTTTCAAGAATCTCTTTTCCATTGTATAAGCAACTATTACTTCCTGTACCTAAAATCGAAGCAATACCCCACTCTCTCTTGCACAAGGCTCTTGCCGCGGCCAGCAAATCGTGCGACACGTTCACTTTTTGTACATCAAGTGTTAGCGTTAAACACTCTTCCACCAATTTACAATTCTCTAAAGTAGAGCATCCTGTTCCGTAATAATGAATTTCAGAAACTTGATGCAAATAATCATGAATCTGTGGTTTTAAATGATTTAGAATTTCAAGATTTATCTGATCCTTGGTTTGGAAATAGGGATTGAAGCCAATTGTTTTTACCTGAGTAATAATCTGCTCCCCTTTTAAAAGTATCCAATCTGTTTTTGTAGATCCACTATCAGCAATTATCACATACATGGTCACAAAATAATAAAAAAAACCGTCTCTGGTTAGAGACGGTTTAAATATTTGAATTAATTGATATTATCCGTTTGACTCTTCTGTTGCAGGAGCGTCTGCAGCGGGAGCATCAGGAGTAGCTGTAGCTTCTGCTTCAACTTGTTTAATAACTGCTTCTCTTGCTGCTTGTTTTTCAGCTAGTTTTGCTGCTTTAGCTTCTTTTGAAGCTGATTCTGCTTTGTGACGATCTTTAGCTTTTTTAGAAGTTTCATCTTTTAAACGGTCGTGTTTACCAAGAATTTTTCCTGATTTCTCATCTAACCATTTTGCAAATCTTTCTTCTACTTGAGCTTCAGTTAAAGCACCTTTTTTTACACCTTCTAATAAGTGTTTTTTCATCATAACACCTTTGTACGATAATATCGCACGACAAGTATCAGTGGGCTGAGCGCCTTTCATTAACCAACTCAATGTTGAATCGAAGTTAATGTCGATAGTTGCAGGATTTGAAGTTGGATTGTAAACTCCTAACTTCTCAATGAATTTTCCATCACGTGGTGCACGACCATCCGCAACTACTAAATGAAAGAAAGCTGAATCTTTCTTACCATGTCTTTGTAGTCTAATCTTTACTGCCATTTTTTATTTGTTTTAAAATTTAAGGGTGCAAATATCGAAATTTAATCTGATTTGACCAAAAAAACTAAATATTATTGTCCTATAACCGATAAAAACCCTAATTTTGTAAACGCGAAATCTATCCTATGCAAATTAAAGAAAGAGGAATTATTCTCATTCCCATCGACTTTACCAAACAATCTTTAGCTGCTATAAGACAATCTTATAATTTAGCCAAATATACCCATTCAAAAATGGTGTTATTGCACGTTTACGAGCAAACTGGTGATGAAAGCTACGAAGCGCTAACAAAACTTGCTAAACAAACCGAGCAAGAGAGTTCCGTTCCCACTGATTTCATGAGTGTTAAAGGAGATGTTTATGATCAAACGGACAGAGTTGCCGAAGAAATAAATGCAACCTTAATTATTGCTGGTTTAGAAAGTCACATGCGATTTAGGAACATTATAGGCTCTAGCGCGAGTAAATTAATTAGAAAAGCTCCATGTCCGGTAATAACTATAAGAGGCGATGATCATCGTGATGGTTGTGAAAACATATTATTACCACTTGATCTTACTCCGGAAACACGCGAAAAAACTGATATTGCTATTCAATTTGCCAAATATTTTGGAGCTAGTATTCGGATTATTGGTGTTTTTGACGCGAAAAATTTAGACTACGAAAATAAATTATTAGCCTACACTTTTCAAGTAAAACAGTTTATCAAAAGCAAAGGCATTTCTTGTACAAACAAATCTGTCCCTACAAAAGATATCGCAGCGAGCATTGTTGAATACGGCAATAAAATCGAAGCTGACCTCATTATGATCATGAATAGAGCAGACTTAGGTATAAAAGGCTTCTTTACTGGGACCGATTCTCAGAGAATTGTTGATATTAGCAACATACCGGTAATGACGATACAACCTATGAAAAGGGAAAGTATGATGAGTTTTGGCACAGGCTTTTAACTCTCATTAATTTAAAACATAGATTTTTTACTTTTTTCTTTAGTTTAACTTTTTGTTTTTCAATAAAAGCTTTATACTTCTATGCTTTTTAGGCTCAAATTAATGAGAATCCTAAAAGTTAATTTTTTTGAGGGTTTGACTAAATAATTTAAATTTACAATAACCCTTTAAAAACTAACTATGAAAAAAATTACCTTTTTTATTATTGCTCTTTGCTGCTCCGTTAATTTTGCTTTTAGCCAAGCTACTCTTATTATTGAGGCGCCTCTTGATAACACCACGACCCAAGTTCGCGCTCCAAATGGCACTTCAACTCATGCTTATTTAAGAGCTTGCGCTTTGGTTATGCAATCTGAACTAACAAACATACCTAATGCCACCTCTATTTCTTTATTTGGATTCACCCTATCCACTACAGGGTCGGTGAATATTCCTGTAACTGGAAACTTTACTGTTTACTTACAAAACACTACAGATGTAACTTATTTAAAAGGTACCAACTGGGCTACCATACCTACGGGAATGACTACTGTATATGCCAACATTATGACGGTTCCACTTTCAACTACAACAAGTTCAATAATTCTTACTTTGTCAACTCCGTTCGTTTATACAGGTGGTGGCATTTACGTTGCTTATGATTGGTATTCAACAGGACCTTACGCCTCTGGTACGACGACAAATATTGGAACCTACTGCGCAGATGGCGGTGCCAATTTAAATCCCGGCTGTGCATCTGGAAATTCGGCATCTTCAGCCCCAACAACTTTAGGAACGACTGCCTTCAGGCCATCATTTTTATTTGGCTTTACAAACCCTTACACAAATGATATACAAGTTATTGGTTTAGAAGTGCCTGGTAAAGTAAATGTATCGTTTAATACGCCACACAGTATAAAAGCAATAATAAGAAACTCCGGATCAGCCACTCAAAATAACATTTCTGTGAACTTAAATGTAACTGGTGCAAATACTTTTGTAAATCCCCAAACGATTCCATCTCTTGCTGCTGGAACGTCCAGTACAGTTACGTTTTCAGCATTTAATCCTCAATTGATAGGTGCTAATACTATTTCAGTATCGATTCCTTCAGATCAAAATAACACTAACAATTCGTCAACTTATTCTCAAAGTGTAACATGTAATCAATGGGCGCAAAATCCTGCCACTGGCAACTATACTTCCAATGCCGTAGGTTTTGGAACCGGATCTGGAATAATTGCAACACCTTATTTAAATCCAGTCGCATCTAATTTGATAGGAATACGAGGCAACGTGAGTAATAACGCTACCAACGCAGGTAATATGGTTTACGCTGCTTTATTGAGTTCTTCAGGTGTTATCATTGCAACAACAAATACTGTTATACTTACTTCGGCTACTGGGTTCCAGACATTTACCTTTACCACGCCACAGGCCTTGACTGCTAACACCACCTATTATTTAGGATTTGCACAAATGGTGCCTGGCAATGCGATTGCCTATTATCCCGCAGGAACAGAGGCTTCTCCCTATTTACCGGCTAATCTCTATTATTCAACAGCACTCACAGGAGGCGTACTCAACGCAATTACCCAAAATTTTGGCTATTTCGGCATGGAGGCTGTTTTTATAAACAACAGCAATATTAGTGCAACCGCAAGCTCCACAGCCATTTGTACCGGTGGCAGTGCCACTTTGTCTACCGCCGGTGTATCAACGTACACCTGGAATGTGCCTGGACCCACTTCACAAAGTATCGTAGTATCTCCTGCTACAAATACTGTTTACACCGTGGTTGGCACAAATACCTTGGGCTGCCCAGTTTCTACACTTATTAGTATTCAGGTAACTCCATTACCAGTAACCGCAATCAGCAATACCAGTAGCGTTTGTTTGGGAACTCCGGTTACATTTACAGCAGGCGGCGCCATCTCTTACACTTGGGCAACCGGTGGATCGCCTGTAAACACAGCTGTTTTCACTGATACTCCTGCTCTCACTACCACTTACGTTGTAACAGGATCCAATAACGCCGGCTGCACAAATACAGCAAATGTTATAGTGAGTGTAAATACATTTACATCGATGAATGTTCCCACTTCCGCCAGTGTTTGCCTGGGTGGAACTCTTTATTTAACAGCCAACGGAGCGGTTTCTTACACTTGGGACACCGGAACAACCACGGTGAATACATTCAGTCTTTTAAGCACACCGCTTGCAACAGGCGTATACACCGCGCTTGGCGCGAATGCGCTTGGCTGTATAGATATTAAGTTAGTAAATGTTACCGTAAACTCATTCACGCCGGGTATTACCTCACCCACTGCAATTTGCGTTGGAGAGCAAGTTACTATAGCGGCTACTGGAGGCGCAGGGACCTCATATACTTGGAGCACTGGCTTTTCAGGTTTTTCAAGTTTATCAAACATTACCCCTTCAGTAACAACTAATTATTCAGTTACAGTGATTGGTCTAAACGGCTGTACTGGTAAAAATTCTACAACTATTACTGTTAACCCTAATCCAACGGTAACGGCTGTGGCTCAACGGTCGTTAATGTGCAAAGGAGAAACTAATACACTCACTGCTTCCGGAGCTGCCACCTACTCGTGGAGTAATGGCTCAAATTCAACAAACACGGTAGTTGTAATTACTCCATCAAATACCATTACCTATAATTATAGTGTTACTGGAACGTCCGCAGATGGATGCGTGGCAGGTACTCAGATAAATGTTAAGGTTGCCACTTGCAATGGGTTGGCTGAAAACACCAATCTGTTTGCTGGTATTCGTGTTTTTCCTAATCCAAGCAACGGCATTTTCATTATTCATACAAATTCTACTGACTCTAATGCTATTATAGAAGTGTTTAGTGCTATTGGATCTTCAATCATAAAACAAGCGGTTACTGGATCAGAAACAATATTGGATCTTCAAAACCAAGCAAATGGCGTTTATTTTATTAAAATTCAAGAAAGTGCTAAAATAGTGTATAATTCAAGAATTATTAAAAACTAATTTAACTACTAAAACCCTTGTTTTTGAATAGAAAACAGGGGGGTTTACATTATTTTTAAACCAATTTATTGTAACAATCTCTTCTCTAAAAATTTATGCTCAATTAACCGTAAAAAAATGAGTTATCGTGTGTGTTTTTTTTGCTGTTTATTTAATATTTGTTATATTTGTCGCCTCATAAAAAAAGAAAAGAATGTATTTATCATCACAAGTAAAGAAAGAGATTTTTAAGAAACACGGCGGAACTGAGAAAAACACAGGGAGCTCTGAGTCACAAATAGCATTATTTACACTTCGTATCGACCATTTAACAGGTCATTTAAAAGGTAATAAAAAAGATTTTGGCACACAACGTGCCTTATTAAATTTAGTTGGAAAACGTCGTTCGTTATTAGATTATTTGAAAAAAACTGATCTAATGCGTTACCGTGCGATCATTAAAACTTTAGATATCCGTAAATAATCGGGTATTGATTTATTTAAAAGGGGCATTTCGAAAAACTAATCGAAGTGCCTTTTTTGTTTAAATCTTACGGTTTTTCGACGCAGAGTTACAGAGACGCTGAGGCACAGAGAAAATAAAATCGAATCCTCAATCCATCAGAACTTCACGTTGAATTGTACACATAGAAAACTCAGTGCCTTTGTGCCTCAGTCTCTCAGCGTTAAAGAAGAAGAAGAAAAAATAAAACAATATAAATCAGTTCCGAAAACGTCGGAACACTAAAACAAAAAAACAAAAACATGTCACAGACAGGAATTACACACAGCTTTGATATTGGCGATGGCCGTTTGATTAGCTTAGAAACAGGAAAACTAGCAAAACAAGCAGACGGCTCTGTTGTTGTTAGAATTGGCGATACCATGATACTTGCAACCATTGTAAGTAACAAAGACGCTAAAGAAGGGGTAGATTTTTTACCACTCACCGTTGATTATCAAGAGAAATATGCTTCTGCCGGAAGATTTCCAGGTGGATTTTTTAAACGTGAAGCTAAATTATCAG